>JBMOJS010000402.1:0-1619 GCA_049315665.1 Pseudobdellovibrionaceae bacterium | reverse complement strand
TTAACTTATTTTGTACAAAATTCGTTAATTGGCTTACATTTTTCATATGTATTTTATAATTTTCAAAAATTTTTGCAAAGAAATAAAATTTATTTCCAATTTTTTGTTATATTTGAGTAAAAAATAAACTAAATTCTTTTAAAACACTTGCATCAATAGCAACTGAATTATATTCTAATACCAATCCACCTAATAATTTATTACTAAATGCAATATTTAAAATGATATCTTTTGAATTTGTTACTTTTTTTAGATTATTTAAAAGTAAAGGACCAAAACTTTCATCCAATGGACTTGCAATAATAAGTTTTACTTTTGTTAAATTTTTAAATCGTGATAGAATAGTATGATATTCATCACAAACTTTAGGAATTAATGAAAGATGACTTCTTTCTGTTAATACCTTTAAAAAAGATTTCATTGTAATTGTTTGAATAAACAGTCTCTCTTGCCCCAGCATCCCTATTTTTTGTTAAAGACCAATGGGTTGTGAATGTCAATTTTTCGATTCCGGTCACTTGGCGGACCAGCCAGGCCATGGGTTTTTGCAATATCACTGTATTGCTATTTTTTTGCTCAATCAAAGTGAAATTTGGAAACAAACGTAGAAAATTTTCTATAGAAATCGATTCTGGGCTTTGAAAAAAATCAAAAGGTTTGTTTAAGATAAAAAAAATTCGAATAAAAAAGAAACTGCTATCAGCTGGAGCGGCTTTATTACAAAAAGCCATCATCTGCTGGTTGGGTAAAGACTGACAAGAAGTTATTTTATCTGCAAAAAAGTAGTAAGTGTTTTGGCTATCAGAGGCGACGGCAGAAAATAAGTTGGCTATGAGTTCATTGGGGTCTGATTTTAATTCAATAGAATCTGCGCTTGCAAATTCACCGCAAATAAACAAAACCATCAGTAAGCTAAATAAAATAGCTTTCATTGCCTATTTTATCTTGTCTATATTTAGGGTTAAAAAAGATCTAAATCGGGTCACAAGGTTATTATAGTTGTCTTCTGTAATTTTAATTTGATTCAGATCTTCTTGATCACTGTATAAATCGATCTTCTGTAAAAACCCTTTTTGATTTTGATTGATCTCGTCTATTTTAGATTTTAGGTCTATATTGCCATCAATTTTTGCAACCTCTTGTTGGCTTGGCAAACCGTATCTAGAAGATCCGGGTGGCAATAAATAGGCCGGCGATTTAAACAAAGATATTGCTGTTTTAGCCATTTTTATAAATTTATTGGGTTGATCGCTTTTTGTGGATTTTTGCTCTTCTTGCATCAACTCAGTAATTTTGAAAAAGGCTTTCGAAGACACTTCAAATTTTATTTTGTATAAAATTTGATCTTCTAAAAGCATCAAGGCTGAAAGGATTTCTATGTTTTTTGTAAAGCGAGGATTATTCAAGACTTCGTCAATCCCTATTTTTCTAGTTTGGGCTGGCAGCTGCAGATACTCTTTGGACGTCATATCCGCAGGGATTAAATTGTATTTAATAAGAATCTGTACAGAACGGTCATAGTAATTTTTTTTGGAAGGAAAGTAATACCCTTGGGCAGTGGCTGTATCTAGATTTTCTAATTTTTTAGCATCGCCTAAACCATTGTCGATCAGTTCTTC
>JBMOJS010000401.1:0-1619 GCA_049315665.1 Pseudobdellovibrionaceae bacterium | reverse complement strand
AGGGGGTCGCAGGTTCGAATCCTGTCTTCCCGACATGTTATTTTAGAAAATAACACTTTTTAAAAGAAAATGCCGATCTGTGAGGGTCGGCATTTCGATTTAGGGAGTAGTTTGAAAACGTACTATTTTTGGGGGAGCTTACAACACCAGCCAGCTCAATAATCCAAATAGAAATGTCATCAGAATCTCTTGAGGACGTTTATTTTGAAGTAATTGACCAGTCAGCCCGAATCGTTAAATCTGGCAAAATAAATTCTATCACTACTCAACTATTTATTGGCGACTTGACTAATGGACTTTATCTAATAATATTGAAAAAACAAAACGGAACCACTTATAAACAAAAAATTATTTTAACAAAATGACTAATAACAATTTGATAAATTCACTTGCATCTGTAGAAAGAATAGCCAAAAAGAATAAGATTAACAGGATGATCAACAATCCTGTTAAATATATATTTTCAATTATGTATAGGGATTTTATTTATCCTTTCAGGAAAAAAGAAATTGTCATCAAAACAAAGTTATTCAATGGCAGCCCCATAATAATTGCTTTACCTGCCTCTACAGATATTTTTTTAACAGGTGGAAAATCGCATATTTCTGAAATAAGATTAGCAAAATACCTGATAAAGAATCTTCATTCTGATTCTACATTTATTGATGTAGGTGCCCACTATGGATATTTCAGTTTGATAGCTTCTAATATTGTAAAAGATGGGAAAGTTTACTCATTTGAACCGTCCTCAAAAAGTTTCAATATTTTAAAGAGGAACGTATCGAGTATAACGAATGTAACAATTTTCAACAAGGCTGTTTCTCAGGGGAACACCCCTATTGCTTTTTATGAATTTGACAATCTTCACTCAGAGTATAATTCAACACAGATTTCACAATTTGAAAACGAAGATTGGTTTAAAGCAATAAAACCCAATATGCAAAAAATAGATTCCATTTCATTATCTACTTTTTGTACCGATAATTCTATTTATCCAGACATCATAAAAATTGACGTTGAAGGATTTGAAAATGAAGTTATAAAAGGAGCAGAAAATCTTTTGACTTCCTCAAAAAAGAAACCCATAGTTATTTTGGAGTATTTAGAACCAAAACGAGGAAATGCAGCTCACAAAGAAGCATTTTCGCTTTTATCAAGATGGTGGTATTCAAGCAATATTATTAGTGATAGCGGAGACCTGATTCCTGAAAACGATATTGATGGTTATCTATTAAAGCACTCATTAGAATCGGATAACATTGTTTTTATTGACAGGGAGAAATAGGGCTTCTTACAACAAGCAGTTTGGCGTTATGGCGGGTGACGGAAGTCATTCAACTGTTGTGCTACTATCAGCAGTAGTGCTTAGCTTTAGCTCACGTTTTTCAAATGCCGCCACAAACGCCAAGCTGCCGACCGTTAGCGATGAGTCTAATAGAAGGACCTATAATGCCTAAAACCTTAAAAATAGTGGTGGAGTTGATAAATTTATTCACTGACTTCCAAATTATAGGTCAAATGGGTAGTTCCTCACACCCTCCCAATCCCCCCAAAAGTTAGAACTCGTGGCAGTCATCCCGACATGTTATTTTATAAAATAACAAATTACATGCAAAATG
>JBMOJS010000162.1:0-7101 GCA_049315665.1 Pseudobdellovibrionaceae bacterium | reverse complement strand
TTAAATAAAGCTTCAGCAGCAGCCCTTAATTGGGCCGCTTTATCCAAACCAGGCCCCGCACTCAGGCCGCCACGAGGACTAAAATACTCGCAGCGGTTGGATCGTTCTTTTTCTTTGACCACTTCAGCCTGGTTTTCTTTGCACTCATTGTAAACTTTTGCATCATAGAAGGCACAATTTTTACAAACATGAACATCATTGCGACAATGCGGGCATTCTTCACGCAAAGAAATACGATCAGAAAATTTCAAAACATTATTGCAATGAAAACAGGACAGCTCGATCAAGGCCATGCTTAATTTAAAATCTTCTTGTTGAAATTATGAAAGGCTTCAATATTTCTCACGGTTCCTGTTTTTGAACGCATGACCACAGAATATGTTTTGCCTTGGCCATGGGGTAAAAACTTGACTCCTTTAAGAAACGGACCATCAGTAACCCCGGTGGCCACAAACATCACAGATCCCTTAGCCAATTCATCAATGGATTTTTTTTGATCTAAGCCAACAACTCCCATTTTAGTGGCGCGAGTTCTTTCTTCTTCATTGCGAAATTTCAACCGACCTTGAAAGTCTCCACCCAAACATTGCATGGCCGCTGCGGAAATAACACCTTCTGGTGCCCCGCCAATACCCAACAATAAATCAATACCGGTTTCTGGCCAAGCGGCAGCCATAGCTGCCGAGACATCTCCGTCATCGATCAAGTGAATGCGCGCTCCTGTTTTACGAACTTCTGCGATCAAGTCTGTATGACGGGGACGATTCAAAATCACCACAGTCATATCTTTGGTTGTTTTTTGTAAAGCCTCAGCCACTCGATTGATATTTTCTGTGGCTGACAGATCGATATCAATTCTGCCTTTGGCCTCGGGACCACAGGCAATCTTGTCCATGTAAGTGTCTGGCGCATGCAAAAACTGACCTCGTTCAGCAACGGCAATCACTGATATCGAGCCAAAACCACCGGTGGCACAAATGGTGGTTCCTTCTAAAGGATCCAAGGCAATATCAATAGCCGGAGCATCTTCGCCACGCTGGCCCACTTTTTCGCCAATGTACAACATCGGGGCTTCGTCTCTTTCCCCTTCGCCAATAACCACAGTCCCATCTATGCGCAAAGTGTCGAAAGCCTTCCGCATAGCATCGACGGCGGCTTTGTCTGCCGCTTTTTCATCACCACGCCCCATCCATCTTGCAGAAGCTAAGGCCGCAGCCTCGGTGATTCTTACAAATTCTAAAGCCAAGTTTCTGTCCATGACTGCCTTTCTAAAACCTGAAGCATTTCAGGGCTTAATCGTTTGATTTTTAAATTTTCATCCAAGGGAACATGCACTGTCTGCGCAACACTCACCAGAGTTTTTATGGCATCTGCAGCTCTTGAAACCGACCACATCCTGTATTGAAATTGCACCTTTATGCCTTCTCGCCGTGCCTGCACTTCAGTGTGCAAAGTATCACCAAAAAAAGCAGGCTTCAAATGACGCACTAAGGTTTCATACACTGCAAAACGACTGGCTGACTCGGGTCGTTGATAGTCAATCAAACCGTGTTCGTGGGCCCAGGCCACCCGCGCTTCTTCAAAAAAACGCAAGTAATTACTATGATGAACCACGCCCATCATGTCCGTTTCATAAAATTGCACTAGATGTAAATAAGTAAACACAGGCCAAGACACTATCGCAACACTGGACAGAACTCAAGAGAACCTCTATTTTGAATCAGCAAAGAGGTTTTTGTGACACTGACCGCCTGGCAAAAAAAATTACCCTTGTACTTAACCATGAGCCGTGTGGCCGTTGTACCTTTCATCGCTATGGCCTTGTACATCGACAGCATTTGGGGCCGCTTGATTGCAGCCTTCCTTTTTATCTTAGGATCTATATCGGACTATTATGATGGCTATTTTGCCCGTAAATATGACCTGGTCAGCACCACAGGAAAATTTATGGATCCTGTGGCTGACAAAATTATGGTCAATTCTGTGATGGTCATTCTTTTAGCTTTTCAAAAAATTGATATGTGGATGTTGATGTTTGTTATTGCCAGGGACACTTTGATCGGTGCCTTGCGCGCCATTGCAGCCGCGGATCAGATTATTGTAGCGGCAAAGCCCATGGGCAAGTGGAAAACAGCGATGCAAATGAGTGCCATGCCAATACTTATCTTGGGGCCTTTGAATTCGCTCATTCCCTACATCGATCAGCTGGCCTATGTTGTATTGTGGACCAGTGTTATTTTAGGGCTGACCAGTGGCTGGGACTACTACTGTCTTTACCTTGACGAACGCAACAAAAAAGGAGTTTAGCATGTTGATGCAATTTGCTCCCCGAAGTTGGCTTTGGATTTTTGTTGCACTAGGAATGTGTTGTTATATTGGCTTCAGCAAAAGTAAACACTATTTGTTTGTTAATGCAATAAGCACAGCGACCGTTTTAAATCTGAAATAATACACCCACTCAAAATGAGCCAATCGATAAGTGAAAGCGCCAAGGCTCTTCTTTATCACGACGATCTAGCTTCCATGCAAACTCTGCACTGACTGGCCCAACAGGAGTATTATAGCGAAGTCCAAAGCCCAAAGAATCACGATAACTGTCTTTTAAATATAAATCAGAAATAACTACAGATCCACCATCATAAAATAAAGCCCCAGAAAAATTACCGGTCAAGGGAAAGCGCAATTCAGATTTCAATAAAAACATTTGCGCCTCTGTTCGCAGATAATACTTATCACTCCCTAAATCATTGCGATTGGGAAAAGACTCTAAGGTTCCTGCTTCGTAGCCACGAACGGTAGAGCGTCCTCCTAAAATAAAACCTTTTTTATCATAGGGAACTCCTCCATCAGCTAAAGTGCTTAAATTTTCTAAATAACCGTAACGTAAATTATTGGCCCAAACCACGGGTTGTTTTTTCCAATGTGCAACAGCTCCATAGTGCGTAAAACTGGCTAAACTTTTGATATATTTTATTGTTTCGGTGCTACCTAGTTGGGGATCTGAATATTCAATACTCAGCCTAGAAAAAGTTCCCGAAGTAGGATTGAAGGGATTGTCACGATAGTCTAAATCAAAAGTGGGTCCTGTCGTGGCAATATCTAAAGTGCTTGGGGGATAAGGATATGTGCTATCAATACCAAAGTCACTGACTGTGGCTAGGCTCCATATTTCCCACACACCTAACAAATGCAAAGTAAAATCTTTTTCTATTGAATATGTGATTTGATTCAATTCAGTGACTTGACGTAAATCGTAATCTGAAACACTTTTGGCGCGAGTCAAATTCACCCGCCCTCTTACTCGTGAATTCAATAGATAGGGCTCTAAATAACCAAATGTGATTTTTGATTCTAAATATTTAATATCAGAAACATTGTAATTTCCTTCCAGGCGTAAAGAGATCCCTCTTCCAGTCCCATTCAAATTGCGATAAGCCACACCTGTATAACCTCTGACTGTCAAATTACGTTCATTGGTGGCACCGGCACCCAAATTAAATAATCCAGGATCGCGCTCTGTCACCTTCACTAATAAGGTTCTCGATTCAACATTGGTTTTTTCTTCTAAAGTTTTAACTTCTACGGAATTAAAATAGCCTGTTTTTTGTAAACGTAATGTGGCCTCCTCTAAAACCGTGGGAGTCAGCAAATCACCCACCTTCAAATCCAATTCGGTCAGCACCACCGAACTTTTAGTAAAGCTATTCCCATCAATGACAATAGACCCAACCCTGACTTTAGGACCTTCTTCGATTTCAAAATAAATCTTAGCTTCGGTATTCAAATTGTCATATTGAATTAAATTCTGTTTTTCATTTAAAATTTGCATTTCAATAAAGCCATTATCTTTGTACTTAGACTTTAATTGAGCAATAGATATTTCTAGCTTTTTAAAACGTAAGGGTTGGCCTTCCTTTAAATCCAACCATTGCAACAGCTCCTCATTACTTATATTTTTATTACCTACAAATTGAATATGTTTAATTACAGTTAAAGGACCCTCATCAAGACTGACAAATATATTTACTTTACTTTTCTCTGGCGTGTACTGCGTCCTTGTTGAAAGAACTTTTGCTAAAAGGTAGCCTTGATTTTGCAATTGAATTTGCAACTGTTCTATAGCCGAGTCAAAATCAGATTTTATATAAATATTTTTCTGAAATAGTGCTGATGCATTTTCCTTTAAAAGTTTTTCATAGTCTTTGTCAGATTTACTGTACTTTCCATTAAAAATAATTTTTTGCACCTTAACCAAAGTCATCTCTTTAATCGCAAAATTCAGCTTAATAAAATGACTGCGAACTTTTATTTCTTCACCCAAGACTTCACAATTTGCAAAACCTTGGGCGATATAGTAGTTTTGAATAAGGCTAGAGATCTCAGCCATCAATGAAGGGCTCTTACTAGAAAAACGATCCAGGTCCAATTCATCCTCTATTTTTGAAGAGGATATTTGTACGTTTCCTGAAAAATTGATTTCGTACTGATCGGGGTTTTCGATAACAAAACTTAATCTTGCCCCTTTTTCATCATCTATAAAAATTGTTTCCGGGCCCTTGATTTCTGCGTGTATGAAACGGTTTTTAAGCAAATACTGCTTTATTCTTTCATTAATGGATTTTAGATTTTCTTCTGAATAGGGTTCTTTTATAAATGATTTTAACGTATTATTTAATTTCTTATTAAGATCACTATTGTCGCTTTGTAACTCAATCTGTTGAATGTAGGTTCTGGGGTTTTCTTGCAACTTAATAGTAATTTCAGCAATGCTGTCGGTTGAAGGCGACTGCAAATCAATCACTGTATTTAGGAATCCAGCCTCTTTATATTTTAAACGCAGATCTTCTGCCGCTTGTATAAGATTTTCTAAAACAAAAATATCCCCTTTTTTCATTGGAAACATCTCTCGAGCTTCAGATTTAGAAAAGTAATTCAATCCCTGCCACTTAAAATCCCCGACCAATAAAGACTGCTCTAGTTGAACATAATAACTACCATCACTTATTTGTAAAATTTTTACTTTTTCAACACGATTTCTTGTGTGCAAAAAGCGAACTACCTCATCCAATAAAGCGGGACTTGGATCTTTGACTTTTAACTGATCACCGAAGTAAGATTTTACATCTGGAAATATCTCATTGGGCACTTGATTAAAGTCTATCGAGCCAATTTTTTTAATCTGTGCTTCGTCGGATTGTGCAAAAACACAAACTGAAAAATAGACGGTGAAAACAAATAACCAAACAATAGATTTAAATACACACGATGGCTTGGGCCTTTTTTTGTTCAAATTTAAAATTATCATTTGAACTCCGTCTTAAATTCTAAATCAAGACCCAGAATATTCTGTGTGTCTTTATTTTGGGCTTGCACAGAAGATCCCTCGTTGGCGTCGCGACTTTCATAAATTCCGATGGCGGAAACATTAGAATTTATAGCATATTGCAGTTTAAACTCATATGAACTTTGCTCACCCAATGTACGACTGGCAGAAGCATTGACTTTTTCGCTCAAACGTCGACTTAAAGTCACCTTAGGAACACTTATATTTTTTGTAGAATCAAATCCCGTGCTGAACTGTAAATTCAGCCCCAAGCGCTCCTTTAAGGTTTTATTTAAAGGATTTTGTGCTGAAAAAATGGCTGAACCAATAATATAACCTGTTTGCTCGGCCTGTTGTTTGGACTGTATATTTTGATCCAATTTAGAAGAGGTCACACCCAAAGCAAGTAAAGAAATAATATCTTGTTCACCCAACGGCGGAAGACTAGAGAGCTGAATATTAGGGGATTGAGCAGGACCTTGTATCAATAAATTCACATCATAATCGCTCACTCTGGACTGGGCAGCAATATAAAGATCTGGATTAATTTCAGACAAATTATTGAATTGAATCGATGAAGTTTGAACTTCAAAAGCTGAGTCTTTAAAAAAGACTTTGCTTTTTTTCTCGAAATTAATTTTGCCCAAAATCCCCGGAGTGCGTGGCGCCCCTTTGACTTGTACAGCGCCATTCACCTTTCCATCAATCAAAGCATTTTTAATGGCTATTCCTTTATCCACCAGAACTTGTAAATCTAAAACTATAGGGTCAATAGATTTTTCTTTTAAAACCTGGGCTAAATATGAATTTATTTTTATATTTCCAGTGGCACTATCCGAAGTCATTTCTTTAGTGATTAAACCCGACTGCACAAAGTAAGATCCTGAAAGGGTAAAAGGAAACCAACTTCCAGAAAATAACAAATCACCATAGCCTTGACTGCTAAACTTATCAGGAATATTTAACTGCACATTCTGAAAATTCAAACGCACAGCTGTGGGAAGATTGCGAATCCCTGCAATAAGTATTTGCCCATCCCCTTTAATTTTTCCGCCTGCAAAATCAGACTTTAAAGAACCAATTAAAATTTTTGATTGTGAAAACACAATATCGGATTCAATTTTTTCAAATTGATGTGGAATTCCTTTTAATTTCAAATAACCATTGGCAATTTTAGCACTTCCTAAAATTTCTGGTTTGTTATAGGGCCCAGAAAACTGAGCTGACATATTAAAGGGCCCACCCAGTTCGTCCAAAAAAGGCAATAAAAAATGAAACAGTCTTAAGTCAACAGCCGTAAGTACATCCAAAGCCATGTCTTCTTGGCTAAATCGTTCACTTTGAATTTGAATTTTATTTTGACGTCCTTCTAAATTAAAATTTTCAATTTTACCAATGCCATTTATAAAACTAATAATTGCTGTTTTCGTATTTTTAAAAAACGAGTCTCCACGTTGCATATAGAAATTTATAATTTTCGCTTGCCCGGTCACCTTCCAGGGATCACCATTTTCACTTTGTAAGTTTACATCTCCACTGAAACTAGAATTGTACTCATTAAAAAAATTACGACCAAAATAGGCCGATAAAAACTGAATAAAATTCCAATTGATAAACTTAACTTTTAAATCTAGTGGTAAACCTGAAACGAAAGGCCAACGAACTTGGCCTTTTATTGCCTGGCCAAACATATCCACATCTGCAAACATTTCATCTTTAGAAATTTTAAATAAAAAGCTAGAATCGGCGATTTCTTGGTTGTCCAAAACAGACTGGGT
>JBMOJS010000161.1:0-7102 GCA_049315665.1 Pseudobdellovibrionaceae bacterium | reverse complement strand
AAGTTGCGTAACCAGATCCTAGTTCAGGGACATTTATCTATGAGTCAATACGAGTTTTTTTATTTGAAAAATTCTGCGTTCATTTTTTTGATTAAGCCAAGCTTATGGCTTTCTTGTTTTGATTTGCTACGTAAATCGAATTAATGGCAAGGAGGCCTTTTTTATTAAAAAACTTTATGTTCTAAGAGGACATTATTATATCTGTTCCACTGAACGTGAGATGAAGTTTGATTCTAAAAAATAAAATACAAAATCTAGAAAGATAAACAAAAGAGATAGAGCTTTTAAAGCTCTATCTCTTTTTGCTTATTTCGCGCGAACTAAACCAAAACCAATTTTACGTCTATATTGCCGCGAGTGGCATTGGAATAGGGGCACACAATATGGGCTTTATCCACCAAAGTTTGTGCTGTGGCTTTGTCTAAGCCCGGAAGTGAAATTTGCAATTCCACTTCAATACCGAAACCTGTAGGGATGGCGCCGATGCCTACTTTGCCAGTGATAGAAGCATCATCCGGCAACTTTGTTTTGGCTTGCCCAGCCACAAACTTTAAAGCCCCTAAAAAGCAGGCAGAATAACCAGCAGCAAAAAGCTGTTCTGGGTTTGTACCGACACGGCCCTCGCCACCCAATTCTTTAGGAGTAGTCAGTTGCACATCTAAAACTTTGTCAGAAGATACAGACCGTCCCTCACGTCCACCAGTTGCAGTCGCTTGAGCCCGGTATAAAACTTTTTCTATTGTCATTTTAAAATCCTTTCATTAGGCGCAAAGTATCTACGGTTTTTCCTCGGAAATCAACTGTTGGTTCTGTCTAAAAGTTCATCACTTTGGTGAAATAATAAATTGAATCAAGTTCTTAGGGTGGGTCCCCGATAAAGACTTTAGGCGAGGTCCAATATGTCAGATAAAAAATATTTTCTGTCAGTTAAAGGTATACATGAAGGTCCCTTCAGTGAGTCGCAAATTTTAGAAAAGCTAGAAAAGCAAACTCAGCAGTGGACCGACTATGTCTTTGATGAAAGCAAACACGAATGGATCATGCTTTTAGAACATCCAGACTTTTCTTTAAAATTAACCAGACCACAGTGGAAAACAGAAAGTGCTAAATCGGATAACCCTTTCAAGGTCAAAGAGTGGTTTGTCTTGCGTGGCCAAAACAACTACGGCCCATTCTGTAAATTAGAAGTTGTGCAGATGATGCAAGAAAAAACTTTGCACGAATATGATTTTATTTGGAATCATAAGATGACCACTTGGACTCGAATAGCTGATGTCGCAGAATTTTCTTTTGACGCTATTAAAAACATGAAAGAATCCAGCGATGAAGACATGAGCGATGTGTTTTTTCGTCGTCGCCATGTGCGAGCTCAATATGGGGCTTCTTTATTGATTCACGACAATAAAAAAGTTTTTAAAGGCAAATCTTTTGAAATCAGTGTGGGTGGAGCGGGTCTATTGATTGAAGCTAATCACTTAGAACCTGGGCAAACTTTATTTTTGCATTTTAAGCCCGGTGATGGGGTGCCGCCCTTCAATGCGATCTGTGAAGTGGTCAGCAAGCAGCATGCAAAACCTCAGCTGACCGGAGAGGGCCTGCGTTACGGGGTAAAGTTTAAAACTGTGCCCGCGCAAGTGAAAGAAAATTTGCAAAAGTATATCGAAAAAACGGCGGCTTAGTATGAAAATTCTAATGGCCATAGCATGTTGCCTGGTTTTGGGTGCTTGTGCCCAAGGGGTGAAGTTTGGCCTACAGGCCACATCAGAAGACTTTGCCCAAAATATCACTTACAACAACAAAGTGGACTTTGTTTGGTTGGTGGACAACTCACAGTCTATGGCTAAGCACCAACAAACCTTAAATACACAAATCCCTGATCTAGTTTCTAAACTGAACGCCATGAAGCTGGATTATCATATGGTGGTGATCACATCAAGCATGGGGGCTGGCGGCGATGGTGGTCAATTTGTTGGTAACCCCAAAGTGTTAACCAACACCACGGCAGACCTGACAAATATTTTAAAACAAAGAATCGCCGTGGGCGAGGCGGGTAGTAATTTGGAAAGAGGGATGTATTCGTTAGAGACTGTTCTATCAAATAACTATTTGAATAACCAAGGTTCAGGTTTTTTGCGTGAAGAGGCCTTGCTTGTGGTGAATGTATTGAGCGATGAAGACGATCAAAGCGGTCGCAACGCAAGTTATTATGAAGCGATGCTGGATGAATTGAAACCCGCACAGTATAATAATCAAAAAAACTGGATGCTGAATTTTGTCGGTGTTTTAAGTCCGACTGCAGCCACCGGAGTATGCACCACCTTCAATGCTTATTCTGATCCCGGAGATTTATTTATTGCGCTGGCAAATTTATCTGGTGGAGTGCAAGAGTCCATCTGTACCACAACCTTAACTTCAGCCGTGTCTAATATTCGTTTGCGTATTTTGCAAATATTAACAGATTTTCGTTTATCCAGTAAGCCCTTGTTGTCATCTGTTCGTGTAAAGATCAATGGAAAAGTCATTCCACAAAGTCAGACCGATGGCTGGTATTACATTGAAAGCTTAAATGTGATTCGTTTTTACGGAACAGCCGTACCTGCGGCCGATGCCGTGATTGCTGTGGATTTTACTCCGGCCCAGGCCAGTTGATAATACAAACCTTTTTGCGCCATCAGTTGATCATGGCTGCCACATTCTTTCAGCTCCCCATGATCAAGGACTGCAATCTGTGTGCAGTCTTTGATTGTTGATAGACGGTGAGCAATCAAAATGCTGGTTCTATTTTTAATTACTTCTTGAGTGGCTTTTTGCAAAAGGCGTTCACTGTTGGAGTCAATATTTGCGGTGGCTTCATCTAAAATCAAAATATCCGGATCAAAAACTAAAATACGGGCAAAGGCCACCAGCTGTCTTTCGCCGACAGAAAGATTGCTGCCTTTTTCTTCAATAAAGCTTTGTAAATCGCGACCAGATTGTTTCAATAGATTGTCGTAGCCAATCAGCTCGCAGGCCTTTTGTACTTTGTCTGCACTGATATTAGCGTCAGATAAACGAATGTTATCTAAAAGACTACCACGAAAGATAAAGGGATCTTGTTGCACGACCCCCATTTTTTTGCGCAACCAAGAGCGTGGATATTTTAAAATATCTTGATCGTCGATATACAAACAACCCGTCGGAGCCTCATAAAATCTTTGCAATAACGAAATCACGGTGCTTTTGCCGCTGCCGGTGCGTCCCACCAGGGCTAACGAAGATCCGGCCGGGATTTCTAAAGAAATATTTTGCAGCACCCAAGGAAGCTCGTCTGAATAGCGAAAAGAGAGGTTTTTGATTTGAATGTGACCTTGCAGTTTATCAGGTAAACTTACAGATGCCGCTGTGCTAAAATCTTCAGGTTTTTCATCCAACAAATGAAATACCCTTTCTGCACTGGTGATGGAGTTTTGAAACTGCTGCAGACGTTCCAAGATATCGCGAAGGGGCGGAATCAAATCCTGCAGATTCATAATAAAGGCCACCACCGCGCCAATGGTTAAAGCATGGTTTTGGTTTTGCCAGCCGCCAAAATACAGTCCCAAAGAAATAACAGTGGCATTCAGTAGATTCATGATTGGATACATCAGTGCATAGCTGCGAATGGATTGCATATTTATACTTAAGTAGTCTTTGGATAAATTATTAAAAAACTGATTGTTGCGCATCGATCGATTATAAAGTTGCACCACTTTAATGCCACTGATGTTTTCTGCCAAAAACGAATTCATAGTAGATAATTTCTTCTTTGATTCACGAAGAATTCCACGAATCTTTTCATTCAGCCGCAAAGATAGAAAAATAAAAATCGGAGTCAAAATCAAACAGATCAAGGCCAGCTTCCATGAAATCCAAAATAAAGCGGCAACTATAGACAATAAAACCACGGTTTGGGTGAAGATAAAAATCACCCCTTGCGAGAAAAAATCACCCAAATTAAAAACATCATTGGTCATGCGAGTCACTGTGCGTCCGGTGGGGGTTTTATTAAAAAAATCCATCGGTAGGCTTTGCACGTGTTTGACCAAGTCTTCTCTGACAAAAAATAAGCAGCGGTTGCCTAATTTTTGAAATAAATACGTTTGAATTAAATTTAAGAAAGATTTGCCCACTTCGCAGGCTAAATAGGCATAGCCAATCCAAATGAAAGTGGAGATCTGCTTTTGGCCAAAGCCTTTGTCAATCAGTTGGCCAATCAATAAAGGAGTGAACCGTGACACTACGGCTAGTAATAAAACACTGACCAAAGACAAAAATAGATTCCACTTTTGTTTTTTTAAATAGGGCCACAGTCTGCGTAATAAAACTCTGTAGGATGTTTGGGTTTGCACCTGGTCTTCGCTGACAAAACTCATACAAGATCCTCTGTTGCCGCGGAAGAGTCGGAGTGCTGTTGCAATTCGATCCAGTTTTTTAAAGTGGCACTGCTTTGGCTCAGTTCTGTATACGTGCCAAAAGATTCTACGCGGCCTTCATCTAAAATTAATATCTTGTCCATGTTTTTTATTGAAGACAGTCGATGCGAAACCACAATTTGTGAACGCACAGAGGGTTTTAAATTCTGCAATTCGCTTTGAATATTTTTTTCGGTCTTGGTGTCTACGGCGCTTAAAGAGTCATCCAATATCACCACCTGGGATTTCAACATCAAACCTCGAGCAATCGTTAAGCGTTGCTTTTGCCCGCCGGAAAGATTGACTCCGCGTTCGCCCAGTTGAGTGTCAAAATTCTGCGGCAGACTGGTGACTTCATCCTGCATATCAATGACCTGAGTCCAATGTTGAAGCAACGGAGTCTCTGCTTTTTGTGGTAAACCATAACTGATATTTTCAGCCACGGTGTCGCTGAATAAAAATACATCTTGGGGCACCATCAAAAAGCTCTGTCTTAAAGAAGTCAAAGTATAGTTTTCAATCGGACTATCATTGATTAAGATTTCGCCGCTGTCAGGATTGTAAAGTCGACACAGAAGATGCAGCAATGTGGTTTTTCCAGAACCCACGGGACCTAAAATTCCTAAATTTTCACCAGCTTGTAAGCGGAATGAAATATTTTGCAAACATGTCACAGTTGACCCTGGGTAAGTGAAGCAAATATTTTTGAATTCTAAAGATTGAAATTGTTCCAAGACCAGCAGTCCTGTGTCTTTGATTTCAGATTCTTGATTTAAAAAATCACGAATCCGACTGAAAGAGGCATAGCCTTTCTGCATCATCGATAGGCCATAGCCTAAAGCGCTCATCGGCCAAACCATTTTTTGTATATAACGATGATAGGCCACAAACATGCCGACACTGACAGCGCCAGACATAACCCCATCCGCAGCAATAAAAATTAAAATCACACTGCCCGAAGCAATACCGAACTCCATGATCGGAGAAAATAAAGAGTCCATCACAGCCACCTTATTGCAGCTGTTTTCATATTTTTTACTCGTGCGATTATAGATTTCGGTACGAAAATCTTCTTGCGCAAAACTTTTTATCACGCGAATGCCGCCAATGGTTTCTTGGGTGATAGATGTTAAAGCCGCAAACTCATCTTGCTGAATTTTATAAGCGGCGTACATTTTTTTCATCACCAGCCAGATAAAAAATGGCACTAGTGGTAAAAAAATCAAAACCTTCCAAGCCCAGCCGGGATTTAAATAAATCATGATCGGTAGAACAAAACAGATGATACTTATGCCATCGATAAAAATCAGCAGTCCGGGGCCAATGGCCATGCGAAAAGATTGTATATCATTGGTGGCCAAGCTGATCAAATCACCCACCGGGGTTTTATGAAAAAACCGCAAGCTTAAATCCGTGATGTGACGAAATAAAGTGCTGCGCAAATGTTCTGCGCCGGCGGTGTGAAAGTAACCAAAATTCACCCGCCAACTGTAGCGAGACAACGACAAAGAAACCATCAAGGCAAAAAAAGCCATGGTGGCCCACAATAATTTATTTTGTGGGGCTTGGGCTTGAATCAAATCAAGCCCCCACTTTAAAACCAAAGGGTAAGCGCTATCCAAACCATTGGTGACCAGTAAAAAAAATAATCCTAAACAAAAAGCCCTAGGTTGGTACTTGATAAAATACCACAAGGGCTTTTGCTTCATTTCAGAAAGGTTCATCTACATAGTTATGGCTGATACTGCATCATCTTTTCAAGATTTAATTTTCCGCCGCTAGAAACTTTATTTCTTAAAGATGATAGGGGAAGGGCAGAGCCCAGCACCGCAGCTTTGACCTCTTGCCAGGTTTTTTGTGGAAACACAGACCAGTAGTAAGCGGCGGCCCCTGCCACATGGGGAGCCGCCATGGATGTACCATCCCAACTGGCTTTAAAACCAAATTTATCCACCACAAGATCGGAATATTGATTGGCGATCATGGTCGAAAAAACAGCCACACCGGGGGCACCAATATGCACGCCTGTGCTTCCCCAATTGGAAAAAGGCGCAAGCTCATTTTTAGAATTGATCGCGGCTACGGTGATGATGGATTCTAAATCAAAGCTGGCGGGATAAACCGGTGTTGCATCACTGTCGTTGTCAAAGCCCACACCTTTGCGTCCATTGCCAGCGGCGGCAATGAACAAGACCCCTTTGTCTTCGCCATACTTGATGGCTTCTTTCAAGGCCACATTTTCTTCAGATTCTTTTTTGTCCTCACCGCCCCAAGAATTGGAAGTGATTTGGGCTCCGTTATCCACAGCGTAGCGGATGGCCTTGATGGCATCGGCGGTTGTGCCCTCGCCCTTTTCGGTGATAAATCTTAAGGCCATCAGTTGTACAAATGGAGCTATGCCGCTAATACCAAGACTATTATTTGCTGCGGCAGCAATAGTGCCTGCGCAGTGAGTGCCATGCCCAGGGTTTCCCCCTTCGAATAGCAATCGCGTTGGGTCCACGGAAAGATCAAAAGGTCTGTTATCATTGCTGGCAAAATCCCAGCCGATCACATCATCAGTATAACCGTTGTTGTCATCGTCAATCCCGTTGTCAGGTATTTCTTTTTTATTCTGCCATATGTTGGGCCATAGATCTTCGTGGGTGTAGTCGACGCCAGTGTCAATGACG
>JBMOJS010000400.1:0-1631 GCA_049315665.1 Pseudobdellovibrionaceae bacterium | reverse complement strand
TTGGCCGAACAAAAATTGCAACAGATTGCTGAGCATTTAGATCTTCAAGTTATTGTTTTAAGACTTTTCAATCACACTCACAAGTCCCAAGGACCAGGTTTCTTTCTGCCATCTTTGCACCAGCAAATTTTAAATGCAGAAGAAAAAATTAAAACTGGAAATTTGAATATCGTTCGTGACCTAGGGGCTCTGCAAGATCTTTTGCAAGCTTTTACTGCTATCGTTGAATCTGTGACTTTTTCTTCAGCAGGGTCTAGAAATCATACCACCCCTGCACCGGAAAAATTTTTAGTTTACAATATATGCTCTGGCCATGGTAAAAATTTATCTTTAGTGGCCGAAGAGTTATCTAAACAACTGGGTAAAAAAGTAGAGTTTGAAGTAGACCCCAGCCGCAGCCGTCCCAACGAGCCCTTTTCAATTGTCGGCTCCTCTAAAAAATTTCAGCATGATTTTGCCTGGGTTCCACACCATGCCATGAATGAAGTGGAACTAGTGAAATCTTTTTTACAGAATATTTAGCGCCTGCCTAAAAACTCGCAAAAGCCCTTAGTCTTTGCGGGCACTGAAAATAAACTGAATCAGTAAACCCACAATTATGGCCCAAAATGCAGATCCTATACCAAAAAATCTTAGGCCTGATGCTGCGATAACAAAAGTTATAAAGGCTGTTTCTTTTTCTTCGCTGCTGACCAATGCTGTTTGTAATGCCGAAGACACCGTCGTTAGCAATGCAAAGCCAGCAATGGCACTGATCATTTCTGCTGGAAAAATGGCAAATACAGAAGTCAGACTTCCAGCTGCAAAACCAACAATCAAATACAAAAATCCAGCTATCAGCGCGGCTACATATCTTTTATCTTTATTGGGATGGGCCTCTGGCCCCGCAGCAATAGCACCAGTGATGGCCGCTAAGCACATACTAAAACCACCAAAAAAAGAAGTAAATATATTCACAAAACCAATGCCTGTTAACAATTTAGAAATTGGATTGTTATAGCCATAGGATCTCATCACTGAAAGTCCGGTTAGATTTTGTGAAGCCATGGTCACAACGAACAAAGGAATGCCTAAGCTTAATAAACTAGAAATTGTGAATTGCGGCTGCGTCCACACAAATCGAGTGCCAGTCAAAGCTACAGTTCCCGGTTGAAAGGCGCCAGTCCAATAGCACACCAATAAGCCCACCACCAAAGCCATTAGCATTGACAAGCGAGGGAATACTTTTTTACCAACAATATATGCAGCAAACATACTGCCCACCAAAACAGGTTTGGATTGCATTCCCGAAAATGCATCTAAACAAAAATGAAACAACACCCCAGCCAATAAGCCAGAGGTCAGAGCTAAAGAAATTTTACCCATCACTTTAGCAAATAAACCAGTAAGACCAAAAACTAAGGTTAAAACTGCGGCAAAAAGAAAAGCTCCAATGGCTTCATTGACTGTAAAACCTTGAATATTGGTGGCCAACAATACTGACCCCGCTGTAGACCAAACAACTAAAACCGGCGCCTTATAGCGCCAAGAAAAGAAAATGGTCAGTAAGCCAATACCTACGCACAAAGACCCCATCCAAGAAGCCGCATTTTCACTACTGCCAGTAAATACTTTAGCCGCCTGAAAAACTG
>JBMOJS010000160.1:0-7137 GCA_049315665.1 Pseudobdellovibrionaceae bacterium | reverse complement strand
GAGATTGAGATCACAGCAGTCTAGATAGTGTTTCTTAAACCTGCTGTGGGCCAACGAAAGTTGCGTTCGGAACAGTGTTACCAGCGTGTTACCAGCGTGTTACCAGCGTGTTACCATTCTGTTACCATTCTGTTACCAAACTTCGGAAATGCTTCGAAATACCTTGAAATACTGATCCACTCGATTTTCTAAATGAAATTAAGCCGCTACCGCGACTTTACTAAGTTTTTTTTGGGTCTAAATTTTTGGAAGGAAAATTGGATGGGGAGGGAGGACTCGAACCTCCGAATGTCAGAATCAAAATCTGATGCCTTACCAACTTGGCGACACCCCAATTGCTCTTGCAGCGAGCTGCTAACCTATGTAACTCCCCTAATAATTACAATAAATAACGCATAAAACCAATTGAATTTTCATCTATCCCTAGACATAATTTTTAAATGCAGCAACTGATCGACCTAAAAACTGGCTTAACCTGGTTAGGTATTATTATTTTAATGACTGGAATGCTTGTTTATGGGCAATCCAATGCCGTGGACTTTGCAGTTTACTATAAAATTGCCCACCGGGTGCTAGAAAATGCTGAAATTTATCGCACTACAGACGGCTGGATGCCCTTCAAATATCATCCTGCTTGGGCTATATTCTTTCTACCACTGACTGCATTTTCCTTAAAAGTGAGTTCTCTTATATTCAATATTATACAGCTTTGCTGTTGGGGCTGGTCAGCAAAAATTTGGTCATGCAAACTGAATTACGATTTATCTTCGCCACAAAACAAGCTTTTTCTGCTTATTTTATGTCTAAGTGCTTTATCTGCTGAAATTGGCTTCGGCCAAGTCAATGGGTTTTTATTCTTGGGCTGTACCTTGTTTTTTCAGTCCTTGCATTCTACGACTTCAAAACCTTTGCTCGCCGGATTTTTATTAGCCTTGATGTGCAGCTTAAAAATCAATTTTGCACTGCTGGGCTTTTATGCGCTATTTAAAAACTGGCGATCCATGTTTGGTATTGGCCTTGGGTTTTCTTTTTTGCACCTTTTTGTTATAATACTGACAAAGAACCTATTTGGTATTGAACTCTACAGCAAATGGATTGAGCTGCTAGTACAGCAATCTTCAGAGCAGTTTGCAACTTTCGAAGTGCAAGGTTTATTGCGCTTTTTTCTTTGGATCAGCTCAGAAAAAGCTAAAGTCCTATGGATGCTGAGTATTGCCATTTTTCTTTTAATATCTGGCTGGATCCACCGCAAAGTCGCATATCGAATATCGTCTTCTTTAGTAGCGGCATTATGGATGACTCTTTTGTTCTTAACTTCACCTTTAGCTTGGTGGTATCAAATATTATTTGTTTATCCACTGGCTTTCTATCTGATTAAAAATACGCCCCCCTCTTCGTGGGTCAAGTACACAGCCTATTCTTGCCTATTTTGTTTTGCATTCATAAACTTTAATACCATCGGAGCCACAGGTATTTATTGGTTTAAAGACTCCTTGGGATATTTTACTGTCACTTCTATTTTGTTTTTTTTAGGGATCTTATCTACAATACAAAAAGATCTTTCTTGGACTATTCTAAAAAGCAGGCCGCAAGCGCATGTGCATCATTCGCGATCACAAAATTTAATACAAAAAACGGCTCATTTGCTACGCGATAAAGCCCATTGACTTGTGTTTTTTAACAACACAATGCTCTGGCCTTGCTCTGAAACCAATGTT
Organism: Pseudobdellovibrionaceae bacterium; assembly: GCA_049315665.1. Classification (GTDB taxonomy): domain Bacteria; phylum Bdellovibrionota; class Bdellovibrionia; order Bdellovibrionales; family Bdellovibrionaceae; genus JBMOJS01. The sequence continues at coordinate 5,419 of JBMOJS010000160.1, read as the reverse complement.
TAATTACTTCTTATGTGATGAACCCAAATCAATCTTTTGGTCAGTACGATATTATTATTGTTGGTGGAGGACTTTGGGGACAACTGACTTTGCATTTTTTCAAATTTTTTTTTCCTAAGACTGCTATTGCACTGATAGAGCAGCAGCCACAATTGGCCCATGGCAAAAACTGGTCCTGCCACACGTCAGATATCCCTGCATCACTAAACAATTGGTATAGGTCTTTGCCCAGCAAAGAATGGCCAGGTCAAACTGTTCAGTTTAAAAAATATGACCGTCATTTAAACAATGGCTATTGCACACTCAAAGCCAACGATCTTAGTGCTAAAACCATGTCTCTTTATGCAGACTGTGTTTATCTTAATTTTAGCGAATCACAATTGCCGGCAGAATCCAACAAGGCTTGGATCATCGATACCAAAAACAGAGCCGCAGCTGCTAGCAACGGGGGTTTTCAAAAATTTGTTGGGTTACTTTTGCGCACAACGGCCCCACATAACCTTGAAGAACCAATTATTATGGACGCAAGGGTTCCACAAAAAAATGGTTTTCGTTTTTTCTACAGTTTACCTTTTTCCAAGCAAGATCTATTTATCGAAGATACCCGATACTCATTGACAGATAATATTGAAATTGAAGATTATAAAAAAGAAATCCTTGAATATGCTGAACAAAAACTTAAAGTGAAGGATTATAAAATCATTGAAACTGAAGTGGGTTGTTTACCTATCCCTTTTCACCCACAAATCCAACAACAGCAAGTGGATAAGCATATTTATCTTGGCGCTGGGGCTGGGCTTTTTCAACCCGTCACCGGCTATTCATTGCCCTATGCTTTCGAGTTTTTAAATTTATTACTTCAATCCCAAGGGGACTTACCAACGACATTCAAGCATTACCTAGATTGGCAAAAAAAAATTCAGCAAAGACAAAAAATGTTTTATTATTTAAATAGATTATTGTTTTTAGCTGCGGATCGCGAAAAAGAATACTTATGCTTTGAACGTTTTTACACTTTTAATGAAAAACGCATTGAACGGTTTTATAATGGCCAATTCAGCAAGCTGGACTGGCTAGCGATGTTTTCTGGTCGCCCACCCGTTTCTGTTATAAAAGCTATTAAAGTCACCTGGGATGGAGTTTTTGCTTGAAAGCTTTAAATGTTGATTTTCTTTTGCAGAATCTTCAACAAAACTGGTCCCCCTTGGTTAATGATGATTTACAAAAATTTATTCTAGATCCAGCTAATAGCGTTTTAAATAAAAAGGGTAAAGGCTTTCGTTCGCGGATTGTTGAAGCGGGTTATCTGTGGGCCACGCAGATCAATACTGCTGTTGCAGACCAGCCATTTGCAAAGCCTTATTTTACTGAAATCTGCAATATGGTTGAAATTTTGCAAAGCGCTTCTTTAATCATTGATGATATCCAAGATGGGGCCCAGGTGCGCCGTGGAGTTCGCCCCTTTCACCTTGACCATGGCATTCCCTTGGCCATCAACACCGGAACTTGGTTGTATTTTTTGCCCCAGATGATTTTGAACCAAATAGATATTTCGCCAATTCAGTATAAAAAGCTCAGTCAACTGATCAACGAAACTTTAGTTTTAGCGCACCTGGGGCAAGGTTTGGACTTAAGCCTGAAAGCCAGTGACATGCATGAATCAGAATATGCAACAAAAGTATTAAGCACTATGCGGTTAAAAACAGGGGCTCTACTGGCCTTGGCATTTACAGCCCCAGCAATTATTTGTAATCTTGATGAAAATAATATTTTATTGATCAAAGAATTTGCCACAGACTTGGGCGCTTTTTTACAAATGTGCGATGATCTGGGAAATTTAAATCCGTCAGCGCAGGAAAAACGCTTTGAAGATCTGCACAATGGTCGACTGACTTTCATCCATTGGGCCGTTCACCAGTGGGCCACAGATGCTGAAAAAAAACAATTTCAGCAAGCTCTGTTGCAACTGCCACAAACTACAGCCCTGGTTGATTGGGTACAAAATATACAATTTTTAAATACGGCTAAACAGTATCAATGGAATTTTATCCAAAATTCTGTTCACAAGCTATCTTCTCGTTTTTCGAAAGAGGTTCCTAATGACACAATTGAATTCCTACAAAACATCTGCATCGACATCTTCAAAAGTTATGAATAAGAAAAAGGCGATTGTTATTGGTTCTGGTTTTGGCGGTTTAAGCTCTGCCATTCGCTTGCAAGCCAGTGGTTTTGATGTACAGATTTTTGAAAAACGCGACAAGCCCGGTGGGCGAGCTTACGTTTTTGAAGACAAAGGTTTTAAATTTGATGCGGGCCCAACCGTGATCACCGCCCCCCACTGTATTGAAGATTTATTTACTTTGGCACAAAAAAACATGAAAGACTATGTCGAGCTTTTACCCATCACACCTTTCTATCGTCTACTTTGGCAAGATGGCTACAGCTTTGACTATAACAATGACCCCGCTTTTTTAGAAAAACAAATCAAAGACAAAAGCCCCAGCGACTGGCCCGGCTATCTGAAATTTCTGCAATACTCCAAAGAGGTCTTTGCTGAAGGATACACCAAGTTAGTTGACAAACCTTTTTTGACTTTTTCAAGCATGATCAAAGTGGCGCCACAATTGATTCGCTTACGGGCCGACCGCAGTGTGTATGCCACTGTCGCAAGATTTATAAAAGATGAAAATTTGCGTGAGGTTTTTAGTTTTCACTCTTTATTGGTGGGCGGAAACCCCTTTGTTGTTTCATCCATCTACACTTTAATTCACTATCTTGAGCGCAATTGGGGAGTTTTTTTTCCCCGTGGTGGGACAGGGGCCCTGGTGCAAGGTTTGGTGCGTTTATTTGAAGACTTAGGTGGCAAGATTCATTTGAATGCTGAAATTGAAAAATTAAACACCTTAGGCAATAAAGTGCAATCGATTGTAGCCAATGGAAAAACCTATGATTGTGATTTGGTGGTCAGCAATGCCGATGTGGTGCACACCTACGAAGATCTATTAAAATCCCATTCTAGGGGCCAACAAGCGGCTAATCGCTTAAAAAGCAAAGAGTTCAGCATGTCTTTGTTTGTGATGTACTTTGGAACCAAAAAAAAATATCCAGGATTAGCCCATCACACCATTTTGTTTGGCCCTCGCTACAAAGAACTTTTGGAAGAGATCTTTGATAAGGGCACATTGCCGAACGACTTTAGCTTGTATTTGCACGTGCCTACAGTGACGGACCCTAGTTTAGCCCCTGATGGCCATGAAGGGTTTTATGTGCTTTCACCAGTGGGTCACTTGGGTAAGCTTAAGATTGATTGGGATAAAGAGTCTAAAATTTATGCTGATAAAATTATGACTTATTTAGAAAAGCGCTTGCTACCGGGATTAAAAGAAAACTTGGTCACATTTAGAATTTTTAACCCGCAAGATTTTAAAACCGAATTGAATTCGCATTTGGGATCTGCATTTTCTTTAGAACCACGCCTGACCCAAAGTGCTTTTTTTAGGGTGCATAACCGTGATGACGTCGTGGAAAATCTATATTTTGTGGGGGCAGGCACTCACCCAGGGGCTGGCCTACCCGGAGTCATCAACTCTGGCAAAGCCACTGCGGATTTGATTCTTAAAGATTACTCTAGTCATTAGGCCCTAACACTGCTTTTTAGAATTGATTAAAAAAATTGGGGAATATAATTCACTTTGGGGAATAGCTATGAATCAAGACGCCATTAAAGAATCGATGCAAATCTTAAAAAAAGGTTCGCTGACTTTTTATTTTGCCTCTTTATTTATGCCTAAAAAACCACTGCAGGATATTGTTTTATTTTATGCCTGGTGCAGGGATGTCGACAATCAGATTGATGATCAACCCAGTGCTTTGGCTAAAGAGTATTTAGAAAAATGCAAGACCTGGCTAGAGGATTTTTCAAATCATGGGGTACTTAAGCAAGACTACCCTTCAAAGTCTTGGCAAGGGTTGGAGTTTTTATTGCGTAAAACTCCGGGATTGTTGGTCTACGTGAAAGATCTTTTACGGGGCATGCAATATGACTTGGATTTCAAGCCCTTTGCCAACGAAGACCAACTTTTAGATTACTGCTACTGTGTGGCCGGAACTGTGGGCGCCAGTGTGTGTTTGTTATCTGGGATTCAAAAACCTTATTTATTGAAAAAAGCCATTGAATACGGCCAGGCCTTGCAGCTGATCAATATGGCCCGTGATGTGCAAGAAGATCTGCAACGGCAAAGAGTTTATATTCCAGATAGTTATTTTAAAGATTTCCATAACACAACTCAGATCGACGATCAAGAATCCACATCAGCAATCTCAAAAGCAAATTCTATCAGCAAATCATGGTTGATTGATTTAGGTTTATCACAAAAATTGGTTCAGCGGCTGCTTGAAAAGGCTGAAGATCTTTTCAACAACTCAAAATCAGCTTTGGATGATCTGCCTTTATCCTTGGCCCTGCCCTTTCGCGTGGCCGGTGAAGTGTATATGGGCATTGGTAAAAAAATTAAAAGAAACACACAGTGGGCCCTATCGCATCGTGTGATTGTAAGTCCGTTAGAAAAATTTCTAATCGCCTGCTCATCTTTGTTTGCAACAGTCCAGCGTGAACTTTTGGGTCTGGGCCTTTCGCTGTTGATTTTAATAACTTGGTTTTTGACAGTGCCTGTTTTGATTTTTACCCAAGGCTTTCAAAACCAAACATTTTTACAATATTTTGGCATTCAAGATATAAATCAGACTGTCGATTTCAGTGTAACTTCTTCGGGCTTGTTGCCACAGCTGATTTATTTTTTAGCCAGATCTTTTCATTTGCATTTTTATTGGACAAGTATTGCCTTCATACTTTTAAACATCTTCTTGTTCACAGGGTTATTTATTATTTCTCACGATGCTTTGCACTTTAATATTTCTAAGCGCTTCCGATGGATCAATCTTATTTTGGGCCGCAGCAGTTTGTTTTTGTATGGTGCTTTTTCTTACACAAAAATGCAACCTAAGCATCATGACCACCACCAGTACACGGCGACCAGTAAAGATCCTGACTTTCATGATCTTAAAAATATAAAATTTTGGCCCTGGTATTTTAAATTTATGCGCGAGTATTCACGCTGGCCTTTGTTTTTGTTTTATCAAAGCTTAACTTTATTGGTTTACTTCACCGGCAACTCCATTGGATTTTTTTTAAGTCTGTGGGCCTTGCCAGCTATTTTAAGCTCTGTGCAGCTTTTTTATTTTGGCACTTACTTGACTCACAAAAAACCACAGGATGGTTACAACCGCCTTTCTGCCAAATCCAATGACTATCCTTTGTGGTTATCTATCTTGACCTGCTATAATTTTGGCTATCATTTTGAACATCATGATGATCCATCTGTGCCTTGGTGGGCCTTGCGCAGATACCAGGTTGAAAAGT
>JBMOJS010000159.1:0-7148 GCA_049315665.1 Pseudobdellovibrionaceae bacterium | reverse complement strand
GGCGGTGGCCGTTGGCAGCTTAGTTATAACCGACAACATGACTAAAAATCTGCAGGTGAAGCATATTTACATTCCGTCATTTTTTGCCGACGAAAATAAATTTTTGCTGCAAGTGCAGGTTAAAAACACCTCGGCAGTACCTTTGCAAGACATTCACTTTCGTTTTCGCAAAAGTAAAAAAATATTTTTGTTTTAGATATTCTGCAGTCCGAGTCGGAACAAACATTACTTTTTGAGGTGGAAAATACTTTTTCACGGGGACAACACCAACTTCCGCAATTAGAAATTTTTTGTTCTTATCCATTCGGTCTAACTCGCAGTTGGAAGTATTTTAATGAAGATGTATCCTTTTTAGTTTATCCGGCCTTGCGCGGCGATCACCCCCTTCCCTTTTCAACAGCCAGTGAAGATATGAGTCGTGCATCGACTACACATTTTTTATCGGCCCCAAGCATGGATGAGTTCAAAGAGCATCGGGCTTATAGGACCTATGACTCTCCCCAACATATTGATTGGAAGGTTTTTGCCAGAAAAAATATTTTAATGGTGAAAAATTATGATAAATCGGCAGGTAAGATTTTACATTTTAGTCAAACGCAAAGTCATGTGTACAGCCACTTTGAAGATCAAGTTTCACAAATGGCCCAGTGGGTGAATCTAGCGGCCACCCAGGGCTTTCAATACTCTTTTCAATGGCAAAACTACAGTATTCCACTGTCCAGCGGAACTGAACACTATCACCAAATTCTTAGAATTTTAGCAAAGACGGCAAAAAACACTACCGAACCGACTATGGCTGCAGGGTCTAAAGAACTATGAAAAGGCCCACTGAACAAAAAACCAATGCTAGTCTTCCAATGCTGTTTTTTAAAAATCCATTTTTATGTTTGGGCCTGCTGATTCCGTTAGGACTTCTACTAACCAATATGCCTTTTTGGGTGGGGCTGATTTGTTTGCTGTTTATTGCCTGGAAGGGCTTGATTGAAGTTTTTTCTGTGGCCCATGTTCCGCGCATGGTCACCAATATTTTGTCTGTGGTGTTTTTATTTGTGGTCTTTTATACCCAAGACACCATCCTGGGCTATAGCGAAGCCAGTTTATTTTTGACTCTTTTGACCGCGCTAAAAATTTTAGAGTATCAGAATCAAAGAGACCATTTGTTTGTGATTTGCCTGGGTTTTATTATTTGTTCCGCAGTGTTTTTATTTTCTATAGATATATATACAATTCTGCCAACGTTTTTTGCATTTTTTTGTTTATGGCGCTGTTTAAGTTTACAACTGCCTTGGAAAGACTATTCACTTTTGATTTTAAAATCACTGCCCTTAACTTTATTTTTGTTTGTTTTCTTTCCTAGACTGGAAAGCAGTCGCTTGCTGCCAGGAATGAACAAAAAAAATATGGGCTCCACCGGTTTTTCAGACCAGCTTTCACCGGGTAAAGTTTCCGAAATAGTTAAAAACCATGATCCTGTTTTTCAGGCAAAATTTTTAAAAAATTCCAACTCAATTATAGCCGCGGATCAATACTGGCGGGGACAGGTGCTCAACTTTTCCAACGGTTTAACTTGGCTAAAAAATGGGCCGCTGAAAGAAAACATCAAAAACAAGGGATCCAGCCAACTGCCTTTTGTGAACGAAGTCTTTTACAAAGTCACTTTAGAGCCCCACTACAGTCATTGGCTACTGACTTTACAGAACACACAGCGTGTAGAAAAACAAGATGTCGTTTTTTATGGAAACAGCGATAATGTTTTTACATCCAATGAAACCATTGATTCACGTATAAGCTACAATGGCTTTTTACAAACTCAACCACCAGCTGTGAAGAATCAGCAGAATACTATTTTACTGCAGCACCCCGCCTTAAGTCCGGCGTTGAGCCAATGGCTAAAACCGATTTTATCTGAAAAAGGCAACACTAAAAAATCCAATCGATTGCTAAAATTATACAAAGAGCAAAAATTCACTTACACTTTGTCCCCCGGTGAATATTTAGAAAAACAGGCGTTGGAAACTTTTTTACTGCAAAGAAAACGTGGCTTTTGCGAGCACTATGCCGCAGCATCGGCCACCTTACTGCGCGCAGCGGGCGTGCCCGCCAGGGTTGTTTTGGGTTTTCAAGGTGGTAAATATAATTCTATTGGTGATTTTTGGAGCTTCAGTAATGCCGACGCTCATGCTTGGGTCGAATTTATCAATGATGATCAACAGTGGGCTAGACTAGATGCCACGGAAGTGATTGCCCCGGAGCGCCTTCAATATGGTGGAGACTTTTTTCTGGATCTACCGGAAGAATACATTGGCACTGCTAAAAGCCAAGAAATCTATCAGCAAAAAAATGCTCGCAGTCATTTGTGGTTAAATGCAGTTTCTTTATCCTTAGAAAGTTTAAATTATAAAATCAATCATTTTTTGATGGAGTTTGATTTAAAAAAACAGCAGGAATTGATCTACAGTCTACCTTGGTCCCTTTTAATGATATTGATCGTGGTCGGTTTATTGGCCATTTTTTTATCTTTATCCCTACTTCGCCGCCCACAGAAAAACATAAAATGGAATAAATTCTATCTTGAACAACTTTTGCAAATTTTAAATAAATATCATTCGGTACAAATGACAAGCATCGAAGGTCCAGACAGCTGGTTGCAAAGAATCCGCCCCCAGGTCCCCACCGAAGTTTATTTACTTTTGCAATCATTTATAGCGGCTTACATCAGCTCTGAATATAAAAACAGCTATTCGCAAGGTCAGCAAATTCATATTATGAAAACCAGTTTGCAAAACATTTTGAAAGCCAGCCGAAGATCAACTGCTGTATGAAGCTTTTGTCGATTCCGGTGAATGATTTGTTTATTTAAATAGCAGCACACAGCCATGGGTCTAGCTGATGACTTTTGTTTTTATTTGGATAAAATCTAAGCTAGAGTCAAAGGATGAAGAAAAATCTTTTCAGTCTTTTTATAGTTTTTAGTTTTAGTCATTCAGCCCACGCAGAATGTTTAAAGATTGGTAATTACGAACAAATCAGGGATCATATACAATTAGGCCTAGATAAAAACTACGGCCCGGGTAAAGTTAGATTTAAGCGTGCTGATTTTATCACCCCCACACGTCTTCCTTCAATAAACCAAACTATATTTATCATAAAGGATACTAAGCAATGTCGCAAGCCAGATAAAAATAAAGATTACATGGCTTTTGAAACGGATGATAAGGCACCAAAAAAAATACCCAAAAATCAGCCGCACCAACGAATGCAAAAAGTTTTAGTTTGTGAAAACAAAATCACAGGACAGTTCATAAACTGCCAGATTTACTGCGCGAACAAAAATAGTGATAATAAAGTTTATGATCCAGAGTCTTTAGAAGAAAACCACATTCTTTCAAATTTGGATATGACTGGCGATTGCAGCCGCGCCCAGCCTGCAAGTACGGGCTCAAACCCTGTTATACAAAAAGCAGAAAATGGGTCAGGGACCCGGTAGTGAAACTGACTCCCCACTTAAAAAATCTTTTAGAACAGTATAAAAATTCTTTGGATGAAGACGAATTTTTAAGTTTTGAAAAAGAAGTGCTGCGTCTTTTTAATGATTACAGCAAACACCTATCCAGCTTCACCCCTGGTCTTGATCGCGGACAAGAGCTGCATCGCTTGATCGACCAACAAGTGTCACAAAGTAGCGATATCAAAACAACTTGCAAAAAAGGCTGTGGCTTTTGTTGCCACCTTGAAATTGAAATCACTTCCGATGATGCCGAAGTTTTATGGCAGTCCTTAAAGTCCTACCCAGGGACTATTGATTTTAATCGCTTAACAAAACAATCCAAAAGGTCTAGGCTTGATTCTAAGTGGGCCCAAGGCATCACAGCAGACAACCGTTGTGTGTTTTTAAGTAACGATCAATCTTGTAGCAACTATGAAAATCGTCCAGCGATTTGCCGAAAGCACTCTGTGGTCAGCCCTGTCGTCGAGTGTGAAAAGCTGGAAGGATCGCCAGTGCCGAAAATTATTCCTATTGCAGAAATTATTATGAGCGCCGCCATTTCTTTACCAGAAATAAGATTTGCTTCGTTTGCCAAAATGTTAAAATCTAGAATCGATGCAGCGGCAGCAATAGCCAAAGTCCCAGAGCAAGAATCCAATATGTGATTTGATTGGAATTCTTACAACGCATGCCGATTCCATCGAACAAATAGCTTTCAAGCTCGCCCTACTATTCATGGCCACCATCTTGCAATGATTCAGTCAGGAGGCTTACAGATGCTGAACAACAAAGCCACATTTGCCATTTACCACAATCGAGAAGACATAAAACTGACCTTGCGTTCACTAAAAAAACTAGGATTTTTAGATCAAAATTTTTCTGTATTTCAGTCTAAAACCAACAAAGATCATGACTTAGAAAAAGTGCAAAAAAACCAGTGGTTCAATGGCAGCATGACTGGCGCCGTCTTTGGCGTTGTTATTATCGCCGGACTTTATTTCTGCATCATCGTGGATATTATCCCCTCGCCATTAGCCCAAACTGTCCCCATTGGCTGGCGTATAGTTGCCATGATCGCAGGTTTGGCTTTAGGAGCTATAGCAGGCGCTGCAGCGGGACTGCTGGTTGGCGTTGGAATCCCCTCTCCAGTGGCAAAACGTTATGGGCAATACCTGCAGTCAGGTGGAATTTTATTGTCTGTGCACAGCAAAAATCAGGAAGATATTTTACGTGCACAGAATATCTTGCAAGCCACAGGAGGCCAAGACGTCCACTGTGTGGATGAGGAGATAACCTGGGATAAGGCCATCACTGAAAACATTAAACTTTCAGACCTGGAAGACGAAAAACAATTGTCTTGATAAGAACCCCACAGCAGCTACCAGATCATACCCATTCAGGATTTTTGCAGTCAGCTTCGAATAATTCCATTTTACTAGACATTCTATTGGGATGGGAAAAACGTCTTAAAATGATACTCTAAGTTTATTTGTAGGTTATGTATTGGTTTTATGTTATACATATGTAATACTATGATAAGCACTGGAGGAACAATGAGAAAAAAACTTTCTGCGGTTGGTAATAGCTTTGGCCTGGTCATCGAAAAACCCATTCTTGAGCTTTTAAAGATTGATCGTGACACTGAACTTGAAATTACCACAGACGGTGATCGCTTGATCATCGAGCCTATTCGTTCTGGCAAAAAAAGTCTTAGAACTTCCGCAGTGAAAGTAATGAAGAAGCATGATGCGACTTTTAGAAAGCTTGCTCAGTAAATCGGATGGAATTTCGATTTTTATCTTTAGATGATGTGCTAGCATTGCATGAAATGCAGCTTGAAAGTTATGGCGGTGCGACTGGCATTCGTGATCGTGGTCTGCTTGAGTCTGCGGTTATGATGCCACAAGCTTCATTTGGCGGTGAGTTTGTGCATAAAGATGTTTATGAAATGGCTGCGGCCTATGCGTTTCACATTGCAGAAAATCAACCCTTTGTGGATGGAAACAAAAGAACTGCACTGGCATCCGCCTTAGTTTTTTTAGACTGGCATGAAATTGAAATCAATGACCCAAAAGAAGAGCTTTACCATGCCATGATTGGTTTAGCTCAGAAAACTTTAGATAAGGCGGGTATTGCCGCACTCTTTAAAAAGCAATCAAATTAAAAATCTACAGGACAAGTTTGATCCATTTTGAATTTTTATTTAGAAGAGATTTACCTATAATGCCTAGCCTACTTCGCAAATAAATAAGTGGTGGTCATGGCATTTTTTTCTTCACGGGAGTGAATCTGATAAATCTCTATCACTGCCGGTTTTTGCTCTAAGTGGTGCTCCCTAAAATAATCAGCCACTTTGGGGTAAACCTTCATGGGACCAATCCCTGGTGATCCATCGAATTGCGCTTGCACATAATTGTTAGCGGGACGGGTTTCAACAATAAAATCTTTGGGCCAAGGAATTTTTTTTACAGATGTTTCAGTGGAAGTTATAAATTCTGCGTGGGTTTGGGCTTGCGATGAACTAGGATCAAACAAACATCCGCCACGGCTGCGCAGGCGATCTTCCTCCCCCGTTTTGGGATTATCTAGGTATTCACCAAAAGTCAGATTGCAATCAAGGCCTTGAGCCTTGGCAAAATTTTCGACCTCTTCAATGCTGGACACGATTTTGTGATAAGGGCCTAAATGATTTTTGTAAACCAACACAAAGGGGCCGCGGGTGGATTCAGAAATTTGTACCGGCTTGAAGGCCCCTAAGTAAAACAGCATCCAACCAGCAAAGCCAGCAACACCAGAAGCAATCATAAGAAATAGAATTTTAAAAAATGACATTGATGACCTCACGCCCTGGACATATACCAATTTTAATGCAGAATTACCAAAAATCATTGTGTGCTTGGCCTAGGTGCGTCTGACGGGCTGTATGGTCAAAGAAGCAAATCAAGTTATGGGAGTTGGCAGGTCCTGGTCATTACTAGGGTTAACAATAAGTAGTCCTGGACATTTTTGTTATTTTCTACTAAAGTAGAAAATAATGATATACGAGTTAAGCATATATAAACCACATGACGGAAAAGCTCCTTTTGAAAAATGGTTTTTGTCTTTGAAAGATAAAAAGACTAGGCAAATAATTCAGTCTCGCATAGACCGAGCCGTATTCGGGAATCTAGGTGACATCAAGGGTCTTGGCGACGATGTTTTTGAATTTCGCATTGATTATGGTCCAGGATTTCGTGTTTATTTCTCTGTTCAAGGCCAAAAGATTTTATTGCTCTTGGTTGGCGGTGATAAACGAACACAAAATAAAGATATTGAAAAAGCAAAACTGTACTTAAAAGATTGGAAAAATCATGAATAAAAAAACAACTATAAAAAAACAAGCGAAGCCTAAATTGTCATTCAAACCAGCCGTTAAATATGATGATTGGATGATAGAACGACTAAAAAAAAACAAAAAAGAAGCTTTTGAATACCTTAAAACGTCTTTAGAAGAAAATGCGGATTTCCCCCCAGCTTTTTTACTTTCGCTTCGCCGGGTTTCGCAAGCTTTTGAAATGTCTATGGAAGATATTGCCAAGCAAGCAGGAATTTCTACGGCTACGATTTACAAAGCACTGGGCAAAAAAGGTAACCCAACAATTGATACTTTAGCATCCATTTT
>JBMOJS010000158.1:0-7165 GCA_049315665.1 Pseudobdellovibrionaceae bacterium | reverse complement strand
GGGACAGTCTATAATAATATAGTCAAAATCTAAAGTAACAGAATTGATAGCCTGTTTGAGTCTATACTCACGATGCGGTATGTCAACTAGCTCTATCTCTGCCCCGACTAAATCAGGATTTGCAGTAGATATATATAGCTTTTCATTTTTAGTCTTTTGCAGCGTTTCTGACAAAGTTTTTTCACCGATAAGCACATGGTAGATATTGTTGTCTTGGCACTCATGTCTTTTAATTCCCAAGCCACTAGATGCATTCCCCTGTGGGTCCATATCTATAAGCAACACTTTTTTGCCCGCATAGGCTAAAGCCGATGACAAGTTGACTGATGTGGTTGTTTTACCAACCCCGCCTTTTTGATTCGCTATACAAATTGTTTTAGCCATAGCTCCTCCATGATTTGTATACGGTGCTAAAGAAATTTAGGATTGGCAATAAAATTTATGTTTTTTTATTATTATACCGATGTTCCACGTGGAACATGTATAAACTTATTCGCTATTTTTTTATATTCGCTCTATTTGTGTCGGGTTGTAAAAAACCTGATTATAATAGCTATTTGAATGATCCTATCTATAAAGATTTACAGTCTAAGTTGCAGTCCACCGAAAAAGAGATCATTGATGAGGAAAAAAATCTTGAAGATAAAAGAAAAGAGTTTGAATCCGCAAATCCGCAAAGCACTTTTCTGAAAAAACTTGAATCCAGATATTTTGAGGCTGAAAAAAGGATCTATAGGCTAAATCAAGAAAAGAAATTTCTAATTATATCTCTACAAAGTCGAAAAAAATCGGCTTTGGATGAATATTTGGCAGATTTCAAAGAAAATAAACCTCATAATGCTGATAAGGGCTATGCTGAATATCAGCTGCAAGAAAAATTACGTTTTTGGCCACAAAACTGGAGTGGAAAAGAGAGAGTTGAAAAATATCAGAAACAAAACAAAGCTGGAAGTGCTCAAACTGCAACAAATAGCAGTCCAAAGGGACATTGATATGTTCCACGTGGAACATTATCCAATTTTAGTTGTTTTTAGGACAAAAAGTGGATTTTGCAATGTAGGAACTTTATATTGCCCTAATAAAGCAGGATTCCAAATTGCACAGATCTGACTGGGTAAATCTGTAATTTCTAAACCCCACTCATCCCCTTTCAAGTGAAAATAAACACCTTCGTTCTTAATCATCTTTCTGGTTGTATATAAAGCTTTAGACAAAGACAAAAACGATCTAGAAATGGCAAAACCGATACTGGCGTCTGGTAAAGACTCAATAGTCTGACAACGCACCTCAATGTTCTTAGCCTCAACTTTTGATGCGACATGCTTCATAAAATCACAGCGTTTAAGATCAGAGTCGATCAATATAACTTTTGTTTCAGGATAAAGTATGGCGTAGGCCATTCCAGGAAATCCATTCCCACTACCAAGATCGTAAAGTTCATTCATTTTTGGATAAGCTGATCTAATGATTTTACAAGCAAAAATACAGTCAGCAAAGTGCACAGCATCTGCATTGAAAATAGATTTGGGCGAAATTAAATTAATTTTTTTATAAAATTTTAATAACTCGGCGTGGTAAACTTGAAACTTCTTATGCTGCAGTGGGCTAAAATCTTTACACCATTCTTTTAGACGCCATTGAATCTGCTCTGCCTGTTGACCAACATCATCAGAACCATCATCGTTGTTTTTATTGAACTGTGAGCTCACTAGATATCTCCTTCTTCCGTTTCAAGTAAATCATAATAACTTGAATAGCAGAAGGATTAATACCACTTATGCGCTGAGCTTGGCCCAATGTGCGGGGTCGAATTCTTTCTAATTTACCAACTTCTTCGGTGGACAAGCCCTGCAAAATAGAGAAATTAAAGCCATTTGGAATTTCAGTGGTTTCTAGTTTTTTAGCCATATCAATCAATTCCAGTTGTTTTTTTATATAACCGGCATACTTCACGTCTATTTCTACCGCTTCTTCAATTTCAGGTGATTCTGTCCGAGATAAAAAACTATTCAAGTGCGAACAAGATATTTCAGGCCGCCGCAGCAACTCTTCAAGACTAATAGGCTTTAATAAAACTTTTGTGCCTATCTCTTCTAACATCTGCTGTGTTTCAGCGTTGGGATAAATTTTTGTTTGCTGCAAAAGAATCTTAAAATCAGCTCGACGTTGTTTAATATCAATGGATTTTTCTAGGGCCCTGGAACTAACTAAACCAATTTCAATAGCTTTATGAGTCAACCTATCGATTGTATTATCTTCTCTTAAAACCAATCTGTGCTCGGCTCTGGATGTAAACATTCTATAAGGCTCTTTGGTTCCTTTAGTGATCAAATCGTCAATCAAAACTCCGATATAAGCTTCGTCCCGACCTAGAATGAATTCATCTTTGTTTTGAATCATACGACTGGCATTGATTCCCGCCATAAATCCTTGGACCGCAGCTTCCTCATAGCCAGAAGTCCCATTCACCTGCCCTGCTAAAAATAAATTTTTAATAGTTCTGGTTTCTAGTCTGTGATGAATCTGAGTAGGTTCAATATAGTCATACTCAACAGCGTAACCTGGTCGAATCATTTTTACATTTTCTAGTCCAACTATAGTTCGTAAAAACTCATACTGCACATCCTCCGGTAAACTGGTGGATATTCCCTGTAAATAAATAGAATCAGAGTCTAAACCTTCAGGCTCCAAAAAAGTTTGATGGCTAGACCTTTCTGCAAACCGGGTGATTTTGTCTTCAATACTTGGGCAGTACCTAGGTCCAACACCTTCAATAATTCCACAAAATAAAGGGGACTTATGTAAGTTATTGCGAATAATCTCGTGGGTTTTTTCGCTTGTTCGCGTTAAAAAACAGGCGATTTGTTGCAGCTTCAATTTGTTTTCTGATCTTACGCTAAAAGGAAAAACCTTTTCATCACCCCATTGCGGCAGTGTCTTGTCCCAGTCGATACTGGACTTTAATAGTCTGGGCGGGGTGCCAGTTTTTAAACGTTGAACAGTAAAACCAAAATCTTTAAGTTGGTCCGACAATCCGATCGAGGCCTTGTCGCCAATACGCCCGCCCACAATCTGCTGAAGACCCAGATGCATTACCCCATTCATAAAGGTTCCAGTGGTAATAATTGTGGCTGTTGAAAAAATCTGTGATCCATCTTCTAAATGGACCCCGATACACTGACCTTGGTTCAAAATGAGGCTTTTTACTTCTGACTGCAGAACCTTCAAATTTGCTTGAGAAAAAATAACCTCAGTCATGTATTTTGAATACAAAAATTTGTCGGATTGAACTCGGGTTCCGCGTACAGCTGGCCCCCTAGAGGCATTTAGGCGTTTATACTGAATGCAAGTTTCATCAGCAGCAAAACCCATTTCGCCACCCAATACATCCAGCTCACGAACCATATGGCCTTTGGCCAACCCACCAATGGAAGGGTTGCAGCTCATGTAAGCAATACGATCTAAGTTAGTTGTAACCAGCAAAGTGCTTTGACCTAGGCGTGCCGAGGCCAGACAAGCTTCAACGCCCGCATGACCAGCACCTACAACTATGACATCAAAATCTGATTTGCTCATTTATTTACCTATACAAAATTCTTTAAAAACGCGATCCATAATCTGGTCGTCAAAATGCAATCCCAAAACCTGTTGAATCTGCATCAAAGCCATCTTTAAATCTACACTAACAAACTCAACGGCCATATCAGCTTGTAAAGCTTCAATAGATTTATTCACTAAAGATAAAGCCTCTTGTAGACATTCGTAGTGCCTTGCTTGGCTAATGACAGCTGTGTTTTCTAAATCTTCTGTATTAAATAATCCATGTACTTGTGCCAATACAAGTTCTCTGCTTACAGAGTCATGAATATCTGTAAATAAAACACAATTCGTAAAGTTTTTACAAATATTCAAGAACTCATTTTTTTTCACGATGGGAGTATTTAGTTCGCATTTGTTAACTAAAATAACTAATTTCTGGGCATTAAGTTTTGATAAAAATCCCAATTCTTCTTGGCCTGGATCAGTAGTAACATCAAAAATATAAATCACTGCATCAGCTTTTTGAATATATTCATAGGACTTCTTAATCCCCAAAGATTCAACCAAATCACCACTATCTGCCCTTAAGCCAGCTGTATCAAAAAAGCTTATTTTTAGATTTTTATAAAAAACTTCGGCCTCAATAATATCTCTAGTCGTGCCGGCTATAGGGGTTACAATGGCTTTATCTTGCTCTGCAAAAATATTGAGCCAGCTGGATTTTCCAACATTGGGCCGACCTGCTAAAACGACACGAATTCCATCTTTTAATATTCTCCCATAAGAGTAAGAAGAAACAAGCGCCTCTAAAACATCTTTAGTTGAAGAAATTTTTCTCAAAATACTGTCTAAAGCAACTGGATCAAAGCCTTCTGTCGAAAAATCAATATTGGCTTCTATGCTAGCTAAAACCCAGGTCAATGAGTCCAAAATAGCTTTGATTTTGTCTGATAGATGTCCGTCTAACTGCTGTAAAGCTAATTTAGCCGAGTATGCATTTTGACTTTGTATTAAAGATAAAACGCTTTCCGCTTGGATCAAATCTATTTTATCATTAATAAATGACCTGTATGTAAACTCACCTTTATCTGCAATACGGCAGCCTTGATCAACCAGACATTGTAAGATTTTTTGGCATATATATGGACTACCATGACAAGAGATTTCTAAAACCTCTTCTCCAGTATAAGATTTTTTTTCTGCAAAATAAGTAACTAAAACTTGATCAATGATTTGATCATTTTTTGGATCTTTTAAATAGCCCAAATAGGCATGGTGGGACTTTGGGGCTTTAGGTAAAAATGCAGACAGGGCTCGAACGGATATTAAAGCTTTTGGGCCAGAGACCCGCACAATAGAGACTCCCCCAACTCCATGCGGAGTTGAGACAGCACAAATTGTTTGTTCATCACGCAAAGCATTTATCATACTTCATTGGGAGCAGTAGATTTAGCAGGATAAATTTTAATCTTTTTGTACAAACCTTCACCCAACGAACGACTTTTCACTCGAGGATCTTGGGAAAGATATTGGTGAACAATTTTTCTTTCTCGTGGAGGCAGTGCGCGGTAATAAACGGATTTGCCTTGTTCGATGACGATGACTTTTAAGCTTTCTGCCCGTTCAATCAAAGCCTGTTGTGATTCATCACGATACCCACCGCAATCAATGGAAATCTGCGTGCGGTCTTCCGGAAAGTTATGTTGAAGAACTCGTTTTAAAAAAAGTTGAACTGCATCCAAAACTTGACCTTTTCTATCTTTCAAAAGCTCTTCATCTTCACCCATCAAGTTGATCTTCATTTCTGGGTTTTCACCATTACCGTTAACTTCAATTTCATATGTAAGATCAAAGCGTCCTTTTTCTATTAGCCCTTCTAAAGTGCTTTCCACCAAATCTTGCGCTGTTTTCGCTGGACTCTTTTTTCCACCAAATATTTTACTAAAAAAACCGGCCATTTTTCCTCCTCTAAGAAACTAATACGGGCGTTTTTGCTTGAGTGTTCCCTAACATCAATTTTTGCTGAGTTATCCCAAAGACAGTACTTACAAACATATAAAGAGTTAATCCACTGGGTAAATTCAACATAAATAAAGAAAACACTACTGGTAAAAACATCATGATCTTCGCTTGTGTAGGATCCATTGTTGTCATTGGAGTCAGTTTTTGTTGAAGAAACATACTGATCCCCATCAGAACTGGTAAAACATAAAACTTATCATGGGCACTCAAATCCTGAATCCAACCAAAAAAAGGACTTTGATAAAGCTCTACGCTAGATCCAATAACTTTATACAAAGCAAAAAAAATGGGAATTTGAAGTAGCATAGGCAAACAACCGCCCAATGGATTGGCTTTATTTTCTTTCATCAAAGCCATCATTTCCTTATTCAAAGTCATGGGGTCGTCTTTATACTTCTCTCTTAGTCCTTGCACCTGGGGTTGAATCTGTTGCATGGCTTTCATAGATTTAAAAGACATGATGTTAAAAGGCAGAACACACAAGCGGACCAACAAGGTCAGTAGAATAATGGCTACGCCCCAGTTTTTAGAAATCCCATAAAAAGCCTTCATAATCTCTAACAATGGTTTAGATATAAATCCAAAGAAACCATGATCCAGAATGACCGATAAATCCGGACTTGAAGCCTTTAGGACTTCCATCACTTTCGGTCCAGCAAATAATATTTGTTTGAAAGAAATATCTTGTCCTGCTTGAAAAGGCCCAAAAACCATTTCTGCTTGCACATGTTTAGTATTGATATCAGCTAAAATTTTTGTATCAGGGGTAATATCCGATTGATCTAGTATTGCGCTGGCAAAGTATTGCGAGCCGACTGACAATAAATGAGTGGCTTTAAAAACTTTATCAATATTTTCCTTGGCGTGATTGAAATTAACAACTTCTTTCTTTTTTTGATCTTCAATTATAAAATCTTGATGTTCGTAAGAAGGAAAAAGCAATGAGCCTTTTGAGGATTCATTGATTTTATCTGGTAATCGCAATAAAAATCCAGCTACTAAAGATTCGTCTACCGACAGAATTTGAATAGATGACTCAAAAGAATAGTTGGCTTCGTTGAACTTTAAACGACGGGTGATTTTTGTAGATTTATTCGTGTACGTACCTTCGTATTCTCCAGGGGCAACTTCATTGATAACAAAAGGAATTGGATTTTCTGATTTTTGCAATAACAGTGCAAACAGCCCTGCGCCTTTAGCATCAACAGCACCAATTTTGATTTTTCCACCTTGGCGATCTTCATAAGATTTAATTTGATAATTCAATAACCCCATACCTTGGCTGCTTATTTGAAAACTCGCTTTCCCAGAATCAAAGGAAAGTATTTTTTCGGGAACTGGATCTGATTTTTGCTCAACAGATAAAGCAACTTGATTATTGTTTGCGAGGGAGTTTTTATCAGCTGCAGCTGGTGTTTTTGGGGCCTGGCTTTCTTTGGAGTCCACAGTCACTGCGGCTGTTTGCAATCGATTGGGGTATTTTTGTGAAAGGTAGGTCTGCCAGCCGAAATAAACAGCCCCCACAGCAATCATAGCAATAATAAATTTAGGGTCAAAAGGCGATGTTTGATGATTATTTTGCACAGATTTCTCCCAAAATGAT
>JBMOJS010000009.1:0-29448 GCA_049315665.1 Pseudobdellovibrionaceae bacterium | reverse complement strand
AGGCGATCCTGAGTGGAATCAGATGGTGGACGCGCTGGAAAAAGAATTGAACTCCAGCGAAAAACAAAAGCCTTAGATATCAAACCCTAGCAGCCAACCCAATCGATATTTTGCAATTCTAATAAACAACCCCCAAAGATGCTGACGCCCAGCACTTCCGCTGCGGAAGTGCGATCGATGATCAGTCTGCGTTATTCATCGGATTGAGCTCTATTCGCCAGTCTAATACCGCGCCGACACTGTGGCGGTGCTGCTAGAAAATCTATACAAACAGTCATCACGAAATTCGGGCCAGCGATCTTGCTCGATGGCCAGGCGGGCGCGCTCCATCAATTTCATATAAAAATAAATATTGTGAATGGTGTTGAGCCTTGCCCCCAGTATTTCTTCACTCATAAACAGATGGCGTAAATAGGCCTTTGTGTAATTGCTGCAGGTGTAGCAATCACATTCAGGGTCCAAAGGCCCCGTGTCTTCACGGTACTCCAACCGTTTGATGCTGACCTTGCCCTGCCAGGTGTACAGAGTTCCATTGCGCGCCACCCGCGTGGGCATCACACAATCAAACATATCAATGCCCGCATCAATGGCACGAATCAAATCCGAGGGAGTCCCCACCCCCATCAAATAGCGTGGTTTATGTTCTGGCATCAGCGGAGCAATCTGCGGCAGCAGTTCATGCATCAGATGCATGGGCTCACCCACGCTAAATCCACCCAAGGCATAGCCGGGCAAATCCACACTGGTCACCTGCTGCAAACTGTGCAAGCGGTGCTTCAAGCTAAGACCACCTTGTACAATTCCAAACAATAAACTGTTTGATCGGGTCATGGCATTTTTTGAGCGCACCAACCAGCGATACGTAAGGTCCATGGAAGTTTGAATTTGCTCTTCAGTGGCGGGGTACTTTAAACATTCGTCAAAAGCCATAATAATATCAGAACCCAAATCCATTTGGATTTGCATGCTGGTTTCAGGTGACAAAAAGTGTTTAGCCCCATCCAGGTGCGAACTAAAAGCGACCCCTTCTTCGGTGATTTTGCGAAGCCCTGCCAATGAAAAAACCTGAAAGCCGCCCGAGTCCGTCAAAATCGGCCCATGCCAATTCATGAACTGGTGCAAGCCACCTAATTTTTGAATCAGTTTTTCACCGGGGCGAATATGCAAGTGATAGGTGTTTCCTAAAACCACTTGCGTGCCACAGTCTTTCAGTTCGTGGGAGGACATGGCCTTCACCGTGGCCTTGGTGCCAACAGCCATAAACACCGGAGTCTGCACGGCGCCATGGGCGGTCTGTAAAACTGCACGCCTTGCATGGCTTGGTCCAATGGCTTTTTTTAAAAGTTGAAAGGGGGAAGAATTTGCGATCATCAGTTGGCGCTCAAGCCTTTGCCTTCATTGTACAAAGCCAAGGCCAATTCATCCAGCACCATTGTGTTAGGGAAATCGGGATTCTTCCAAACCGCAACTTCATCGATCAAACCATCAAAAAATCTTTCGCTGGATTTACCGGCACCGATATAGGCATCGCCCGTTGTGCTATCAATATCTGCGTAAGCAGACCCCAGATCCACAGAAGAACCGTTGATATACAATTTTAAGGTCTGCCCATTGCCGGATAAAAATACATGAACCCATTGGTCGACCGCGAAGGTATAAATGGCGCCAATGGTTGTGATTGTGCCATTGGCTTGTCGAATGTTGGCATAAATATTACTTTGTGTATATGACAGGGTCACCACATCTTGACCTGAAGCATTCAATTTATTAAAAATCACGCGGCTGGTGGATCCAGCGACAGAGCTGGGCTTGACCCAAGCACTGACCGCAAAGCGCGAGGTGAATTGCAAACCGGTGGCGGTGGCCCCATCGATTTTAAGATACTGCGAACTGGCAGCTTCAAATTTTGAAGCTAGACCCAAAAGACCTGTGGCCGAGGTGGGGCCATTGCCTGCGGTCATGGTCATCACATAAACCGCAGAGGATCTGGCTCCACCGGTTTCATCCATTTTCCAGTAGGCAGATAAAGAGCTGTTGTAGGTATCGATGGTTTGCCGATAATTATTTTCGTTGGTTTTTGGATTGCAAGAAGTCAAGACCAGTGCGGTCAGCGCAGCCGCTGTGATCATGGGTTTCAGTAGAAGGTTTCGGATCGTGGTACTAGCCCTTGAGTGAGTGATTTTTTGGAGTATCATGAAAAATTCCTTTTTTTCCACAAATACCATGGGCCTGGGCGGATGACAAATACATTGACACCCCCCTATGAGGACTTTAAGGCTACGACCGACTAGCGTGTGCCATCGGTGCTAGGACCACTGCCCGATCCACCTTCAGGATTCACCGGCGGCGGAGCCACAGGCGGAGGAGTGGGCGGCGTAGTTCCAGGTGGAAGTGTATTGCTGCCAGGAGCTGGGGGCACATAATTAAGGGGAGTTGGTTTATCATTGTCCGCACAAAACCCACCATCGGTTGTGGCCCACTGATACAAACATATACCACCAAGAATAACTCCAGTCACAACTGGAAAAATCCACCAGTTATTGGTTAACCAACCTGTAATATCACCAAACAATCCGCCACCACTATCCGCTGTGGCTGAAGGATTACGATTGATGGGGTTCATAGCTTCGTCAACAGCAGATTCACTTGGCGTGACTACTACTGCTCCACCACCACCGCAAGCACCGCCTTCATCTTTTGAACCGGCCGGACAGCTGCAAGTTTCTTTGGTAGGTTCCTTCGCCGCCACTGGTTCGGCTGCCACTGGAACTTCCGCTGGCGTCGAACCAGGTTTTACAATGTCACATTTGCTGACTGTATTGCCTTCTGGATCTGATGGAAATATTTGTAAAGCCAAGCGACGAGTACGCAAGCCATCGCAAGCTCGCTTTTGATCCTCGCGATAAGGCAAATTGACTGAATTCGTCTTGTTATACTCTTTCACTTTTGATTTACTTGTAATCACTGACAATGTGGAATCATTATCACAAGCGGAAATCGCTTTTCCCAAATAGCCGTTAAAGTCTTCTAAATAAACAGATATTTGCTCATATTGCTCCGGAGAAATTTTACCATCTTTATCGAAAACCAAATTTAGATCCTTGCCATTCACATTCTTCATATAAGATTCGATAATGGCTTTTTTCTGCTTTTGTTGCTCTTCAATAGAACAAGCATCCCCTGTGCATAATGGCGACTTGCTGTTGCAAACTTCGGTAGCATAGGTGATTTGTGATCGGGGCACACAGTGGGCCTGACCCACTCCTGCAAAACCATAAACAATGGGATTACAGGCCACAGCATTGCCAGAACAATTAGCACTGGGTGTGAAAGATTCTGTTTGTGCCTTCAAATCCAAATCCCCGCCACGAACGCCACCGCAAGATTGGCCCGTGCCATAATACGACAGCCAGCCCGCCACAACACATGGCTTACCTGTCAAGCCAGACCCTTGGGGTGCATCGGCTCTTTTTAATTGTACAGTTTTTGGTCCGCTCCACGGACTTGGACCCGTAACTGGCTTCGGCTTATTCGCCCCCACCTCGGGAACTACGACTTCTTTTTTTGCTGCCGATTTGGTCGCATTGTCATCCCTGCCCGTAGTTTGAGTCTTGTTAAGCCCCTTAGTTAGGTCGACGGGCGAGTCAGTCGCTTTGACCGTGGGCTTGCCACCCAAATTTTGCTTCACTGGCTGCGGCACGGAAGGAGCAGGTAAAGTTCCGCTGCTGTTTGGACCACTAGGACCTAAACTGGCCGGTCCTCTGTAAACGTCGCTGCTGGCCGCATCAACAACGGGACTTCCTACAGGTGCTAGCTCTTTAGATGTAACTGGAATCACCGGGAAAGGTGTGGCGGAAGGCGCTTCGTCGGCGGCTTGGGCTTCACTGGATCCGATCATCCATTCTAATAAAGAATCAGCACGGCGGTAGCGCTCGTTCAAATCATTCATCGCTTGCCCGCCATAATAAACCTTATAAACTTTTTGAGCCGCATGCAAAGCCAGTCTTGCACGATACAAATACTCGGCTTTTTGTCTTGCCGTCAGTTGTTTGAATTCTTTGTAGGTCAATACAAAATTTTTATTTTTTGACGCTGGCTTTTTAAGACTGGCCAAAAGATTTTTTCGCACCGAAGAGTCTTGTTTGTACAATTTGTACAGCACGGTTTTAAAATCCGAAGCCTCTTTCGCCGTGTAAGAAACCCCATTGATGGTCAAAGCTTTTTGTGGATTGTCGGAATAAGAAAAAGTCAGCACTTGCCCCTGCTGACTTAAAGTGAAACGAAATTGTTCTTTGCCTTGACTGTCTTTGAAGGTAGACACTTGTAAATTAGGAACTGTTTGCAAGCGATGATTGGCCACCCAGCTGTCAAAGAAGGGTCTTAGCGCCACGGGATAAGTTTTTCGCGCCTTCAACCAGTAGTCGCCGTAGGTTGTGCCTTTTTGACTTAGACCGGTGGATTTAAAATAAGCATTCAATTGCTCAGCTTTGGACTGCTGTTGTTTGGCGGCCTCGGCCAAGGGAGACAAAGTCCATGTCACTGTCGACAAGCTGATCACCAACAGGCGCAGAATTTTTTTATGCATATTTGACCTCTTCAAAAAAATAAAATTCCATTTCAATATTTTAAATCGGTGGATTTTGAGACAGACTTTACAAGTGGCGCCACAAACTGGGCCTAAGATGGGGCTAGCCCGTTTTATTCGGCTGTTTTTTGTTGGACCCAGTTTTGTTTTTTACGAAACTGTGAATTTTTCAATAGCTTTTTAACTTCAGACACCAAGGCTTGCACTTTTCTTTTTGGATCACAGGCCTTCAGCCAGGGGCGACTTAAAGCCACTGGCGCTAACTTTTGCCAAATTAAAATTGAAAATAGCTGTTTTTGTTTTGGACGAATGGCATAAACCAACTCACAGTTCATGGCCTGGGCAGCCCTTGATAAAGTATTCAGACTGATGGTGCCTTTTTCTTCGCCTTCTTCAAATTTAGAATAGGCGGCCCTAGAAATACCTAAGTTCTGCGCCACATGCTGTGTCGACAGCAGCAAACCTTGTCGCGCCTGCCTTAGCCATCCATTTTTTGAGATTTTAGAATCCAAGCCTGAATATGCTTTTATTTTTTCATCTAGAAAAGGAGCTAAAACTTCTTCTTGCTGTTCTACATCTAAAGAGTACCGCCACAACAAGTAGGC
Source organism: Pseudobdellovibrionaceae bacterium (assembly GCA_049315665.1). GTDB lineage: Bacteria > Bdellovibrionota > Bdellovibrionia > Bdellovibrionales > Bdellovibrionaceae > JBMOJS01. Next base: position 24,258 of record JBMOJS010000009.1, on the reverse strand, counting down.
TTTATTCATTTCAACATCACTTAACTTGACCATATTTATGGAGCCTATCCAGCCCTCTGACAGTTGTCAACTTATAAGTATACAACTACTAGAGGGGTCGGCGTCCCCAAAAATGGATCTTTCAAAGTTTGATGTGTACGCCCTGCCCCGTTCAAATAAAAGTGATTTTGTTAGAGGTTTATCCCCTAACGATATTGTCAACTTATAAATATACAATCTTGTGAGGGCAAAAAATAGAAAGCACCCCGGCCCCAGGCTCAGACTCAGGCTTTAGGCGGTTTTGCTAGAGGCTTCTTTGGAAGCTTCTTTATAGGCTTTTTTCAGCCATTGCTGCAGAATTAATTTTTGTTTAAAATCCACATCGGTAAAGCGCAGCCGTAAAACTTTGCTGCGGATTTCGATGACTTCACATTTGATCTTTAAGCCTTGAATCTGTTCAAAGATCAAATCAACAAACTTTAATTGTTTAGATCCTTCAACATAGTCCTCTTGCAATAAGACCCTAGCCCCTGAATGCGACAAAGAATCCGTCACCCCGGCATATATGCTTTCAGCCACTACCTGAACAGAGGTTTGCAAGGCATAACGGTGCGCTGTAGGAAAAAACCAACCCGCCCGGCGATCCAAATAGGGAAAGCGAAAATAAAAAGACAGCATCAACACAGAAAAAGTCACCACCATAGACATACCAATTTGCAGTTTGATGAATGTATTGTCTGAAGTGGGATCCAAATGCAAAGCGCGATAGGTGTTGGCCGCTAAAACCAAAGATAAAGTGATGACAGCAAAACTCCAGGCGGTTTTATGCTGAGAATAAAATAAAATCCCCGTCAATGGCAATAACCCCAACCACAACCAATCCACCCAAGAGATCGACTGCAACAAAGGCCACAAAATCGACAACCTGTACCAGTCGGCCACACCACTGGTGGCTAAACTTAAAATCAGATTGCAAAATGGAGCCAAAATAAATATCGCAGCTAAAATATTCAAAGCTTGGGGGCGAACAAGGACGGCCTTATCGATGGTTGCTTGCATGTTTTTTAGTATAATCCATACACCGCTTTTGACAAAAGGCTAAAGTGCAGGGCTAGACCTATTGAAACATTTTGAGACGCAGGATTCTTTGCTTAAAAGCACCCGACGACCTAGGCACTCGGGCTCGCCGCTGTGTCTGGTCAAAGATACATTTTCAAACTTAGGCACCCAGGTTTTATCTTTGAACTTCGCGCGACAAAAATCGCGCCCGTATTGCAAAAACCCTTCACGCATTTTATCCGAAGTTTTTAAATAGTCTTTAGCGACAAAAACATTGATGCCTAGGCCATTTTTACTGTTGGAACTTTGCAAAACTGAAAAGTCAAAACCATCTTCATTGAGCTGATCACAGGCCGATTCTTCAGAAACGCTTTTCAAACCCCAGGGGTCACTGCCGACCTGATAAATCATCAAAACATGCCCGTACACCGCCACCAGGTCCCCCGCCTTAAGTCCTGCGCCCGCCGCAGAGGGCTTACCGACAGCCACCCGTTTTAAGCAAGACAGGCCGTTGGCTTCGGGCTGAACATAAGCAGCACTGCCCCAGGCAATGACATCGGCAGCTTTCAGCGGACGGTTTTTTTGCAAACGCAAACCCGCCGTGGCTAGACTTGAAAAAATAAAACCCGAACAATCGATGCCCAGCACCTCGGTGCCATCCCCAGCATTGCGAAAAAAATCCAAAATAGAATCATCGTCAGCACTGACAAAGGGCTTTCCCCCGTAATCATAAATCAAAGGATTTTCAAAAACATTGAAACAGGCCCCAGAATCCGAACCGGCACCGCTGACCGCCTTGCGAGCCAGCGCTTGTATATAATAATGCGTGCGTTGCACATCGGCCAAAATGCTGATTTCACGCTTGCTGCCCACTCCATCAGGGTGAGTCCCCACAACAGAAATCCCGACCACATCGGGGGTGGATGCGGTCATGGCCGGCAGCTCTAAAACAGGACAGCTTTGATAGGCCGTGACCAATGCCCTTTGCCCACCCAATAAGGCCTTTTTATCGGCGGCCACACCATCCACCTCAGGATCGGGCTCGGTCTGATCTTGCACGGGGTGGCTGCAGGCTTGCAGGCCTGGTGGCCATTTTTTATCAAACTCAACCCAAAGATCTTGCCACTGCAATAGACGTTGTTTTTTTAAATCAGTGCTTTGATCCCCAACATCCAAAGCCACCACCGCTTGGTACAAATCCCAGATCGAACGAACGTCTTTTTGCTGCGGCAGGTAAACAAAAATAAATTGCAGCAAAGGCTGGGCGGCCTGGACAGAACTTAAAGTTATTTTTTTATATTCATTCAAAGACAAGTTGGGATTTTGATTCACTTGTTGCAGCAAAGGCTGGCGGATTTTTTGCCAAAACTGAAAATGGCGGTCAGCACATCCCCAAATTTGATCCAGATCCTGGGTTGGTGATCCCAAGGCTACAGACGCATATACGATAACAGCCAAAATCCATTTCATAGAGCCATCATCAGACGACCCGCCCCTGAACGAAAAGTTTTTTCAGAAAAACTGGACTAGACCCCGAATTCCTGTAATCTTTAAGCATGGCAGAAAAATTTTTAAAAATTGAATTTTTATACTCTTTATTAGAGATCGAACCCTTTGTTTTAATTGGGGCTTTGATCTTAATCACTTGGATTTTTTATAAAGCTTTTTTAAAAGAAGTTTCACAAGAACGCCATAAGGGTTTACGAGAGCACTTTCGTAAACTTTTAAAAGATTTTATTATTTTAACCGTATTTTTTGCTTTGTTCATGGCTTTAAAGCAGGCTTCGCACCGTCTACAAGACTGGGTGCGCATCGTGCCCTATTTAGGTTTTATCACTTTTGTGTGGGGCAATTACGTGTTTGTGCAAACTTGCCGCTTACTTGTATTGCAGTATCTATTTTTAGGATCCATGCGCCACGGAGTGCCGCGCTTGATGGTCAATATTTTTTCTTTGCTGCTGTCTACAATTTTATTATTGTGGGGGATATCCCAGGTTTTTGGTTTTTCTGTAGCGCCGCTGCTGGCTACGTCTGCGGCTTTTTCTTTAATTCTGGGCTTAGCTTTGCAAGAAACTTTAGGTAATTTATTTGCCGGGATTTCTTTGCAGCTGGATAAATCTTTCGAGATCGGTGATTGGCTAGAGATCACCAGTGGTCTGCAAAAAATCATTGGCCAGGTCAAAGAGATCTCTTGGCGTTCGACCACATTGATTGGGCAATCCGATGAAGTGACGGTGCTGCCAAATCGTTTTATGGCCCAAGCGCAGATTTCTAATTTCTCGCCGCCGGATGGCCCGATCATTCGTCACCAGTTGTTTCGTATTCAACATGGGGAAAATGTGGATTTAGCCAAAGATGTTTTAGAAAAATCTGTGGCTGGCATCAGCGAGGTGCGGGGCATCCCATCCCCCTTTGCTTATTTGTTTGAACACACTGAAAATTGGCAGGTTGTGAAATTGGTGTATTTTGTCAATAGCTACGGATCCCAGTTTTTGATTGGCGATAAAGTGCTTCGCAAGGGACACGCGGCTTTGGCCACACATAAAATAAAATTAGCTCGACAAGTGCTGCATATTAACAGTAATAACCTGGAGCATGTTCAACCACCCCCTAGCCCTTAAAATCCGTAAACAGATCGTTCAGGCTTTGAATGATTTTTCGATGTTGCAAAACCAAGATCATGTGATGGTTTGTGTTTCTGGCGGCAAAGACTCTAGCATTTTATTGGCCTTACTGACCGAAATCCAACGCCGGGCTGAAATAGAGTTCACTTTACAAGCCGTGATGCTGGATCAAAAACAGCCAGGATTTTCAGCCACGGCCTTCAGCGACTGGGTGCAGGCCCTGGGTGTGCCTTTAAAAATTATAGAGCGGGATACTTATTCCATCGTCAAAGAAAAAACCCAAGGGTCCACCTACTGTGCTTTGTGTTCGCGCTTACGCCGGGCTATTTTGTACGATCATGCCTTTGAAAATAAATTCACCAAGATGGCCCTGGGCCACCACCGGGAAGATTTATTGCAGACTTTATTATTGAATTTATTTTATTCTGGAAAAATTGCCAGCATGCCGGCAAAACTTTTATCCGATGACAAACGCAATGTGGTGATTCGTCCCCTGGCCTATGTGGCTGAAAAAGATTTGCAAGAGCTGGCGACAGCCTGGCAGGTGCCGATCATCCCCTGCAATCTGTGCGGATCGCAAGAAGGCTTGAAACGCAAAAAAGTGGAAGAGCTTTTGCAGCAGCTGGAAGGCACAATCCCGAATGTGCGAGCCTCCATGCTGACCGCGCTTTCGCAAGTGCAGGCCAGCCAGCTGTTGGATTCTGATTTATGGAATTTCACTGACATCTAAATTTCATCTCGACAGAATAACCCTGCCCTATTTGATTTCGATCAAATCATTTGCAATGCGTTTTTGAAATTCAGCGCTGATATCATCCCACACCACGATATCCACCTTCATAGGTAGACTTGATTCTTCAAGCTCTTCCCTTAAAGAGGACATCTGCAACTTGGTTATTTTATGTTTTGTTAAAAGATCAATATCCGACAAGGGCTTAGCTGTGCCTTTTGCTCTTGAACCAAAAATATAAAATACAAAAGGATACCTGCTTAGAATTTTTTTTAATTGAATCAGATGACGATCTTCCAATTGAATCATTTTTTTAACAAATACAATCTTTGCATCAGCTTTTGCATTTCATTGTCAAACAGATGCAAATCTTTAAAGATATTATTGGCCACTAATTTATTATAAGTATGAACTGTTAAGTTTCGATCTTCTATAAACTCAAACCATACTTCGGGATCATCGATTAACTTTTCTAAACTGGCTTCGCGAAAAACAGGTTTAGGGCTATTAACGCTTTTACCACGATCATCTAAAATTCTTTTTAAGGTCTTCCAAGCCAACTCATAGGTAAATTCGAAATACTGAATAGTGCCTGCTTTTTCCAAATCCGATTTTGCAATTTGAAGAGCTTCATGAAACTGCTCATAAGCACTGATCAAAGGCGAAATATCAATGTCGCCTTCAATAATAAATTCTTTAAAATCCGTATTTTTCATCACATTGAAGTTAGCTTATTTTCAAAAATGAAACAACCATAAACGGACCAGGTCTGCATGCAGCCCCCCTACCAGATCTTGATGCGGCTTTCAGGGGCTAAGTACATTTTGCTAGCGGGGCTGCAAGAAAAAGCTTCGTAAAAGCCATTCAGATGAATCACTTGCTGATTGACTCGGGCTGATCCCAAAGCGTGAGGACCTGTTTTTAGTTTTGCAATGCGTGTTTCTTCTCGCATTACTTCACACCAACTGCGGGCATAGGCTATAAAAAACTTTTGTTTATTTTCTTTTGCTGTAGCACCGGCAGCTGAACTTTTATCAGTTACATCAACCGCGCCAAAGGCCGTGCGGTAGGCGGCAGACAGACCCACATGATCGCCAATATTTTCACCCAAAGTCAGCCCCCCATTGTGGCCGATTTTATTAAACTGCTCGACAAAAACAGAACCCCTATTACGAAACTCGCCTAAATCTTTCAAACTCATCCACTGACGAACTTTGCCGTCAGCATCGTACTTAGAACCTTGATCATCAATGCTGTGGCCCAATTCATGTCCCACCACAGAACCAATGGCAGCAATATTTTCTAACTCTAGACCTTCTGATTGAAAAAATGGAAACTGCAAAATACCCAAATACAGAACAAACTTATTATCTGGGGGTGAATAATAGGCATTCACTGTCAGTGGCCCACCACTCCAGATTTCCCGCACTCTTTTGTCTGCCAACTCTTGAATTTCTTTCTCTTGCAAGGCCTGCTCTAAAGCATTGCCATTGGCATAGGGCTTTAAAGGATCCATGGTAATGATGGGATTGAAATCCCACTCTTTGTCATTTTGCGGCTGCACCAACTGCAAAGTCGCCTTGCTGATTTTGCGTAAGGCCTCTTTGCGGGCCTCGGTCGACAACCATTTGTTTTCTTCTAGGCTAGCTAAAATAGAAGCTCGCACTTTTTCTGCTACAGCCACCACTTTTTCTTTGGGAAAGTTGGGGAATAAAACTGGAATCAGTTCTTGATCCAATTCTTTATCGTAGGCAGCCATCACAGACTTGGTGCAACGCTCTTGCCTTACAGGTCGAACAGCAGGCCCGCCCAGCTTTTTACTTAAGGCAAATCTTTTGGCAAAAAATTTGGGGTAGGCATCATCCATCTTTTTTCGCAATTGGTGAAACAGCCAAAGATTTTTTAACTCATCCAAAGATTTTTCTTTGATGGCCGTGTTTAAAAAAGTTAAACTTTCTGGAACATAATCACGAACTGCAATTTGCGGCGGAAATCTTTTTAAAATTCGCTCAAATTTTAATTCTGGGTATTTAGTAATCAAAGATTCTCGGGGCACATAGGTGCGGGCTGCATAGCGCTGACGCATTTCTGCCGGCAATGGATAAACTTGGGCAAAAGCTTTTTCAAATTCAATGACCTGCTGGGCCCGTTGTTTGAAATCTTTAAACCCTAAAGTTTGAAAAAAGCCCTCGGCTAAGGCGGTGAAGCTTTTCATCACTTCGGGGTCTTGATAATAACTGCGTTCAGGAAGACTCATCACATAGCCGGCTATCAAAACATCTTTGCTGTCGGGATCATCCTGATTGGTGCCAATACCAAAGCCAGCAAAAGAAGCATCACCCGCTTGATCCATATTTTTTTGCAATAGATCCTTCAAAGCTTCTTTATCTTGAATTTTATTAAACGTCTCAAGATTGCTTTTGACCAATTGTCTTTCTTCCTTTGCAGAAGCTTTTGCATTCATACAGGCCAAATAATAATTAACCATGGGCTGGGCACGTTCTGATTTGGGTCTGTAGCTGGTGGCTACTTTTTTAAAATAATTTTTTTTGGCTTGCAACAGACGCTCATGATTGTCTGAAAAAGAAAAAGTCCACGCCGATCGATCTTTGGGTAAAGAAAAAGATTTTTCTACATCGCCGCAGACATACTGATGAAAATCTTCACAGGGCGAAATCTTTTCGTTCAGGGGAAAAGATCTTTTTAACGGGACATTTGTGCCCTTGTAGAGATCGGAGGCTTGCAGAGTTTGATCTGACTTTAAAGTTTTGCCTTTAGTTGCAGCTGATGGCTTAGGGTCTGCGGCCAAAGCGATTGATGCAGATATAGCCACCCCACAAACCGATAAACAATGGATAATGGTTTTGAATCTGCCTTTTTTTTCTGTCTTTTTATTTTTTTTCAACATGCAAAATCTCCTGATAAATTCTAATGGCAGAAGCTTTTGAAAAGCTAGCTGCAGCGTATTGCGTGGAACAAGGCTTGCAATCCAAATATTCATACAACTGAAGGTCTAAGTCAGGAATTTTATTAAATTTACAAGACTAGACCCTAGCTTGTTTTACCTTCAATCAAGAAGTGATTAGACTGTTTTCATGCTTGCTTTTCAAATTCGATATTGCAAAAAAAATTCTATTTTAAACGGGGTATTGTATAGCCTTCTTGCTGTTATTTTAACTTCCTGCCAAAGACCAGCACTAACAAAAAGTACAATCAATATTCAACTGCCTGCAATATCCGCCCCATCAGCAATACAAACGGCGACAGCTTTGCAAAAAAAGCAAAGTTCAATCGCCGCCGCAAGCAGCGAACCCACTTGGTCGGACGTGATTCCTGAAACTTTGGATGATATTGGATGCTATGCCATTTTTGTCGGTGGCCCCGAGGCCGAGCTGAACGCCAATTATTGCCAAAACACCAGCAGCACTGAACTGATGCGTTTTGGTACTTTGGCTGGACTTAAACCAGCAGGATCGACTTTAAATATCGAAGTCGATTCAGGCCCTAGTCGCAGAATTTACTTGGTAGGACTACAACTTTTGCAAGGCACCTGTGAAAATATGCAAGGCGCAGATCCCACATTGACGTGGCAAAATTACTCTTCCCCTTATCTCTTAGGATCTAAGACTGTGGATCTTTCTGCTGGTGAACAATCCGTGGCCATCAACTTATCAGCCAACTTCACCGACACTTATAAAATAAATAAATGCTCATTTATAAAAGCCGTTGCGCCGCCCACCCTCACCTCGCCTACCTCTCTGACTTTTGATAATCCCACTATGCCAAGCAGTGTGCCTTTTGGCACGCAACCACTTATCGTTTTTACATTAAATAACTCTAGCACTACCGACAATGCCATAGCCTTAAGCCCCATTGTAACCGGACCTTTTGCTATCTACAGTCAAACCTGTTCTACCACATTGGCCCCAGGCGGTAGCTGCACCTACACCATCAGGTACAAACCCACAACCATTGCTAGTGATACAGGTTCATTGACATTGAATTACACTTTCAATGGCCAGGCCAACACCTTAACACAAAACTTAACCGGAAATGCTGTGGTCGGTACAATCATTGTGGATCCAGTATACGCCTCATTTGCAAATTGGAATGATTACGTGCGCGGCGATGGGGTCACTGCCTGTGACGGAACTGAAACTTCTTTGAGCGCTTGTATTCATGGTGCTGAAAAAAAGGTGATCTTAGCCCCAGGTCTTTCTACCTGCGCTGGGGTCACAGCTTTGGATTCGGAAGGCGCTTTTCAATGGGCTTGTGATGACAGCGGAGTGCCAGTTAAAATAACTTCGACGGGTTTCCAAAGTGGGAAAACTTTAAAAAGTTTTATCAACTCTACACCGGCATGGAAATCCATGAATCTTTTTATTCAGGTTTCTGGCACCACAGTTCTGCAAAGTGCTGCGACCCCTTGGTGGAGCAACAGCGTCAGTGGTATTACTCCGGGGGGTGCTGCACAAATTTTAAATACCGCCGGCACCATTTATGTGATCGGCTCTACCGGGTCTGATATGTATTATTCTATCACGGCGGACAAAGTGTCTGTCATCACCGCCAACGGAGTCACGGTTTCGCCAACAAGCGCTTCCAACACTTGCAATGAAATCAGTGGAGGTTTAGGTTCACCCAACTTATCAGGGCTGATTTGTTTTTCTGGACGCAAGTTTTTATGGTTTGAAGTGAATATGAATTTAAATGCCAATGCCAATTCAGCCGGTGTGGTTGGCGGAAGCTCTTCCAGTTGGATTCAAATGCGAAATTCCAGCATCAGCAATGGGGCCACAGCTACGGGGGGAATGCTGATTGTTCTGACCGACAGTAAAAATATTTATATGAATAATATCACTTTGGATCAAAGCATCTGGGGTATGAAGTTAAACAATGTGGATTCTTCATCCTTCAACAATATAAATATCACCAAGCTGACGTTGGCTGCTGCTGCAGGGATTTTATTGATCAATGGATCTGAGAACAATCGCTTTGACATGATTGCAGTAGCCAATTCTGCGGCCACGGGTATTAGAGTAGACAGCAGCAATAACAATATGTTTTCCAATACTCGAATAAACAATATCAAAAAATATGGATACAATATTGGCCTATCAGGGGCCTCGGCCTACAACACTATCTTTAAGTCTTTGATCACAAATATTGGTGATGCCACCAATGGCGAGGCCATTCATTTGGACGCTTTGGCCAGCCATACGCGACTTTCACACATCACAGCTGATTCCACCTATTGGAACAGTGTTTATTCTTTGGGGGCCACATACACCCTGGTTCATCAGTTTTTTTCTATCGCTTCAGAAAAAGCTTTGGAGTTTGCCACGGGCTCATCAGCTCAGGTTTTTCAACTGGCCTCGCTGAATAATTTAACTTCATCGATCAAACGCGATTCAGGCGTATCAACAACTGTGGGCGGAGTCTTTGTCCGTGACAACACTAGCTGTGACAATGTCGGCACCAATGATTGCCCCACCTTCAATGCCTCTTCGGTTCAAGTCAGCAACTTGACCAATGCAGCTTTCATAGGGGCACTGACCAATGGCAGTGATGCTAGCAACACCCACAATGTCGCATTAAGTTCAAAAACCGCAACCACTATCACCGACTGGTTAAATTTTAGTAATCTATTTCGGGCTTGGACTATTTTGGGTGGTTCTTCGCCCACAGATTCTGGCAACGCTTATAGAATATCTTGTTTTTCTGGCAACTGCAGTGCTTTTGATTTTCGCTTGGCTAATAGCAACTCTGTGATCAGAAATAAAAGTGGCAATGGCAGTACAAACAACACTTTATTTGTTGTCGGTAGCACTTGCCCAGCGGCCATTGATGGCAATCAAACTGGCAGCTATGATGGATTGACCTTTTTACTGAATGCCGCAGAAATTTTAGATGATGGTCTTGGCAACGACAATGGCTTGTGTGAGCAAGGTGAAACTTGCACTTATTCCCCCCACTTTGGAGCTTATCAAGGGGAAAGTACTTTGTCTGGGGCTTGTGTATTTTCAGCCGGAGGCACGATCACGAATGCCACCATTCAAGCCTATTCTGTGAATGGTGGAATGTAAAAATCAGGCGGCTGATTTTTGTTGAGGATATTTGACTAATACCGATTGCACATGGGTATAGATTTTTTTTAGTTCTTCAAATCTTTTTTTCACTTCTTCTAAATCCTGACTTCGACCGCTGGCTTCAATTTCAGCGCACAGTAAAGCCATGGTTTTAGCAGTCACACCGTGACAGCTGGATTTCAAATGATGGGCCACTTGGGTGATTTTTTTAAAATCAGTTTTATCTACAGCCTCATTCAATTCAATAAAGCGCTTGGGCGCTTCTGTTAAAAATATATCGATAATTTCTTGCAATAGATCTGTATTGGAATGAATGCCAATTTGCCGGATTTCTTCTAAAGCTGCCGTATCTATAAAGTCTAGCACAGTGGCAGGCAACCACTTTTGAATCATATCCAACAGACGTTGCGCCGTCACTGGTTTAGATAAATAATCATCCATTCCAGACAACAAACAAAGCTCTTTTTCAGCAGGCATGGCATTGGCTGTCACCGCTATGATATTGGTTCTGGTGCCCCTGCTTTTTTCAAATTTGCGGATTGCTTCGGTGGCTTTATAACCGTCCAGCACGGGCATTTGGCAGTCCATCAATACCAAATCATACTTTCTTGACTTTATGGCGTCGACCGCTTGCTGACCATCTTCAACAACATCCACATAAAAAGAGGTTCTCATTAAAATACTTGTAAACACTTTTTGATTAATTAGATTATCTTCAGCAATCAAAATACGACCTGACTTTGCAGTGATCGCCAAAGCTGAGGCCAAAGAACTGTTTTCAGACTTTACGTCCAATGATGATATTTCTGTTGATGAATTATCGGTGGAACCGTTTGAGTTTTGATAATTTGCCAAGTTTTTTTCTTGCGACTTAGGCCACTGAAAATCCGCATTAAAACTGAACTTTGAACCTTTTCCTAATTCACTTTCGACCTGGATTTGACCATTCATCATACTGACTAAACGCTCGCTGATAGACAGACCTAAGCCCGTCCCGCCAAATTTGCGCGTGGTTGAATGATCCGCTTGTGAAAAAGCATTGAAAATTTTATGTAAATTTTGTTTGGCAATACCAATACCATTATCAATGACTGAAAACTCTAATTGTAGATGATTGATATTTGCCGTCCCGGCACGAACTTGAACTTGCACATTCCCGTTAGGACTAAATTTTATTGCATTACTGATAAGATTGCTCATCACCTGCCCCAAACGCACAGGATCCCCAACAATAAGCTTTGGCAACCCAGCATCCAAAAACAATTCAAGTTGAACTGAGTTTTTTAAGGCCGTATATTTTTGAATTGCAATAATGTCTTGCAAAGTTTTTTCCAATTCAAATGGAATATGTTCCAACTCCATTTTTCCGGCCTCGATCTTAGAAAAATCCAAAATATCATTGATCAGTTCTAACAATGCATCTGAAGAATTTTTGATTGTTGATACATAGCCCTTTTGCAAGGAAGTTAATTCAGTGAGGTCAAAGCCAAAATTTTTTCTCCTTTTGTACAGGGTGATAGTTCAATGAGCAAAACCTACGGTGGTACGGGTTTGGGTTTGTCGATTTGTAAAAAACTGGTTTCTGCAATGAACGGTGAAATTCAGCTGATCAGCCAGCCTGGGGTCGGATCTGAATTTATTTTCACTGCAAGTTTTAACTGATTTGTCAAAGCCCTTAAGTTCTGATATCTGTTCTTGATGTCATCCAATTTATTACAAATGCAAGAGGGCTATAAATCCTACGGCACGCAAATTTTATTCGACCAAGCCACTTTTGCTATCAATGAAGGCGAACACGTAGGGGTCATTGGCCCCAACGGGGCTGGTAAATCCACATTGTTTAAAATTTTGATCAAGAGCGAAGAATTGGACTCTGGCAAAGTCATTTGTTCGCAATCTTTGCGTTTGGGTTATTTGTCTCAACACGATGAATGGGAGGACGAAGAAACCGGAAACTCTTACCTTGAAAAAGTCTGCCGCCTGCCCGTATGGCAAGCCAAACTGGCTGGGCAAGATATGCAGGTCAGTGAAGAAATTTTTGATAAACCTATTTTAAGCCTCAGTGGTGGTTACCGCATGCGCATCAAACTGATCGGCTTATTGGGCATGGATCCCAATTTGATGTTGTTGGATGAGCCCACCAACTATCTAGATTTAGAAACCACATTGTTGCTTGAAAAGTTTTTACAAAATTATGAAGGGGCTTTTTTATTGATTTCCCATGACCGTGAAGTTTTACGCAGAACTACGGATCATATACTGGAAGTAGAATCCGGCGAAATCACAAAATTCAGTGGCAATATTGATGATTACTTTGAACAGAAAGAATTATTGCGTTCGCAACTAGAAGCCCAAGCCCAAAACCAAGCCTTGAAACGCAAAGCAGTGATGGATTTTGTGACTCGCTTTGGGGCCCAGGCCACCAAAGCCCGCCAGGCCCAAAGCCGTTTAAAAAGTTTAGACCGCATGGAAAATATTGAATTGAAAGCTTTGCCGGTAAAGGCCAGCATTCAAATCCCTCCCCCACCCCATGTAGGAAAATCCATTTTACAATTATCGCATTGTGAATGGGGCTATCAGGATCGCACAATATTACAAAATGTGAATATGCAGATTCAACGGGGGGACCATATTGCCATTGTCGGCTACAATGGGGCCGGAAAGTCGACTTTACTTAAAGGCATTGCGGGCACACTTCTGCCGCAAAGTGGTTTGCGCGAAACCGGTTACCAAGTTGAAATGGCTATTTTCAATCAACATGTGATCGAGGTTTTAAATCCAGAACACACGGTGTTTCAGTCTTTAGAATCGGTCACCCGCTATCCCACATCAGCCCAAGATGTGCGCAATATGGCAGGGTCTTTGTTATTTTCGACCAACCAAATTGATAAAAAAATCAAAGTCCTTTCTGGGGGAGAAAAATCCCGAGTCGCCTTGGGGCGAATACTTCTACAAAACGTCGCTTGTTTACTTTTGGATGAGCCCACCAATCACTTGGACTTTCAAACTGTGGAGGCCTTGACCCAAGCCTTGAATAAGTTCAGCGGCACGGTGATTGTGGTCAGCCATGACCGTAATTTTGTTCGCCGGGTGGGACATAAAATCTTAGAGGTTAAAAATGGCGATGTGCATTTGTATCCAGGAAGTTATGATGACTATGTGTGGAGTCTGCAGCAGGCTTTAAAAAATGCGGCACACAATGGAACGGATGAATTTAGTAAAACCGCGGCCAGTGCTCCGGCGCAAAAAAAAACCACCTTAGCTAAAGCCAAGACGGACGCTAGCTTGACAGAACCTTCAATACAAAATGAAAAATCTGATCCAACAAAATTAAACAAAAAAGAATTAGACAAGCAAAAGCGCTTATTAGAAAAGCGCATTGAGCAATTGTCGAAAGAACTGCAAACCTTAGAAGAGCAAAACCAAAAGTTGAATCAAAAAATCAGCCAAGGTCACACACCAGACACACAGCTAAAAAACCCCAGCGGTGAAAAAGAAGGCCTGCTGCAGTGGTCCCAACAGATGGCCGCCAATTCTGTCAAAATTCAAAATCTAGAAGTCGAGTGGCTGCAACTGACCGAACAGATCGAAGGGCTTTAAGGACTGCTAGTGCGGTCTAAAAGCAAAGAAACCAAATCCTGAAAACGATCAAATTCATTGGAATTTTTATGCAAGGATGTGGGCGACAATTCAATGGTAAGCACTGGCACCTGGCGCTCGACCCACATGTAGCGCCCTAAGCTTCCAGGAAAATTTCCTAACATGATCCAAGGTAAAGGCTTAAATGGGGGGAATTTAATCTTCGGTCCATCAAAATCCAAAAGACCATAAGGCGTGTGAATTGAAACCACAATTTCTGGTTTAAAATCTTCAATGTGCTGAACAGCGCATTGGGTTTCGGGCTCGCTGGCCGGAGATTTTCCTGGATAGCGGCGGGGATTTTTTTTCATCAACTTTTCCCACTGCTGCAAGGCCAAATCATTCCAATCTTTGGTTGGAAAATTACGATTTATATCGGTGCCATTGGCATTGATTCTAGTTTTTTGTTCTGCTTTGGCGCCATCGGGATTTACGCGGGGAACAATCCGCCAGGTGTTTTGCGGACTTAAGCGATCCAATCTTTGCACCCAACGAAAAGCCAAAAGACCGGCATCGGGTTCGTCGCCATGAATTTGTCCAAAAACTAAAATACGTCTGGGGTTTTGCCCAATCCCCTGTTTATCAAAATGAACAATTTCTCGCTTTTGCACACTGTTGCAGGACGACAGCTTTAACATTTTAGCACACAGTGGTTTTAAATCGCCATTTTTCAAAGCTTGAAATTCTGAAATGCAAGAAGACACCAAGGCCGATGAAACTTGATCTTTTGCAACTTCCTGTTCTGTTGCAAAGGCTACGGCAGAAAACATTTTCATCAAAAAAAAGATAAAAAAATATCTTAATCTGTGGGAGCTACTAAAGTGCTGGTAGATATCAATACTGCATTTACTACTTTTAAGACTGGATTTATAAAGTGAACTTAGCATAATTCCTTTCAAACTGGCGTAAACACAAAGGGTCTGGGTAGTAAATCAGCAAAAGACAATTGCTCTTTTATTCCCTGTAAATTGGCCAAATAAATCGCCGTAGAGGGTTTACAAAACTCGGCCAACACCTGCAAACACTGCGCACAGGGTGGCGCTGGTTTTTTATCTTGCGTAACAATCACCACAAATTCCACTTGCGAAAATCCAGCAGCAACAGCACTCCATACAGCGACTCTTTCTGCACAAACAGTGGCACCAAAACTGGCGTTTTCAACATTACAACCAAAAAACAAATCGGTCTGTTTGGATCCGCTTTTGCGAACGCCAACGGCAGCCCCCACCAAATACTTAGAATAAGGTGCATGGGCGCGCTTACGCACCGACAAAGCTAGACCATAAGCTTTTTTTACATTTAAAGAAGTCTTCATTGCAATATTATGTTGTCCCAAGGACTTAGGTTTGGCAAATTGAAGTTGATGAAAATTGCACATATTTTATCACAAGTGGAGCTTACTGGAGCCGAAGTTTATGCAATGACTTTGGCGCAAGCGCAAAGTTCCAGCAACCAAGTGTGGGTGATTTCGAACAGCTTGCACTTAAACTATAACTTTAAGTTCACATTGATAAAACAGCCGATTCATACATCCTCTTTATGGCAGCGCTGGAAAAATATTTTTGTTTTGCTGCAGCTTTTAGAAAAAGAAAAGATTGATATTTTACACACCCACTCCCGCGCCGCTGTTCGTGTCACTTTTTGGGCACAAAAAATACATGCAGGCAAAAACTTTCTAAAAAAGCTGTTTACTGGCTGCACTGTTCACAGGACGGCTCATGTTTGCTCTATGCATGGGCAACAGCATTTTTCTTGGTCGAAAAAATTTTTTGATCTTTATGGCGATCGTCTGATTTTTATTTGTAAAAATGCTCAAATAAACACCACTCATCGTTTAAAAATCAATCCTCGAAAATCCTGCATCGTCGCGAACCCCATAGATACAGATCTGTGGAGCCCCAAAGTAGCCGTAATTAAAGAAGCCCTGGATGAATCCATAGCGGCCCAACTTCCCATTCGCTGGGCTATGATTGGACGATCCACCGGACCTAAAGGGGATTTGCATCTGCAGTTTGTAATAAAAGTGATTCTTCCATTGGTGGGTCAATATCAAAATCTACAAGTGGATTTGATTGGCTATGAACTAGATTGGTTTAAAAAATTAAAAACGCAAACTCCTGACTTTGCAACTTTTTCTAAGCAAATCAGTTTTTTTGGCCCTTTAGGAAATATCGATCATGTGATTCACAATTACGATCTGGTGTTGGGATCTGGTCGAGTGGCTGCCGAAAGCATTCTGTGTGAAAGACCGACTTTTGCACTGGGTGAGTATTCTATTTTAGGCTTGATTACAGGCGAAAACCTGACAGAGGCCATGGATAGTAATTTTGGTGATATCGGCCCAACAACGGATCCTGGACAGATCTTGAATGGCAACGAAGTTTTTTGGCAACAAAAGCTCACGAATGCGCTGAATTACGCACCTTCTACTGCAATCTTGAATGATTTGCGAAAAAAAGTGGCAGCCCAGTTTGATTTAAATACCGTTCATAAACAAATTGAACGGATTTACCAAGGGGCCTTGTTTGAAAAATACACAAATGGTTATTTGCCAATATTGATGTACCATAAAATCCCCGATCAGGATTTAAATTCTAAGCACCGAACCTTTGTAAACAAAAATAATTTTGCAAAACATTTGGATTTTTTTTCTAAACATCTATTCACTACTTTGGCTTTTAAGGATTTAAAACTTTTTTTAACCGGCCAAAAAAACTGGAATGAATTTCCTGCGAAACCTTTGCTGCTGACTTTTGATGATGGCTATCAGGACAATCTGCTGAATGCGGCCCCCTTACTCAAACAACACAACATGACGGCTTGCGTGTTTTTATTAGCCAATGCCCATTTTAAGTCGAACATGTGGGATACAATAGAAAATCCTGAAGAGCCCGAATCTTTATTGATGACACCCGAACAAAGACAGCAGTGGGTGCAGATGGGTTTTGAAGTGGGCTCCCATGGTTTTATGCATAAAAAAATAACAGATATGAATGCGGCAGAGCTGTGGGAAGAAATCAGCCAATCCAAAGCCGTTTTAGAAAATGAATTGAAAACAGAAGTGTGTGTCTATGCCTACACCTATGGTTTGTTTACAGATGAGGCGCAAAAACTGGTTCAGCAAGCGGGCTACACCTATGGCGTGAACACGGACCGGGGAGGACTGCATTTGGAAGAGAACCCCTATGGTATTTTTCGGGTGTCGATCTTTCCTGAAGAAACCCCCTGGAGTTTATGGAAAAAGACTTCGCCCTGGTATCGCCGTTATTACCTTTTCAAACGCGGCCACTAGCCTTGGCCCGACCGAAGCAACAAAGGTCTATGAATCAAATGGAATTGGTTACCGGCGCATGGTGGGGAAGAAGATAATATCGCGTATACTCGGCCTATCCGTCAGCAACATCACAATCCGTTCAATACCCAAACCTACCCCACCGGTGGGCGGCATACCTGAATCAATGGCTAAAATAAAATCATCGTCCATAGGATGGGCCTCTTCATCTTTGTCCCTTTGCTTTTCTTGCTCTTGCAAACGCAACAACTGATCTTCGGGATCATTCAATTCCGAATAGGCATTGCCGATCTCCATGCAAGCTGCAAAAGGTTCAAAGCGTTCCACCAATTTGGGATTTTTACGATGCACTTTGGTCAGTGGCGAAATTTCCACGGGGTGATCCAACACAAAGGTGGGTTGCCACAAGTGGGCTTCCGCCGTTAATTCAAACAGCTTCATCAACATCACTCCCCGACTGGCCGGAGCTTTTAAATCTGATCCGTGTTTTTTTAAAGCCTGAAAAAGCTCGTCATCGCTAGCGCTGTCGGGATTTAATCCCGCATACTCAAGCACTCCATCATGGACTGTCAGACGTCTCCACGGTGGAGTGAAATCAATCTCTTTACCTTGATAGCGAACTTTCATTGAACCGGTGATCTTTAAAGCCAAACCCGAAACCAATTCTTCAAATTGTTTCATTTGATAATTGTAGTCGGTGTAGGCTTCGTAAAATTCCAGCATGGTGAATTCTGGATTGTGAGTGCGATCAATGCCTTCATTGCGAAAGTTTTTACCGATTTCATAAACCTTTTCAAAACCGCCAACAATCAGGCGTTTTAAATACAGTTCCGGAGAAATCTTCATGTATAACTTCATGTCTAAAGCGCGATGATGGGTGGTGAAAGGATGAGCCGCCGCACCACCATAAATGGGCTGAAGCACCGGAGTTTCCACTTCTAAAAAACCACGGTCATCTAAAAAATGACGAATTTCGCGAATGATTTTTGATCGTGTTTCAAAAACTTTGCGGGATTCTGGATCTGAAATCAAATCCAAATGACGATGGCGGTACTTGATTTCTACATCCTGCACTCCATGATATTTTTCGGGCAAGGGCTCTAAAGATTTAGTTAAAATCTGAAAAGATTTGGCGTGCAATGAAAGCTCACCCTTTTGGGTGCGAAACACAAAACCTTCAATGCCAACAATATCCCCTAGATCAATCAGCTCAAACGATTGACGATCCACTTCACTCAATTCTTGATTGCGAATATAAACCTGCAAAGATCCTGATTGATCTTCAATATTAAAAAAACTGGCTTTACCCATGGCCCGTAAAGTCATCAGACGTCCAGCGATTCGAAACACCGCAGCTTCATCTTTTTCTCCGGTGGCCAAGTGGCTGAACTTTTGTTGAATCTGCCCCACATGGGCCGAGCGTTCAAAAGAATAGGGATATGGATTGATGCCTTTTTCTTTTAGGGCATGCAGCTTTTTTCTTTTTTCTTTGCGCAAGGGATTTTCGTGCTGGGCCTGATTAGCCACTGTAGACGCAGCACCATCACGAACTTCATCAGATTCATTTTTTATACTCATGATTGTTGACCAGGCTGTTGACCAGAAAAAGCATCCATCACATTGTGCAACAATTGAATGGCCTCTTTTTTAGGGCGCTGAAAAGCATTGCGACCCATGATGCTACCAAAAGCACCACCGGCTGCTAGCTCTTGCACTTCTTTTAAAATCTCTTCAGTGCCTTTGGCTTCGCCCCCAGAAAAAATCACAATGCGACGGCCATTGAAAGAAGACTGCACCACATGACGGGCGCGATCAGCCAAACTGGCCACACGGATATTTTGCTCTTGATACACTTTTTTTGCAGCGGCTTGTTCGATATGAGCCGTGGGAGGTTTGACTTTAATAATATGAGCGCCCAATTGCGCAGCCAAGTGGGCTGAATAGGCAATCACGTCGATGGCGGTTTCACCCTCTTTTGTGATCTGCTCCCCGCGGGCATAAGACCAAATCACCACCACCAAGCCGGCCTTTTTGGCCTCTTTGGCTGCAAAGGCAATTTCTTCGTACATCTGTTTGCGTTCAGAGCTTCCGGGATAAATGGTAAAACCTATGCCGGCACAGCCTAATCGCAACGCATCATCCACCGAGCTGGTCAATGCCGAGATTGGATTTTTATCACCATATAGAGTTTCAGAATTATTGATTTTCAAAATCAACGGAATGTCACCTGCGTAATCGCGAGCACAGGCCTCTAAGGCACCCAAAGGAGCCGCATAGGCATTGCAGCCAGCTTCAATGGCCAATTCAAAGTGATAAGCGGGGTCATAGGCGTCGGGGTTCTTAGCAAAACTGCGGGCCGGGCCATGTTCAAATCCTTGGTCCACAGGCAAGATCACCAATTTACCAGTGCCTTTAAGACGGCCATGATTCATCAATCGGCTTAAGTTGGTTAAAACACCGGGGTTGTCTGATCCATACCAATTCAAAATTTCGCGCACTCGTGGTGTCATTGCAAGGCTCCTTATGTAATATAACTTTAATGGGGCTAAGCTAGCAGCGCCCGGGAAAAGGTTCAAGCCCAAGCTGCACGACAGGGGCACCGCAAAAAATCCAGCCCAAGAAAAAAACTCGAAACAACCCTTGGCTTGTGGTAATGTCTTGATCTCTTGATCCTACTTACTGTTGCAAGGAGTTTTTATTATGCCGTCATCAACAACTCACCCCGCTTCTAAAGAACAGGCCACTGTGACTTTTGAGTCCACTCCAAACCCCGCAACCATGAAGTTTATTTTGCCTTACATAGTGACTGAAGAAGGTTTTGCCTGCGGCAATGCTCAAGAGGCTGAAAAATCCCCTTTGGCTTATAAAATTTTTGGCTTTCCATGGACCCAATCTGTCTATGTCGGCACGGACTTTATCACCGTCACTAAACAAGACTGGGTTGAGTGGGAGTTTTTAGCCAGCCCCTTGGCCGGTTTGATTGAAGATCATCTGAAAAATCAAGAGCCCGTGGTGGTGGACCTGACGGCGGATTATAGCGCTGCCGAAGTGGATGAGTCTGATTCAGACATCGTTAAACGCATCAAGCTGGCTTTGCAAAAAGAGATCCGCCCTGTGGTCGCCTTGGATGGCGGCGATGTGGTGTTTCATCAATTCAACAACGGAGTCTTATCGATCCACATGCGTGGATCCTGCGCCGGTTGCCCTAGCTCTTCAGCCACTTTAAAAGAAGGCATCGAAGTGCGGATGAAAGAACTTTTTCCAGAAGTTCAATCTGTGGTGAGCGCTTCATAGATTTATTGTCCAAAACTTTTTTGTATAAATTTTTGTTTTTCTTGTAAGCCTCCGATTTTATTTTTTTGATAAATCAAGCTTCCCTCTTGATCTGGATCAAAATAAGAAATCAATTCAACTTCAGGACTGACTTGCATGTCGCTAGATTTAACAGATTGGCCTATCTGGTCTGGACTCACACTCCATACATAGGCACGCCCGGTTATTGGGGTTTCTTGTGGTGAAATATTAAACGTAATTTCATCATGTAAAAACATAACTAATGTAGAGCAATTGGTTTTCATTTTATTACGGATATTATGACTATAGTTGTAAGGCAAACCGACAAATGCATTGGCTTTTCTTAAAATATTTATTTTTGCATCTGTTTGCTGCCATTCAGAACGGGACGGTCTTAAAACAGCCAAGCCATCTGTTTTTAAAAGTTTTTTAAGTGGATGAACATCAACGCCACCTCTTTCAGATTCAATAAACCAGGGTATAGATTCAAAGTTTTCCTCTTTTTCATTCAGTCCTTTGGCTTTTAAGCCTCCAAACGCGGGGATCAAAAAATCTTTTTGTGTAGATCCGAACAACCACTTTCTTAACTGGTTGGTGGCCTCTACAGTGCTTTCTGTTTCTGATACTTGGGCTGGTCTACTTGCAGCAGATATTCTTGGGTCGTACTGTTCTATTTCATAACGAATTTTTGCAAATTCTGGTGACTCCCAAAGTCCTAATCTTTTGAAGTCTTGAATGGTACCTAAATACATGGCCGCATGAATCCAATACCCAGGAATAATCAAGTCACTGTTGGCCTTATAATCTTTTTCTAAAAGGATATCCGCAAATTGAAGATCTTGCTGAACCAAAGACATTGTTTGTTCCATTTTTTGCACAAGATAATTTTCCCGTTGGGCAGCATTTCTTTTGATGGTGGGAACTTCTTTCATCACCCAGCCAGCAAATTTAACACCTTTGCCGCCCGCTTTTTCTAAAGAATCATAAACCAATCCATCATAACGAGTAAAACTTCTACTCAACCTAACGCGATCAGAGTCATTTAACATTCTTGAAGAATCAGCCAATAACTTATAAAGTTCAAAAAAATTGTCACTATTTTTTCTTAAGATACTTTCTAAATCTTTTACCTTTGCAAGTTTGGCAAAGTTCTCTTTATTTTGATCCAGTAAGTCCCCATACTCTTCGCTTTTTATAGATAAAATATTTTTTGGATAGAGCTTATATCTAGACCCTTCTTGAACAAATCGGAATAGGTTATAAGAGATACTTTTTGTGTCTATACAACCTTCTAAATCTACAGGAATTAACAATTTAAAAAACGGCGCTATTGTTTCAAGTCGCATCTGTAAAGAAATAATCTCAAGAGCAGCAACATAGATATCTTTATCAGAAGCTGATACTGTTTCTGAATTCAAAGTTTGTAGATGATTTTTATATGCAATATGCAAGTCTTGAATGTTTTTTTCATATTTCAAAAAACCAGCAATCAATGAATCTATTTTTATCTCAAAACCTTTATGTATGTATAAAATACCACTTGTATTCAATTCGCGACTGAGGACAATAGCTTGCTGGTGCAGCTGATAAGATTCAGCTAAAATTTTAGCCAATTTAATTTCAAAACGACTATTTACATTGAGCTTAGAATAATATTCTTTTAATTTATCAATTCTATTTTGTAGAGTTTGTGAGTTAAAGTTAAGAAGTCCTTCGGCTGCAAAATCAGTTTCTCTACCGACTAAACTTTTGACAGTGTTCCGCAAATTGCAGCGTAGATCAAAAGCCCAAGTGTAAGTACTAAAAGCCTGAAATATCATAAAAATGCCAATGGCCGCAGTTTTTTGAGTTTGCATAAATGTCTTCCTTTTTCTTAGTTAAAAGTTACATTTAACAAAAGATTCAAAAAACATACCATGAATCAAAATTCTCTATTGTATCAAATTGATTCAATTGTGCCAGACACATTAATTTATAAAGGGCTTATTTATCGCCGTCCATGCGGCTAAAGCCGCCAGCGAGATCGTTAATAACGCCCATAAGGCACTCCATTTTGGTTTTCTATATAACAAAATGGGCATTGCTCCGAGTGTTGTCCAAACCCCAAGTTTTATAAAAATCCATGCAGGCCATGCGCCTTGCCCGACCATACCTAGCTTAGCCATTAAGCCAAAACCGGCTACAAATATGACAAGAAGTCCGATGCCGTGAATGGCCGCAATCCACCGGCGAGCACTATAGTTTTTTGTTCCGCCATTGAACGTATGAAGTGCAACGGCCCCTAAGGAAAACAAAACTAAAAAAATCCCAACAAGATGTAGAAAATTATAAAACGAGTGTGGCATAAGGTGCGTCCTTTCAATTAAAGTTCATTTGATTTTAGTTTTTGGCGCATTGAGCGCACACGTGCCGCAAGGCTGTCTAATTCTTTTTCCATGGATTCCAGCTCGGTAGCAGTGGATTCTGACTTTGAACGATCAGCCGCATTTTCACGTTGCATTTCCTGCATGCTGTTCATAATCACTCCAATAAATAAGTTGAGCATGATCATTGTGCCAAAAAGCACAAAGGATACAAAAAAGCCAATCACTTTAACGGCGGGCACGCCCGAGTCTCCGCGCAGGATATCGTACATTAATGTCGTCCAGCCTTCAAGGGTTATGACACCAAAGAGTGTAAGTATCGCATCGCCTAAAGTGCCAAAGTGCAGAGGATCAGCTTTTGCAAAGAAGAATACCGCGGTGACTCCGTAAATATAGAACAATATACCTACCAACAGGCCAACGTAGCCCATAGAAGGAATCGATTTTAGAAGTGTGCCAACCAAAAGTTGAAGTTTAGGAAGAGCAGTGACGAGACGAAGTACTCTGAGTGTTCTTGCCAGACGAAGCACAGCGGCGAACTCTGCATCAAGAGGTAGCAGGCAGATGGCCACAACAAAAAAATCAAAAACATTCCATGGATCTAAAAAGAAATTCCAAATTCTAGGCAATTTTGCAAATAACTTGAGTAGAATTTCAATAGTGAAAATCACCAAGATAATCTGATCGAGCAGGCGTAGAGTTTCGCCATATTTTGCAACAAGAGTCTGACTTGTTTCTAAACCTACAACGACGGCGACTAGAAAAATCACAGCGATTATGGAATTCTTAAACACCGAGTTTTCAATGATGCGTTTGCAATACGTAGCGATCTTGTTATAATTAAAGGGTGTGTCCATCTTCGGTCGCCTAGGTCCTAGATATCGCTTGTTGCGTCAGTTCTGACTTCAAGCCTTGTGGTAAATTCACTAATAAATTTTTTGTATTCATGTCGCTTAGACTAGCTTTTTTTTATTTATTGTTAAAATAGATAAAAAGAAACCTGTGTATGCTTAAAAATGATATTAGAGTGGTTAAGATCCAAACCGCAGAAAGACACCTAAGGTTAAAATTAAGAAATATTTAGGGACACAATAGAATTTTATTCTGATTCTATGAATCATAAGTTAATAATTATGACAAAATCACAGAAACAGGACATGTCAAAAATAATTCTTGACGACCATTTTTG
>JBMOJS010000399.1:0-1649 GCA_049315665.1 Pseudobdellovibrionaceae bacterium | reverse complement strand
AGGCTATCATCGGCTAAGCCTTCACTTCGGTGCAATATTAATAAATCAAAGGCGTTCTGCCATTGTTGCTTTTCAACATAGTGGTTAAAAAAATAGGTAGATGCTTCGTGTGTTTTAAGATGCGAGTCGATCGACACAGCTTGCTCATAGGCATGATGTTTTTCTTCATCGGACAAAGGTGGGGATGCGCTTTCTGCCTGCTCAATTAAATGGCGCGCGTAGCGTTTGCTGATAGGTTCATCCATGATCAGCAATGGATAAAATTGTTGATGATTTTTTATAATGACATCCCAGGCTTCTTGTGGATGCGAGGAACAAAAACGCTGGTAAAGCGTTTTTTTTAGGCCACTCTCTTTCTCAGGAAGTCCTATGATGGATTTAACGATGAGGTCTGGATCTTGTACATCGAGGTTTGCGACACTGATATAGTCTTTTGCTTCTGCATAGCTTGATCCAAATTTAAAATGTTCTTTGATGGGTGACGTTGGTTTAAAAAACTGCTCAAAAAGTGAGATGAGTATCGTTTGTAAACTGCGTGAGGTTCTAGGATTAAGGGCTTTAGCTTGAATAAGCTCAAAATACGGTTCTTGGGGCGTAACGTCCGGAGACCAGGTTTTTTTTATGGCATCAAATGGAATGTCGGTATTAAATCCATTTAAATAGCCATAATAACCAAGTTTCTCAACTGCCATTTTAATTTTTTCTGGCTGGCAGTCGTTTTGTAAGCCAATGAAACCACAAAAGCGTTCAAAATAGTAACGAAGCTTACCCACACGATTCAATCGCCCTGTTGCTCCATCTACAATAAGCAATTTATTGCTGCCTTGGCTTAAGTCTAGGTTTTTCCACGTATCTTTGTAGTCTTTTTGGTCATATTGATAGTCAAAAACATCCGGGTATAGTGGATGTTTTTTCCTCTCCTGTTGATTCACGGTGTTTGGGAGGTGAAATATGAGCCCCGGCTTAGTTGCCATATAAATTCCAAAACGAAGTATATGTACAATTATACAACTATTTGGTTATTTATCAAGCATAGGCCGGGTGTTGGCAAATGTTAAATTTAGTCCCCGAGGGTGTCGAGGTATTTTTCAGCGTCAAGGGCTGCCATGCATCCAAATCCAGCCGAGGTTACCGCCTGTCGGTAGACATGATCAGCGACATCACCACAAGCAAAGATGCCTGGAATGTTAGTGGCTGTTGCCATGCCTTGTAAACCCGAGCGAATGGTCAAATAGCCATCTTTCATATCCAATTGCCCTTTGAATAGTTCTGTGTTTGGCGTGTGGCCAATGGCAATAAACACACCATCAACGGTTATAGTTTCATGATGGTCGGTGAGTAGATTTCGTAAGCGAGCGCCAGTAACTTTCATCTTATCGCCTAGGACTTCATCGAGGGTGTGATTCCATATTAATTTGACATTACCTGTGCGAGCCTTTTCAAATAACTTGTCTTGAAGTATTTTTTCTGAACGCAATGTGTCTCGACGGTGCACAAGGGTAACGGATGATGCAATGTTTGAGAGATAAAGCGCTTCTTCGACGGCAGTATTACCCCCACCTATGACACAAACGGCTTTATTGCGATAGAAAAAGCCATCGCATGTGGCGCAAGCGGAAACGCCTCGCCCTTGGTAGGCTTTTTCAGAC
>JBMOJS010000008.1:0-29501 GCA_049315665.1 Pseudobdellovibrionaceae bacterium | reverse complement strand
GCGGCATGGGTAAGTTTTGCCCTTGCCACTTTTTCATCGAAGCCTCAGTGAAGTACTGGTACTGATTGCGCAGGTCTAAAGGCATCTCTAGCCAGTCAATTTTTAATGGCAAGTTCATGGCAGAAAAAACGGCTCCGGCTAGATCCAGCCACGTGCAAGCCTGACCGTTACCCATATTATAAATTCCGCTTTGAGGTTGCAACTGCATTAGTTGTGTTATCCAAGAAGTGATTTGTTTAACATAAATAAAGTCTCGTTTTTGTTCGCCATCTTTGTAGTCTGGATGATAAGATTTAAACAATTGCAATTGGCCTGTTTTTTGAATTTGATGAAAGGCTTTGTAGGCCACACTGGACATAGATTCTTTATGGTATTCTTGCGGTCCAAAAACGTTAAAAAATTTAAGACCATACCAGTGCTTAGGAGTCATGGATTGTTTCACCGCCCAGCGATCAAATAGTACTTTTGAATCTCCATACAAATTCAAAGGCCTTAAGATTTCAGAATCTAAGCTGTCATCAAAACCCAGTGATCCATCACCATAGGTGGCAGCACTGGAAGCATAAATTAAGTTTTTATTGTTTTTCGCACACCATTGAAAAATTTTTTCTGTATATTGAGTATTATTCTCTAACAAAAAGTCCCAATTTTTTTCGGTGGTTGAAGAGCAAGCTCCCATGTGAATGATCCAAGAAACTTTTTGTGCTTCGGTAGAATTTAAAAAACTAAAAAGCTCATCTTTAGCTAAAAAGTGGCTGTACTGCCTTTTTTGTAAAAGCTGAGGTCTTTCGTTCAATGGGACGGAGTCTACACAGACAATATCTGTGACTTGGTTTTGGTTGAATTGCCAAACTATAGCACTTCCGATAAATCCATTGGCTCCTGTAACTACAATCATGAAAATCCTATCTAAAACTAGTAAGTTGCGCGCCAGCTTCAGTCCTATTTAATTTAGAAATGATAAGATATTTTTATTAAAGACACAGGCTAAAAGCAAGTCCTTCGATGTCTAAATTTTAGACAATCTTGAATATGTTTCTTGGTGGGGGTTTTATAGTTGAGTTTAGCGTCATAAAGGATTTTTATGCACCAGGAACAACTCTTGCTAAGGGTTTAAAGGGTACTCGAGCGGGGCCAAAAAGGCTTACGCTGAAATGTTTGAAGAGTTTTTTATTGGGGTTGGTTAACTTTGCGCTATGGGGGGCCTGTGCAGCAAAGAAAAAAAAGCATTGTCTTTTTATTTCTATTTTTGGCTATTGGTTTGTTGGGTCTTTTTGTAACTATCTTTCATAACTACAAGTTTATGAGTGTGTTTTTACAAAAAGTGGCGCCTGATCGCGATAGCATTATGCAAATTGAAGACTATTGGGCTGAAACTAAGCTTCAACCCAATATACTTTTATCCATTGTGCAAAACGAAAAATGTCAAATTTCAGAGCGTTATTTTTTGGCCTGTGCCAATGCAGTAACAAAAATGCAGCAAAGGCAGATGCAAAAAGATTTTAGTTATGAAAAAAAATCTTTGTTGGAATGGAAAAAAAATTACTTACTAAAAAGTTCCTATGATTTTGAGCAGGCTATAAAAAATATTTTACAAAAATCATCGACACAGAATCAAACATATTTAGTGGCCTCTGGAGTCAATGGATTTTTATCTATTTTGAAGGACCCTCATACTTATATTTTGCCGTTAAAATATTTCAATGAAGTGGTGGCGCAGTCGAACCAAAATTTATCTTTAGGATTTAATCTTTCAGAAGGCCCTCAGGGGATTTTTGTAAAAAAAGTTTTTCAAAAATCTTCAGCAGATCAAGCTGGGATTAAAAAAGGGGATGTTTTAATATCTATTGATGATAAAAACATCAGTCAGTTAAATTTAACAGAAATTTCTAGTATTTTTAGACAAAAAATTAAAAATGATTTTGTGTTGCTGATGCGTAGACAAAGCACCTATAAAAGAATTTATCTGATAAGAAGCAAAAAGTCTCAAATCGATTCTATTCACCTGGCTTTATTAGAAAAAAATAAAAATATCGCAGTGCTGACTATAGATAAGTTTGCAAAAAATACCTGTGAGCAAGTTAAAGATATTATCTTAAAAAATAAGCGAGGATTGGGTGGTTTGATTTTGGATTTGCGCGATAATCCTGGCGGTCAAATGGACGAAGCTTCTTGCATTGCCGGACTATTTTTAAATCCTAAAGAGCTTGTGTTTGAATTGAAATATTTAGATAGCAAAAAAGAAAACGAGAAATATTTAAATAAAGCCTCGGCTAAAGTATATAGCGGACCTTTGGCGGTATTAGTTAACAAAGACTCAGCTAGTGCTGCAGAGCTTGTTGCCGGAGCCTTGCAAGATTATCAACGAGCCATTATTTTAGGGCAAAAAACCTTTGGTAAGGGATCTTTTCAAGAGGGTGAGGTTTGGTCGCAAAACTCTAGAATAGTTTTATTTGAAACCAAAGGTTTTTATTATTTACCATCGGGTGAAACTCCGCAATTGAATGGTATTACTCCCAATATTCAATTGGCTGCTACAGAAGACTATGGGTTACGAGAAAAGGATCAGTTTACCTTTCCTCTAGAGCCTTTGCCTAGTCAGATTCGCTTTGATTATATTGCAAGGGCATTTAAAAATCCACCTTGGTCTAATTGTGTTGGCCGCTATGAAAAGAATGTTGCCACCTTAGAGTCCGTGACTGAATCTACAGATTATGCAGGAAATATTTTGTCTTGCATGGGGCAAAAATTTGTAGGAAGTCAAAGTGGAATTAGCCAATTTTAAATTCAAAAATCGTTTTTTAAAGTCAAAAAAAAAGTCACCTTACTTAATGATTGTCCTACATGGTAAAGGGGATAGCTATAAGCCTTTTTTGCATTTTGATAGCGAGCTAGACTTAAGTTCAATGAACTTTCTGATTTTAAATGCACCTAAAAAATATCTGGATGGCTATTCATGGTACGGTGATCCGCCCTTCCTTGTTGAAGGAGTTCAGCAAATTCGACAAGACTTATTTGAAGTTTTGGAGGAATTAGAATTAATGGGTTGGAAAAGTAAAAATATTTTTTTTCTTGGGTTTTCACAAGGTTGTTTGATCAGTGTTGATTTTGCCTTACACTACCCCAAAAAACTAGCAGGAGTTATCGGTATCAGTGGTTATTTTTATTTTTTTCCACGATGGAGAAGCTATTTAAATAAAAAAAATGCAAAAACACCGTGGTTGTTTACGCATGGTAAAAACGATGATGTTTTGCCCTTTGCAAATACTTTTTTTGGTGTAAAAAAAATGCAGCAAGCCGGATTACAAGTCAACTGGTTACCCAGTAACAAAAGGCATACCTTTCCGTCCAAAGAATTTCCTTTAATAAAAAAATGGATTTTAAATCAAATATCTTCTTGATGTTCGGCAACAACCAACATTAGCTTTTGGTAAATTTTTGAAGGGCTGGATTTTTCTTGATGTTTATAAAAATGAGCGCAGGGGTTTGATTTTTTTATTTCTGGATAATTGGCATGCTCGGATATAATTTTATCAATTAAATTTTGAATTTGTGAATTTTTTAAGCCTTTGCCCTTTTCTGCTAAAATTTGGTCCACAATTTCAATCAGAGCATTGCCAGTGATACGATTCTCACTATTTATGCTATTGCTTCTTTTGACTAGAGTTTTTAGATTTTTAGAAAAATATTTGTTAGAAGTAGAAGCTGAAAAAGCATGTTCTAAGAGTTGGATATAACTTTCTTGTAATTTTTGAATTTTATTTGAAAATTGCAGTGCTTTTTTTCTGTCAGATTTTCGCAGATAATGAGTGCCATAAAGTTGAATAAAATCAACAGTACTATGCATAGTGATGTTTGAAAGATCATTTTGTTTTAAAATACAAGATGGAAATTCTTTTAAAAATTTTCGCATATTAAAAACTGGGGGGTGGTTTACGCCATCGGCTACTTTTTTGACTCCACCATTGATTTTTAAAGTTTCTAACTTTTGAAATAGCTCATTAAAGTGAGATAAGGATTTTTTATGCTGGATCAGATTTTTACGCTGTAAAGAGGTAAAACCCATGCGATATAAAAATCTTTCATTTCTTTTTACCTCAAACATACGATCAAAATCTTTTAGAACCTTGTGGTGTTTGAATTGGGATATATTTTTCTTGTTTTCATTGCGCAAATAATCCACCATCTGAACAAAAGTCATTACCATCTGACGGGCTTTGGCTTTTTGCTCTTTTAAGTTGGTAGAAAATCTTTGCACATCATCGTAGCGATATTTATCGTGACAAATACCAAATTGGCGAACACTGCCATAGTCAATAATGTCGGCATCCGCTAATACGTTATCCCCATCCCAGTCCAGCCAGGCAAAAATATAGTCCACTTCTAAGATGGCTGCAAAATCTGCAAAGCTTCTTGAAAGATGGTTTAAGCTTTCTTCATACTTTAAGAATTTATTTTTAATCGTCCAACGTTTGTTTTGAATTTGCCGGTCAATAAAAAAATTAAAAGATTGGCGTAAAAGATCCTTACGATTTTGTTTTAAATATAAGAACAGATGGGCCGGTCTGAATAAATTTTTGGCGGCCCTGACCCCAATACCCATGCCTTTACCTAGATCGATGATGCATAAAACTCTTTCGGTTTGTAGACCCTGCAAGTGCATGACCTCTGCAGAAATTGCAGCAGACAAAAGCTCATCAATTTCAGCCATACCGCAACCGTAGCCAAAATCTTCAGATCCAGTTTTAAGTGGCTTTCCAGCTTCAACGGCTCCAGGGGCTAAGCAGGTAACCCCAGTGCCGCGACTTGATATGTCCCAGGTGATATCTTTGTGTGTACAAACGCCATTCCAAATGCCACGTCCATCGCCCGAGGTTTTGCCAGTTTTATCTGCGTGCTGCAATTGTAAATAGCGGGTAGCCATATACTTATTGGGTTTAATAGTTGTGGGGTCTATTCTTTTTTTGCTTAGCTCATCATATTCATTAATGATTTGTAATGAAAATGTTTCTAGCAGTTTGGCTTCTAGTTCTGGAGTGATTGTATTGCTGGAAGTTTTTGAGTTGTGCAACAAACCCAATTCTGCAGCCAAGGGAAAGTTAAAATAAACCACTTTGCCAGCATTCAGCTGTCGCACTTGGTACAGCACATAGCCTTCAGGCACAGCTTCTTGCCAGGGGTGCCAGCCATTCAATTCATCAAACTTTACAAAAGAATTTTTGCTTTCTGATAAAAATGGATTTTTAAAAAACATCGACGCGATCTTAGTCATTACTGACTGCTTCGGCAAAAATGCTAGACGCTTTAATTTTTTTGCATGAATTGCGGCGTGACTCGATTTGAGATGGTTTCTAAACCACCTGAACCAGGGCAAAGCCGCCACCGGGGGTGCGCAGATTGGTAACTTGCCCTTGGTACAAGCGGGCGATCACCATTTCCAGTCGGTCTTGATAGGCATAGCAGCGCAAATCAAATTTAAACTTTTCAGGCAGGCTGCTTAAGGAATCTGGATTGGACTTCATTGTCGACTCTTCGCCCGGGGCAGTTTTGCGGTTAGAAGCAAAACTCACTTCCCCTGCGGGAATAAATTCTTGGGCCAGCATTTCATTTTCAGCAAAACTTTCAAAGATATTTCTACTGATGCTGGATCCGCGATAGGCTTGTTTCGAACCAAAGCTTTGTGCCGGTTTAAAAAAGAATTTTTTTCGTTTTTCCCAAAGGACAGCTTTGTTGTCTGAATTGATCAATTGCGAAAAGGGAATGATTTTTTTAATCAATGCAATATCGTTAACAGGCAAATTCAAAGCCGCCAACAAATTGGCATCAGTCAATAAATGTAAACGATTTTTATTGGCCAACAAATCATATTCTAAGGGTTGTGGCGACAGGCAAAAAGATTTTGCTTTCCACGCTGCTTTTAAATTTTGCAAGTGTTCCCCTTGCAAATAAAAATCAGTATCCCTATTATAAATAAAATGTGGCCACAAAACTTCACCATCAGCAGGCATCGCGGCCAAGTCTTTGCTGTTTTTTATTTCACAGGTCCAGCCCCAGCTTTGAAACATATTTTTATATACTAAAAATTCCGCATACAATCTTTGTTCGCTAGGGTTTTCATCCATGATCCAAATACGAAAATCTTTGGGAAATGGTGCTTGTTGATTCAATTGCCATTCGTGTTGAATATCCGCTTTTAGTGCCGCCAAATCAAAATCTTCCACCGGCATAGGTAGCTGTTGCATTTTATAAAACTCACACCCCAAAGCTAGAAATGCCGCATTGGTATTGACTTCAATCAGCTTTAGGCCATTTTCTGTTGAAAAATGAAAGTCATAACTCATCACTATAGCTTTATTTTTTGGATCAAAAATATTTTTAGATTTAGCCAGTTCTTGGTATTCTTTGCTTTGTCGTATTTGAAAAATAACTTGAATAAACTTTTGAATTTCTAATAAATTTTTCTTTGGTATTTGAATTCGGTATTCAGACAATAAATTTTCTGAAATCAAATCAGAAAATGGTATAGCTTCGGCTTTTAGATCAGGATATTTATGCAAAAGATAATCAGTGAATTTTTGTTTTAGCAAAAGCCGTCCTTTATTTTTTTAGAATTTTAAAAGGGTCTGTCCTTATTTGGCTGGACGTTAGGACAGGAACAAATATAAACTATCCTTTTTAAAGGAAATAAACAAATGAAGATCGTTACGTGGAACGTCAATGGTATTCGGGCTTGTGCTAAAAAAGGTTTGAAGGATTTTATTCAATCAGAAAGTCCAGATATTTTTTGCATTCAAGAAACCAAAGCTCACCGTGAACAGGTCGAGCCTGATTTGCACACTTTGGGTTATCCCCAGTCCGAATGGTTTTCGGCCCAACGCAAAGGCTATTCCGGTGTGGCTACATTTTCTAAGCCCTTGGCTAAAAGTATCAGCAAGGGTTGGGGACATGAAGAATATGACAAAGAGGGACGGGTATTGATTTCTGAATACCCCGATTTTGCTTTGTACAATATTTATTTTCCCAATGGGGGATCTGGCGAACCTCGGCATTTATTCAAACAGCAATTTTTAAAAGATTTAAATCAACATTTGGCTGAAAGATTGAAAAAAGGAACAGAAATTATAGTTGTAGGGGACTACAATGTGGCTCACCAAGAAATCGATGTTTATGATCCGGTTCGTCTGTCTAAAGAAAGTGGTTTTTTACCGGAAGAGAGAGCTTGGTTTGATGCTTTTTTAAAACTAGGTTTTGTAGACGTATTTCGCAATTTAAACCCTGATGCTAAAAATTCTTATTCTTGGTGGTCTTACCGTGAGCTTGCGCGGATTTCTAATCGTGGCTGGCGCATTGATTACATTTGCACCAGTCAGGGCTTGGCAAAAAAAGTGACTGCAGCTAAGATTCTATCCGATGTTGAAGGGTCAGATCACTGTCCAGTAGTTATTGAATTGGCTTTATGAGCTGACGCTATTTCGCGAATGGATTTGGTTTTTGGATTAAAAAACTTTCGAAACATACTTTGGGCCAAGTAAGAAGATTTCACGGTCCAATATTTTTTGTTTACGGTGATGGCGGCAATAGCCAATTTATGATCGCCACTATGGGCGTAACCCACAAACCAGTCGGTGCGTCCTTTGGGGTTGTCGCCAGTCAAGTGGCCGGTTTTTCCACCCATCTCGACTTCGCCGTAGGCTTTTTCGCGCAGGATATTGCGAAAAGTACGTCTTGATGTTCCCGCTGCTACAGTTTGTCCCATCAGGATACGAATTTTCTCTGCCGACTCTTTGGTCATAATAGTGCCACTAGGCAAAGTCTCGCTTGCATATACGGCCTGTTGCTTCACGTCTCTGATGCTGCGAATGATGTACGGCACTGTCATTTCGCCGTCATTCACCACAGCTGAAGCAATCATAGCCCCTTGCACAGGGCTCATTTTATTGGTGTTGTTGTAGCCAGAAGCCGCTTCGGCCAATTCAAAGCCCTTTTCTGGGGGAATGTAGGCCACGCCCATTTCCACCGGGAAATCTGTAGGGATGATCTGATTGAACATAAAGCGTGTGGCATAGTCATTCAGATCTTGAGGAGCTAATTTTTCTAAACTTAAACGACCAAAAGCGGTGTTGATGGATCTAGCAAAGGCGTCTTTTAAGGTGATCACATTGGTCCAACGTGAAACTCGGTCGGTCAGTACATTCTTGCGATACAAAGTGTAAGCCCCACCATTGTAGTAGATTTTATGGTAGGGAGAAAGCCCCGCCCTATCCACGGCCGCTGTCGCAGTGACCACTTTGAAGATGGACGCCGCCGGAAAAGAAGCCCGCAGATTTAAATTCAAGGTTTCTACTTGGTCGCGCTGGTAGCTGGCCATACTTAAAACAGCGCCAGAGGTGGCATCCATCAAAAAAATAGCCCCATAATCGGGTTTGTAGTTTTCTAGTAAAGATTCTGCTTCTTTTTGCAGTTCAGGAATAATGGTGTACTCCAGTTGATAATCTTGCACCTTACCATTCCAACTGAAAGTGTATTGGGGTGGTAAATCATTTTGCCAAAATAAATGCGAAAGCTGTTGTGACAAGGCCAGACGTTGGTCCAAGGATTTATGAACTTTAGCCTGTTCTTTCTTTTCAGGATTCTGCCAAAAGCGCAAAGCTATAAGGGTTCCAACGGCGACAATAATCGCTGAAATAGCTAATTTTTTTAAGATCTTGGGACGTTGTTTAAATTTTTGTTGTTGTTTATACGAACGCATCTTTTTAGGATAAACCCTTTTTAGGGTGACGACAAGCCTGTCTTCAATATAAAGGATATCGAGATGAAAACGAAAGAAAAGACTCTCCATACCTCCATCGAGCTGTTCAATAAAAATGGCGTTGGCGCGATCACCACGAATCATATCGCCAAGGCTATGAATATTAGCCCGGGTAATTTGTATTTTCATTATGACAATAAAGAAGAAATTTTAGAGCAATTGTTTAAAAAAATGTGTGAGGAAACTTACAAGGCTTGGCGCCCTAGACGTACCAAAATGATAAGTCCATTAGAATTTATTGATGAAAACTTTGATTTGTACTGGCGCTATCGTTTTTTTCATCGTGAAATGTATGCCCTGCGCAGAAAAGATGCTCAATTATCAAAAATGTGGCGCGAGCATATTCAGAAAATGATGAAGCTGATGGTTATTCTTTATCGCAACTGGGTGAAGGATGGGCGCATGCGTCCCATCGAAGATTTAGATGAAAAACAGTATGTCTATGAATCTCTTTTGGCGATGTCCACCACCTACTTGCAGTTTTTTGAATCGGCAGAAAAACAACCCGGTTCAAAAACCGTTGAACGTGGTAAAAAACATGTGGCCCGTTTGCTATTGCCATTCACCGCTGGCGAAACTTTGCTCAAGTTTGAAAATTTTTTAAAATCCACCGGGGCCTAATGGCTTGAAAAGCCTTTAAATCCTAGCTGACCTTGTATCCGGATTGGCCAGTCTTTTGCTACTGTAATTGTGGTGAAGATCTGGGGGGATCAATGAAAGCCATATTTATTTTTTTAGCCTTTATTGCAGCACAGTTTTTCAGTGAGTCTTATGCGGCAGCACCAGTAGCTCTTAATAATAAATCTTCAGGCAAGTCAGCCATTGCTCATACAAACACCAAAAACAAGCAATGCCAAGCCCTGCAAGCCGAATTGAAAGCCATGCAAAATGCCCAAGAGCAAATCATGCACAGCTTGGTCAATAATCATGATCTTTTTGCTCAACAGTTAGAAAAGTACGCCATGGCCGTTCAGTTATCGCCGCGCATGGGAAGTGCGGCCCATAAGACTTTGGTTGGCAATATGCAGTCTTCTGCCGAAGCTTTTAAATTGCGGGCAGAAAAGGGCGAAAAAATGACGGACAAGTTCACCACAGCCTCTGCAGATCTGCTTCAGCGGGTTTTGGAGTGTTTAAAATAGCCCCATTTTGGGTTCAAATTTTTTGTAACAGAAGTATTCATTTTTATCCTTTGGCTTTGTAAATATAAGGCGGCATTTGTGCGCCACATCTAAAAACTAGACTTTTTACTCGTCATATCAAGAACTTAAATATTTTAAGTGGATTTAAGAAAATCTGCTTGCAAAAATTTCATACCTAGTACTTAATATCGAAGTTCCAATTTGGCACTCAAAAAATTGGACCATACAAGGGGGTATGATTATGGCCATTCCAGCAAAACTGATCTCTGAATGCAGACAAAAATTAATGCATTTCAAAATGGATATTTTGAACAGGGTCAAGGAGTCTCGTTTGCAGCTGGATAGCGTAGATAAAGGCGGCGACGAAGCTGACCAAACAGTGCGCGTTTTAGCAGAGTCTGAATTTTTAAACATGCATGAACGCATGCGCATTCAGCTGCTAGAAATCGAAAGCGCCTTAGCACGCATCGAAAATGGATCTTTCGGTTACTGTGAAGAGACCGACGAAGCCATTGAGCCTGAAAGATTGAAAGCCATTCCTTGGACGCGCTTAAGCATCGAAGGGGCCGAGATCCGCGAATCTATCACTAAAAAATACGCTCGCTAATTTTTTTAGTGAATAGAGCTTGATTATTTTTATTCATTCAACCAACTTATTCCTCACAGGGAATTTTCAATGTGGGGGATAAGATGATCACAAAAACTTTAATTCTTTTTTTAACACTTGCTTTATCAAGTACAGCTGTCTGGGCTGCGAAGCCCAACCCTAAGGCTCCTCAGGGCGGAAATTATAATTTTAACTTGGGTGGTGAGCCGGCAACACTTCACCCTATCACTAGCACCGATTTGTATGCTCAGGATATACGTCGTTTATTTACTTGTGATGATCTTTTGGTGCGAGATTATGAAACCTACAATTGGAAGCCACGCTTAGCAGAAAAATGGGAGGTTTCTAAAGACAATAAAATTTTCACCTTTCATTTGCGTAAAAATGCAGTTTTTCATGATGGTCAGCCTGTCACTGCAGAAGATGTGAAGTTTTCTTTTGATGCTATTTTTAATCCAGTTTATGAGGCGGCCCATTTGCGACCTTACTATGAAGGCATTGAAAAGGTCGAAGTTATTGACCCCAACACCATCAAGGTCACAGCCAAAGACAGTTATTTTAAAAATTTTGAATCTATTGCTGAGCTTACAGTTATACCCAAGCATGTGTATGGCGATGCTGAAAAATCTAAAAAATTAAATAAAACCTTGGTGTGCAGTGGTCCCTATGCTTTGGAGAAGTTTGAACGGGGGCAATTACTTTTATTAAAACGCTTTGACAAATGGTGGGGCAATGATGATCCGGCGTGGAAAGGTGCTTACAATTTTTCTACTGTGACATTGCGTTTTTATGATGAAGAGAATGTTTATTTGGAGCGTGCAAAAAAAGGGGATCTAGATTTTTTAGGATTACGAATAGATACTTTTATGAAAAAGACCCAGGGCGATCCATGGGGTAAAACATTACTAAAGTTTAAAGTAGAAAATAGTAAACCAAAAGGCTATGCCTTTGTCGGTTGGAATTTGCGTAAAGATTTATTTCAAGATAAAAATGTGCGTGTGGCTTTGGCCCATTTGATGAACCGTGAAGAGATGAATAAAAAATTTCGCTATGGTTTATCGGATTTAGCAGCTGGCCCAATTTACTTGCAAAGTGAGTATGCTCCTAAAGGTTTGAAGGCACTGGGATTTGACCCGAAAAAAGCCCAACAGTTATTGGTTAAAGCGGGTTGGCAAGACAGCGACAAAGACGGGATTTTGGATAAAACAGTGAATGGTAAAAAAATGGATTTTAAATTTACCTTAATCTACGCTGGTAAAGACAACGAAAAGTACTACACCCTATACAAAGAAGATTTAAAAAAAGCTGGAATTGAAATGAACATTAAATATTTAGAGTGGAATTCATTCTTAAAATTAGTGGATGAAGGCAACTTCGATGCGGTAACCATGAGTTGGAGTGGAGGCTCCGTGGATCCTGATCCCAAACAGGTTTGGCACTCTTCCAGTGCTGTTGTTGGCGGTTCAAATTTTATCAACTATAAAAATCCCAAGGTGGATAAAATGATTGATGAGGCACGAGTAGAACCAGATCGTAAAAAACGGGTCAAGCTGTTGCAAGAGGTCTACAGAGCCATTGCTGAAGACGCTCCCTATGCGTTTATGTTCAATGATAAATTTTCTTTTTATGCCAATCAATCCCGTATAGGTAAGCCAGCCGATACATTTAAATATGATATCGGTTCGGACTATTGGTGGTTGACAAAATAGAATCTAAGCTGGAGTTGTCCCGGTGTTTATCTATCTTTTACGTCGTATAATTTTATTGATCCCCACTTTTTTGGGGATCACTTTAATGACTTTTATTTTGATCAATCTTGCCCCGGGCAGCCCGGTGGAGCAAAAACTGCAGGCCATTCGCTTTGGCTCTGGCCAATCCGATGGTGGTGGCAGCGGCCGATCTAGCAGTCGTGGCGATACTTCTGTGAACGCCGAAATCATCGAAGCTTTGAATAAACAATATGGCTTTGATAAGCCTTTACTGACCCGTTATATAATTTGGCTAAAAAATATTTCGCGTTTGGATTTTGGCACCAGCTTTACCTATGAAGAGCCGGTGATGGATGTGATTGCCAGTAAGTTTCCGGTGTCTTTGCAGTTTGGTTTGATTTCATTATTTTTAACCTACTTGGTTTGCATTCCTTTAGGGGTGCGTAAGGCCATCTATGCCGGTGGACGTTTTGATCGCATATCAGGTTTGATCCTTTACTTTTTTTATTCTATTCCCGTATTGGTCTTGGGTATTTTTTTGATAGTGATCTTTGCTGGTAAATTAAATTTGTTTCCCGTAGGGGGCTTGCGCTCGGACAATTATGCAGAACTTTCTTCGTGGCAGCAGTTTTTAGATAGGGCCCATCATTTTGTATTGCCACTGACTTGTTATATGGTGGGTAATTTTACCGAGCTCACGATGTTAATGCGAAACTCTATGTTGGACGTGATAAAATCCGACTATGTACGCACGGCCAGGGCCAAAGGTGTCGCAGAGAAAGCGGTTTATTTTAAGCATGCCCTACGCAATGCTTTGATTCCCATAGCGACTGGTTTGGGTGGTTTTTTTGGCGTGTTTTTAGCTGGATCTTTAGTGATTGAAAGAGTTTTTAATTTGGATGGCATTGGTCTGTTGGGCTATCAGTCGGTGATGGCTAGGGACTACAATGTAATCATGGGGATTACCTTTTTATCTTCGTTGGTCTTGATGTTTGGTCGCTTATTCAGCGATGTGATTTATGTTTTGATAGACCCAAGGATAGATTTCAAATGATCGAAAAATATATCATCAAAAATGAACTGACCTTAAAGCGCTACCGCAAATTCAAACAAGACAAGTTGGGTGTGGCTTCCACTTGGATTTTATTGGTGCTGTTTTTTTTCAGCTTCACTGCCGAGTTTTGGTCGGGCAATAAACCCCATGTGATGAGCTACCAAGGGCATTTGTATTTTCCATTATTTATCAATTACCACCCCACAGAATTTGGCCGCACAGATATTTTTGTCATGGATTACCGCCAGCTAGAACTGACCAAACAGGATTGGGCTGTGTGGCCCATCGTTCAGTGGGACCCTTACGAAAGTAACAAGTTTGTTGAAAGCTATCCCTCGGCGCCATCAAGATGGAATTGGTTTGGCACTGATGATCGTGGCCGGGATGTATTTTCACGATTGCTGTATGGCTTTCGCTACACTTTTATTTTTGCCTTGGGATCATGGATTGTGACCTACATGTTGGGAATATTTATTGGTTCGATCATGGGCTATATGGGTGGCAAGGTGGATTTGGTCGGACAGCGTCTGGTGGAAATCATTGAAAGCACGCCGATCTTATTTATTTTAATCACTGTGATTTCTATTTTTTCTCCCAATCTTTTACTTTTGGTTTTTTTGACCTCGCTTTTTGGATGGACTGGAATTTCATTACAAATGCGAGGTCAGTTTTTAAGTCTTCGTAAACGAGAATATGTTGAAGCCGCCAGAGCCATTGGATCCAGTCATGGACGTATCGTGTTTAAACATATTTTGCCCAACGGTTTGACTCCGATTGTGACGTTCTCGCCATTTTATATTGCTGGTGGAGTGCAGACCTTGTCTTTTCTGGATTATTTAGGTTTGGGTTTGCCAGCCCCTACACCCAGTTGGGGCGAGCTTTTGGATCAAGCCCAGAAGTGGTTTTCTACCGCCGAGTGGCTGGTGTGGGCCCCTTCTGCCGCGCTACTGTTGACCCTGACTGTGCTGATCAATATTGGACTGGCTGTGCGCGATGCCTTTGATTCGAAGAATTAGGAGTCCTCTTATGACCACTTCTGGTGATTTGCGGAAGCATGGGTTTCAGATGGAAGTGGCCGCAGCTCAGCTTCCATTTGAAACCCATAATTGAATGATGGCGCGGCCGCTATTCAAGTTGGAAAAAATCAATTCGATTGCTGCTCTAAAGGGTCTTTAACATCCACTGAATTTGCATAGATCGTTTCAGGATCGATATCCAGAGATTGGCTTGGATCGAACTTTCCACTTATATCCCAAGCCAAGGTGCCATTCATTACGGTGCATTTTTCTAAAAAATCAGTCTGATTAGAAATTTGTTGAAAGACCCCTTTGCCAAGAAGCGGTTTAAAGTCATAAAGTTTTATTTTGCCATCGCAAAAGTAAACATGAACTGTAAAATCACTATTGGGTCGAACTTGAATGACTTTTTTTAGCATAAGAAGGGCCTCATTTTAATGGTAAAATTTTATTTATTTGTTTGTTTGCCTGGGCAGCATTCCAGTTTTGAATAAGTTCCTCTTTATGAATCTCGCACCATGCCAAGACTAAACTTAATTTTTTAGCAGGAAATAGACCTCTAATAACTGCAACTTCTTCAATCGAAATAAGGGCCTTAAATTCACCAAACTCTGCATGAAAATGCATGGGAAAGTGGTCATCCCAATACATATAAATTTTTATACCAAAAAACTCACTAATTAGTGGCATGAAACACTCCAAGAGATTTTATTTCATTATTAGACTATTATTTGTATTTAGCCAATTTTAAAGTCATAAAATTTATGGTAAAATCTATTAATCTATGGCTAAAACACTGACACAAATGCAATGGATTGAAGAGCTTTTACCTAAAGGGGTAATTAAAAAGCCCATGTTTGGTGGCTTTGGCTATTACTTGGATGAACGTATTATTTTCGCCCTGTTTGAAAGTTCAGGCGATCGTGTTTATAAAAATAAAACCTTTGATTTTGAAATTTGGAATGGGTGCTTGTTTCCTACCGAACGTTTGTATCATGCAGAAATTCAAAATCAATTTTCGTTTTTGATAATACATCCAATCTTAACCAAATGGCTTTATCTGCCACAAGAAACAGAGGATTTTGAAAGTTGTGTGGAAGATGTTTTGATTCAACTGCGTAAGAGATCAAAATTATTCGGAGTGGTGCCCAAAGCAAAAAAATCTAAATTTGACCCTAATCCTAGAAAAAATGCTGATAACAAAATAATGGGTGGTAAGAGTAGATCTTTAAATGTGCCAAGCTTAAAAAATAAAAATAAGTCAGCAAAAGCCGTCCTTAGCAAAAATATAAAATTAACTACAAGTGCTGCAAGTCTACAACACCAAGACTTCAGCCAGCCCATGATGTTTCGGGATGAGCCCGCACCAATCAAGCTGGCCCAGGCAGAAAAAATCTCTGATTTAAAAAATTTAGGTCCAGAAACTGAAAAGTATTTTTTGAAGTCCGGAATTAAAACAGCCTCGCAATTTATAAAATTAGGTTGGAAAAAGTCTTTAGAAAAATTGGTACAGCAAAACCCTAAAAACTGTCACACCATGTTTGCCTATGCATTGATAGGTGCCCTGGCCAATAAAGAATGGCATCAGCTGTCCGAGGAAGAAAAGGTCCAGGCCAAAGAGTTCACAGCAGAACTGCGCCAGCGCCTAGTGAAAAAAAAGAAGTAAAACCCCTACTTCTAGTGGCCATAGGTAATAGGGCCATTCAAGCTTTATAGACATCCGTCAACTAGACTTTGGCCAGCCGAACAAGACTCAGAATAGCATCTGCAGTGGTTTCATATAATATAGAACGATGCTAGCTTTGGTTTTTTTATTACTATTTTCCAGGCACTCTTATGCGCAAAATGTGTCAGCATCTTTTCAAACAGCATCTTTTGGAGAAAATCCAGCCGCAGCTTTGACCCGCGATTTTGGCGTGATCAGCCCCTCTATATCGACAACAAATATAAGTCAGTCCGTTCCTGTGGACAGTGATTCCATCTATTACAGTCCTGGATGGGATCGTGTGATTAAAATAGACAGAAGTGAAATGTTTTTGGCCGGTCGAAAATATTTTATAGTGCCTGAAATTTATGTGTCGCAAAACACGGGTACGATTAAAAATACAAGTCAAACTGGTTCAACTCAGAGTGAAGACAGCATGAGTTTATTTAATAATCAGTTGAATCTGGCTTTTCGGTTGAGCTCTTGGCTGCACTTTGGTGTCTGTGCCTATAGTCCAAAGGTGGATTATTTTTCTAAAACAGATTATAAATCAAACGAGAGTTCATACAGTTATCAGTCTGACAATGAGATTAAAATTCTAGGTTTAGGCGGCGGACTAACACTTCGACTACCCATAGGGTTTTCCCTAGGGGGCTTTTATCATAAAATCGATGAAAGCAGAGAATTCACCTTTACGGATAGCAATCCCATCAACGCGGCACTCAATAGAACTGGTTCAGAGATAAGTCATCATGAGAAGTTTGGCTATGGCTTGTCATACCAAGAGGGGAATCAAAGATCTGGTGGTTTTAGACTTGAAATTTCACGATCACAAATGAATTTTGGCAGTGGGCAAATATATAATAATGAAGATATCATTGTTCCCAATATACAAGATAAAATCGCAGTTGAAGCGGCCACTTTGGGTTTTGTTTTTGGTGTTTCTTACACACTGATTCAGGGGCGATATATCAACTACAGGTATTTTGTGGATACCTTGATTTCAGAATTCCCTTATTACGAAAAAGCCGTGGGTGTAAGCAGTGGTTTTATTGGTTTTAAAACCAAGGGGGGAAGCTCTATCGGAGGCCTATTTTCTTATTATGATGGAAACTCGGAAGTCAGCTTTCAGGGGCAAAAGTCCACGGCCAAGGTCAAAGAAAATAGTATTGGTATAAGCTATTCGTATTTGTTTTAGATTCGGCGGGACTATTTAGCTAAAATCCAAATGAGCTTCATCAACTTTTGGTCATTATTTATTAGCACTAATATTACTTCGTCCAATTTTCTATTTTTAGGCGCCAGCCTCTTGATTTGGATTATATTGCTTCTGGCCTTTATGTTCAGTCAAAGTAGGACAGGAACGAATATTTATTGAAATGTAAAGCGCCATGTAAGTGCTGTCGCTTTTTTATGCTGTAACGTTAGCAATGCGC
Source organism: Pseudobdellovibrionaceae bacterium (assembly GCA_049315665.1). Taxonomy (GTDB): domain Bacteria; phylum Bdellovibrionota; class Bdellovibrionia; order Bdellovibrionales; family Bdellovibrionaceae; genus JBMOJS01. The sequence continues at coordinate 12,026 of JBMOJS010000008.1, read as the reverse complement.
ACTTTTTGAGGAATAAATTGACATCGCTACCAATAAATAGTAGATAAAACGCTCAAGGACAAAGCATGGGCAAAAAAAGATCAAATCCCAACAATTCTAGAAACAAACAACTGTCTTTGGATTCTCGGCTCACGAAACCCATCAAAGAATTTGGCGGGTCCTTGTTAAAAAAATCCAATGCTAAAGTAGCGCGACCTATTTCAACCAAGCACGCCATGCATATTGTTCTGCGTTCGGATATGGCCAAAGGGGCTTATTCGATGCTCGCTCTTAAAAGTTCTAAAAAAATTCAAAGGATTATTTGGAATCAAGCTCGACGTTGCGGAGTTCGCATTTACGAATACGCCAATGTGGGCAATCATCTGCATCTTTTATTGCGCGCCAGCCACAGGGATGGTTTTAGAAGTTTTTTAAGATCCATCACGGGGCTGATCGCACGATGTGTTTTAGGTGTGGAAAAAGGAAAAGCCCAAGGCCTCAAGTTTTGGAGTTATCGACCCTACAGCCGCTTGGTGGATTGGAAGAAGGGCTACCAAATAGCCAAAGACTATGTGATCCAAAATCATCTAGAAGCTATGGGTTTAGTACCCTATAAGGCCAGAAAATATAAGCCACAATCCACGGCTTGAGCATCGTAAAAGCAAATGCTACAGCAACCTAATAAAAAGATAAACTTCAGTGGCATTGATGCTATATAACTTTTCGAACCTATCGATAGCGCCTGTTTATTAACTCGGCCAATAGACACTATGTCAACGCAGTGCTAATCAGATTAGGGTAATGTTTAATATAGAATAACTAAATACTAAGGTATTGATAAATAAGGCTCAAAATTTTCTGTTGGCAAAAACGGCATGGCTTAGGATCTGCCTTAATTACTTCCTTTTTTTATTCGCATACGGTGCAATAAATAAATTCCAAGGGGCCACAGAAGGATTGGCGATACTAATCCCAAAAAATATCCAACTAATAGCTCATAAACATCACTATCATGTATTTCAGGATCTTTTGTGGGTAAACAGTGGGAATAAGTAAAATTGGAAAATGCTAAACTGAGAGCAATTAATAGGAGTCCTGATATTATCAGAAAAAGTAATTTGAAACGATTGAGTTTTATATTTCTTATAGAATATAAAAAACCAAATTCAAATAGTATGAAAATAATTGTGGGCCAAAAAATCAAAAAATAAAAGTTTGAAATATCATAAAGCTGATAAAATAACCAACAAACACTCATTGCGCCGCCATTAAGATTTCTTCTATCTTAAAACCAGATCAACTCATGTCAATAGAGAGATTACCTACTCCAGCTCTTCTAAGTAGGTGTAGCCAGACAAGCCTTCTTCGTAGTGTTTCAACAACAATTTGGCTTCTTGTTTGGTTAAGTTGCCTTTTTGAATACTTTCTTCTGTAGACTGGCGAACATTGTCCACCATTTCTGCACGACCATACTGAACATAGGATAAAACTTCGGTCACGGTATCCCCAGGCACATAATGATCAATGCTGTAACCTGATTCATGCAAAGACACATTCACCGCATCGGTATCGCCAAACAGATTGTGCAAATCCCCCAAAATTTCTTGGTAGGCCCCAGTTAAAAAGACACCCAAATAATAAGGTTTGCCCTCTTGGTACTCATGCACTTTCAAAGTGCGTTTGTATTGATTGGTTTCAGTATCAATAAATTTTTCGATCTTGCCGTCGGAATCACAAGTCAAATCGGCCAAGGTGGCTTCGCGATATGGCTTTTCTTGCAAGCGGTGAATCGGCATAACGGGGAACAACTGCCCTACGGCCCAAGAGTCCGGCACAGATTGAAAAACTGAAAAGTTACAAAAATAAGTGTCGCACAGTTCTTGTGATAAAGCGGCAACAATATCATCAGTGTCTGTCATTTGTTGCGCCATACGAATCATTTTTGTCGCTGTAGAAAAATACATACTTTCACACCAAGCCCGTTGTTCTAAAGATAGAACTCCGTAAGTGAAAAGCTGTAAGACTTCTTGCTTGGACTGGGTCAAATCATTAAAACATTCGTTGATATTTTCGGGATTTATTTTTTCATAAATATACTGCATGTCGCGCATCACGCTGTGATCTGTTTTTACTGCGGGCCTTGGCGGTTCAAAACGATGCAAGTCATTGACTCCCATGACATTAAAAATCAATACCGAATGATGAGCCACCAAAAAACGTCCTGATTCAGTCACAATGTTGGGATGAGGAATGCCTTTTTCATCACACAAGGTTTGCAACACAGAAACGATATCATTGGCGTATTCTTGTTCATTGTAATTGACCGAGCTGTCGGAGTTTCCGGATCCATCATAATCCACACCCAAACCACCACCAACATCGATGTATTTAAGCTGGGCACCCATAGCATACAATTCAGTGTAAAAACGGGCCCCTTCTTTTAAAGAAGATTTGATGCTTTGAATGGTGGGCACTTGTGAACCAATGTGATAGTGAAGAAGTTCAAGGCAATCCAGCATTCCTTCTTTTTTAAGCACTTCTACACCTTCAACAATTTCAACCGCCGTAAGGCCAAATTTAGATCTTGCCCCCGAAGAGTCCACCCATTTGCCGGCCCCTTGAGTATTTAATTTAGAACGAAAGCCAATGCGGGGACGAGTGTTCAGTTTTTTTGAACTTTCGATGATCAATTTTAATTCTTCTTTGCGGTCAACAACGATAATTGTATTGCGACCCAGTTTTTGCGACAGCAATGCGGTTTCAATATATTCAATATCTTTAAAGCCATTGCAAATCACCAAAGCATTGGGGTTGGTCATCAAAGCCAAGACCACCAGCAGTTCTGGTTTAGATCCACACTCCAAACCCAAACGAATGTCTTTGCCGTATTTGACGATTTCTTGCACCAGGTGTCTTTGCTGATTCACTTTAATGGGGTAAACACCGCAGTATTCACCTTTGTAGCCATGATCTACAAAAGCTTTTTGAAAGCAGCCGTGCAAAAGTTCAACCCGTGATTTAATAATATCAGGAAAGCGAATGGTGATAGGAACACGAATCCCACGTTCCAACAAATCTTGAGTCAGTTCATAAAGATCCACGGACAACCCTGAAGGTCCTGTAGGAGATACGGCCACATTGCCGTCTTTGTTGATATGAAAATAACTATTGCCCCAGTTATTGATAGCATAAACATCAGCACTTTGTTCGGGACTCCAAGGAAATGATTCAGTTGTCGACATTTATGGTATTGCTCCTATAAAAATTTTAAGCGATTAAATTTAGAATTTTGCCTGCTTTGTAGATCACTTTTTTGGGGTGTTGTCCATTCAAAGCTGCTGAAACTGTAGATAATTTAAAAGCCAATTCTAAAGCTTCAGATTCTGTGGTTTGTAAACCAACCTCGATCGTGCCTCGCATTTTGCCATTCACCTGCACGCCCATAGTAAGTACAGAATCTTGCACCAGGGCCTGATCAAACGTGGGCCAGGTGGCCAACGAGCACAACCCTTGCCCCCCTAATGTCAGCCAGATCTCTTCAGCCAGATGTGGAGCAAAAGGCATCAGCAGTTGGCTTAGAGGAAGTAAAGCTTTTTTTGAAGTGCAGTTTTCTTGGTACAAAGTATTTACAAAAATCATCATAGCGCTAACCGCTGTGTTAAAACTCATACTTTCAATATCTTCAGTCACTTTTTTGATGGTTTTGTGCAAAGATTTTTGTGTTTCTAAATTCAAATCCTGATCATTGGCTTTACAATGACCTTGGTCATCAAAAACCAAACGCGAAATGCGATCCAGAAAACGTTTTACACCCTGAATGCCAGTGGCTGACCAAGGTTTGTCTTTATCTAAAGGTCCCAAAAAGCAGACAAAAGTTCTTAGGGCATCTGCACCGTAATCTTGCAATATTTGATCAGCAGGGACAACGTTGCCCCGGGACTTAGACATTTTTTCACCGTCAGGGCCTAAGATCATTCCTTGGTGAGCCAATTTTTTAAAAGGCTCGTCATGGCTAACCAGCCCACAATCAAACAGGACTTTTTGCCAAAAGCGCGAGTACAACAAATGCCCCACGGTGTGCTCTGCCCCGCCAATATACAAATCCACCGGCATCCAATATTTTTGCGCTGAAAAATCAAAGGCAGCATCGTTGTTGTTGGGATCTGTGTAGCGCAAAAAGTACCAAGAAGACCCAGCGGCGCCAGGCATGGTGTCGGTTTCACGGCGACCCAATTCATCAGCCGCAGCTGCCTTTACCCCTTGAAGTTGATTTTTATATTGCACCCATTCTTTGTTGCGAGCCAAAGGAGCCTCGCCACTGTCCGAAGGTTCATAGTGAGCCACTTCTGGTAGGACCACCGGAAGTTGATCCACGGGCAAAGTTTGTGTGCCAGAATTTGAAAAATGAACCACCGGAAATGGCTCACCCCAGTAGCGCTGCCGGCTGAATAACCAATCACGCAATTTGTATTGAACCTGGCGTGCACCAAGATGTCGTTTTTCTAGTTCATCAATGGCTTTTTGAATAGCCGCTGTTTTATTTAAGCCATTTAAAAAATCAGAATTCACCAGGGTTCCATCGCCGGTAAAAGGCAGATCACCACCGTCTAACACTCGTGGAATTGGCAATAAAAATTTTTGTGCAAATTCAAAGTCACGTTCATCGTGGGCGGGAACAGCCATAATCGCCCCTGTGCCATAGTCGGTAAGAACATAGTCAGCAATCCAAATAGGAATGGGTGTTTGGGTTAATGGGTGCAAGGCAAAAGCCCCAGTGTCTGCACCAGTTTTTTCGGTGACTGCTTTACGATCGACTTCAGATTTTTGTGCAGTCTTTTGCACATAATTATCCACAACTGACTTTTGTGCCAAGGTTGTGATTTGGCTGACCAAAGGATGTTCGGGAGCTAAAACCAAAAAGCTGACTCCGAAAAGTGTATCGGGTCGGGTGGTGAAAACTTCGATTTCAGGAACTGCGGCACCAGCATTGAAAGTAGTACTTGCCGCGGCATTCACATTGCTGTGAACCAAGAAACGAACTTTAGCCCCTTCGCTTTTGCCAATCCAATTTTTTTGCGCTTCAACAGTGCGGTGGGGCCAGTTCACTTTATCTAAATCGGTCAGTAAGCGTTCCGCATAGTCGGTGATTTTGAGCATCCATTGTTTCATCGGCACCCGAAAAACAGGATGTCCCCCACGTTCGGATTTGCCATCCACCACTTCATCGTTGGCCAAGACAGTTTTTAAAGCGGGGCACCAGTTGACCGGGACTTCTTTTTGATAGGCCAGTCCTTTTTCAAACAACTTGGTAAAAATGAACTGGGTCCATTTGTAGTATTTTGGATCACTGGTTGAAATTTCACGGCTCCAGTCAAAACTAAAACCAAAGGACTTCAAAGTTTTGCGAAAGCTGTCTGTGGCTTTTTCGGTGGTGATGGCAGGATGCACCCCTGTTTGAATGGCGTATTGTTCTGCCGGTAAACCAAAGGAATCAAAGCCCATGGGATGCAAAACATTGTATCCAGTGGCTCTTTTATAACGAGAAATAATATCTGCAGGAGTGTAAGACGCTATATGCCCCACATGCAGGCCAGACCCCGAAGGGTAGGGGAACATATCCAAGGCATAGTACTTGGGTTTGGTGGAGTTTTTTTCAGCTTGAAAAGCCTTGCGGTCTTCCCAGGCGGATTGCCATTTGGATTCGATTTCAGTCCAGGTTTGTGTCATCAAAACGAATTACTTCAAGGCTGTTCATTTGTCGAGCATTGACTCGACCAAGAATCAGAAATAACAGGGTGGACCTAGGGTCTTCTAGACTTTTAGGTTACAATAAAACAATGATCGTTGCGAAGCCGCAAAATTCACACATTGACCCACACTCACGGCGTATTTTAGTTGTCGATGATGACCCTATAAGTTTAGAAATTTTGCAGGAGCCTTTGCGCTGGGAAGGCTATGATGTTTTGGGCGTCAGTGGTGTCGATGCTTTGCAAAAAGTCCAAAGCTGGCTTCCACACATTGTTTTGCTGGATTGGATGATGCCTTCGGCAAATGGGATTCATCTGGTTAAAAAAATCAAAGAAAAATTACAACACACAGCTTGTTTATTTGTATCTGCCAACTCATCCACCGAAGCCATTATCCAAGGTTTGGATGCCGGTGCAGATGATTATTTAGTTAAACCCTTTGTTCCTTTGGAATTATTGGCGCGCATTCGTACTCACTTGCGAATTCGTGACCTGCATGAAGAATTGGCTGTCGCCAATCATAAATTAAAAGAGCTGGTAGACATTGATGATTTAACCGGACTGTTTAACATGCGTTCGTTGTATCAACGCTTAGAGTTTGAAATTGAAAGAGCCCGGCGTTTTCATCGCGAAGTCAGTGTGGTTATGTTGGACATGGACTACTTTAAAAAAGTCAATGATGGGCACGATCATCTGTTCGGCAGTTATGTTTTAGCTGAGGTGGGAAAAATCATTAAAGCCAATACAAGAAATATTGACATTCCGGCCAGATATGGTGGAGATGAGTTCTTAGTGGTATTAACCGAAGTCAATTATGAAGGGGCCTTGAACTTTTGTGAAAGACTTCTTAAAACAATAGCTAAGACAACATTCACTATGGGAAAAGACTCGATCAACCTTACTGTGTCCATTGGTTTTGCCATGAACCGCGGCAAGGATGTTATTGAAGCCCGCGAGTTGGTTCGTTGCGCAGATCATGCGCTTTATGATGCCAAAAGATCTGGTCGCAACCAGATCAAGTTTCATACAGTCTTAGATATGAAAAAAAGCAGTTAAGATGGATATTCGCTATCGCACAGCCTGGATTTCTGCAGTGGCCTCTTTCTTGATTTTTATTTTTAAAATCATAGCCTTTCAACTGACCCAATCCAAAGCCTTGATGTCGGATGCTTTAGAAAGCATAGTCAACGTATTTGCCTCGTTGATCGCCTTGGGAGTCATTCGCTATGCTTTGCAGCCGCCAGACAAAGAGCATCCCTATGGTCATGGTAAAGCTGAGTTTTTTTCTGCCGCCTTTGAAGGGGGAATGGTTTTTTTTGCTGCTTTGGTGATTATTTATGAAAGCGCAAAATCTTTGTTAGAAAGTAAAGCTTTGCTTAGTTTACAAAGTGGAATGCTTTGGGCTGCAGGGGCTGCGGTACTCAATTTAATTTTGGGCTTGTACTTACGTCACATAGGTCGAAAACACAATTCCGGCACATTGCAGGCTAGCGGAGCCCATGTGCTTTCGGATGTGTGGACCACGGCTGGCGCTATTGTAGGTTTGGCTTTGGTGGCTTGGACGGGCATGACTTGGATTGATGGGGTCGTGGCTTTAGTGTTAGGGATCTATTTGGCCTTTACCGGTTTTTCTATTTTGCAGGATTCTTTCAGTGGTTTGATTGATGCGGCTGAACCCGATGTTTTACAAAAATTAGTGCAGGCCTTTAATAAAAGTCGCGAATCTGGAATTATTGATATTCATTATTTACGGGCTATTCGATCAGGGTCTTTTCACCATATGGATGCCCATGTGATTGTGCCTGAATTTTGGAGTGTTTCTGAAACCCACGATCGGGTGAATAGATTTGAAACTGTTGTGGTTAAAAACTATGATTTTGATGGCGAAATTGCATTTCATGTGGATCCTTGCGATCGCAATTATTGTGAAAAATGCAATTTATCGGACTGCCCTGTGCGCCGACATCCGTTTAAAGCTGTCGAGCCTTTTGTTTTAGAAAAAATCGTTGAGAATCCCCCTCACTCTTGATAGGGCTTGGGGTTTATGAATTTAGAACAACCCCAAAGTAAAAGACCTCCAAAAAGACCACAGATCAGTTCAACATTGGGTTTGCCCAAGCCCAATGCCTATGCGCTGGCCTTGAATAATGAATTTGCGGCGGTGGCTTTTGATGAAGTTCGGGCGTTGGCCAACAAAGGCCGTTGGCGCCAAGTGATTGCGGCAGCGGCTGCAGCCAGAGAAAAAACGACCCATTCAATGCATGATTCAACCCACGAAGAACTTTATTTAGATATGCCCTTGGATTTAGAAGTGGGCACCGGAAATGGCCTGCACTTTGCCCATTATGCGGCCAAGCACCCAGACCGTTTGTTGGTGGGTTTAGAACTGAAGTACAAGCCATTGATTCAAAGCATTCGTCGTGCGCAAACAGCGGGTTGTAAAAATGCAGCTGTAGCAAGATTTCATGCCTTTAATGTGGATCAGCTGTTTACACCCGGTGAACTGAACAATGTGATTATTCATTTTCCCGATCCATGGGTGACTCCACGTAAACCACAAAATCGCTTTGTGTGTTTACAAAGTTTGGATGTGTTGTTTGATCTGCAAAAGCCAGGCTCAATCATTGAATTTAAAACCGACTCCCGAGAGTATTTTTTATGGGCTTTGGAAGAAATCGAAAAGTCCAAATACAAAATTGAATTTCAAACTTTAGATCTGCACAAAAGTGAAATGGCCGATCAAAATTTTATCACGGCCTTCGAGAAAATTTTTATGCGCCAGGGGATTGAAATCAATTATATTCGTTTACGCAGATAGACTCTAGTATTCCGCTGGATTTAATATGCTTAAAGACTTCGCCACCCACAAATAGTTTTCAATGGCATTGATTTGTTCGTCAGCATCACGTTTTAAAGAAAAAAATTGCAACCAAATATCATCCAAAGATAAATGATCCGGGCTAGCCAAGGTATCATCAACCCACTGCAGCCGTTTAAGAGTTCCCAATAAATCTGAAGCCGCATTGAAGCGTTTGCCGTTGCAAGCATTCACCAAGGTATCACTGATCACCCACCAGGCCATAGGCCTGCTGTTGTGGCTAAGTTCAATAATTTTACTTTGTACTTTTTCTATAATTTTATCTGTAAGAATAGTTTCGGTGGTGCATTGTTTTTTGATACCAGCGTAGTTTTTAAACACCAGCTGGGCGTCTTCTAAAGTGGTTATGTTTTTTTCCAGATCTATACGCTGTTGCTTCAATTCAGAAATTGTTTTTATGACCTCGGATCTAAATTGCTGGGCTCGCAGTGAGTTTTGGCAGAGCTCATCACATTTGGTTGTTACCGCTGCAAAAGTTGGAAAACTTGCTAGAACCAAAAATAACAAAATAAATTTTTTCATATGTACCTCTGAACGGAGGTCTTAACATATTTTATTCAAGAAAAAAATATTTAAAAAGAACCCATTGTGGCGCTTTTCTAATGAAAAAAAATCAATAGGGCTGGTTTTAATAAGTCTCGCAAAATTTCGTGATTATTTCTGCATTTTTTCTAGACTAAAACTGACTTCAATCACCAGTATTTGGCGTCCACAACAATATCTCCCCACACTTGGGTTTGGCAACTGACACGGGCTGTTTTTGAAAACTTATGGCGTTCATTTAAAACCTCTTCAGTGGTGTTGGGCACCGAAAGGTTTTCAGAGCCTTCAATGATTTCAATCAAGCATTTGCAGCAAACCCCTTCACCTTGGCAGGACGAGGCCACAGGGCGATCGCCTTTAAGTAGGGCAAACATTAAGTTTTCGCCGTCGTCAACCTGCAAAGGTGGAAAATCTTTGATAAATCTAATTTGGGGCATCACACCATCCCTGTTCAATTCATGTTCTCTTGAATACAACAAAAAGAAAAGAGGTCGTCATGAAAAAAGTTGAAAAAGTTGTCATTATTGGATCTGGTCCTGCAGGTTTAACCGCGGCCATATATTCTGCCAGGGCTCGCTTAGAACCTTTGATGATTGAAGGTGAAGAGGCCGGTGGACAATTGATGATCACCACGGAAGTCGAAAATTTTCCTGGTTTTGAACACGGCATTACTGGGCCTGACTTGATAGCTGTAATGCGCAAACAAAGTGAAAGATTTGGCACCCGATTTATCACTCGCAATGTCACTAAAGTGGATTTTTCTGCACGACCCTTTAAAATAAATATCGGTAACGAAGAGCATCTGGCCGAGACCGTGATTATTTCAACAGGGGCCAGCGCCAAACTACTAGGCCTACCTTCTGAAAAAAAATATATGAGTCGTGGAGTTTCAGCCTGTGCCACATGCGATGCGGCCTTCTTTAAAGATCAAATAGTGGGTGTAGTTGGCGGTGGGGACACTGCTATGGAAGAAGCGCAATTTTTAACCCGGTTTGCTAAACAAGTTTATGTGATACATCGCCGTGATAGTTTTAGGGCCTCAAAAATCATGGTGGACCGCACCTTAAAAAATCCAAAGATCAAAGTTTTATGGAACCAAGGTGTGGAAGAAGTTCTGGGTGATGGAAAAGGGGTCAATGCGGTTCAGTTGAAAGACACTGTCACTGGAAAGTTAAGCACACTGGATGTGCAAGGTTTATTTATTGCCATTGGCCACAAGCCAAACACGGATTTATTTAAAGGTATTTTAGATATGAACGAAACGGGGTATTTGATCACTCAGCCTGGTTCTACTTACACCAATGTTCCTGGAGTTTTTGCATCTGGTGATGTGCAAGATCCCATTTATCGGCAAGCCATCACAGCTGCAGGCACGGGTTGCATGGCTTCATTGGATGCAGAACGCTGGCTAGAAGCTCAACATCCGCATTGATGAAGACCAGCAATAGACAATCCAATCAATCGCCGCAGGTGGTGACGCTAAAATAATTTCCAGGGGAAACATAAGCTACTGCCAAAACTCCATTGCTGGTACGGACTGCTTGTTGGGCCCATGGAATTCCCCCATTTGTCGCCGCTGCATTGGTCAGGTTACCGTTTATGCCACTGACCACCGTTTCAACAGCGCTGTCACTGAGTATTCCAGTTGTGTTGTTGTTATTGATCATGCGCAAGCTTCCTGTATCAAACTGCCCTGAATTGTAAAGGACGTATTGATAACCGTCGCCGGAGTAGGTGATTGAAGCCTCCAAAAGATTTGCGTTACCCAACGCCGAAAGACCAGTAATTCCTAGGCCGCTAAGAGTGGCCGTATTGACTCCAGTAAACGTGGGTGTCCCGTGCCAGTGCAATTGGCAGTGCAGTCAGCAACAAACAGTCGTGCATTGGTGCGGTCGTAGTAGGCGATACTTGGTTTCCCCGTCAGCGGATTCAACTTGATCGTGGTCCCTTCACCCTGGGTTATCATCGAAACGGAGAAGGCGGTGGAGCTATTCACTGGCCAGGTTAATCCGGCATCAGTGGATGCAGAATACTTTACTCTGACAAGCCCTGCTCTTAAACTCTGATATGCGACGACAATTTGGTTGCTTGAAGTGCTCCAATCAGCGGTCAAAAAAGCGGCACCGTTCGCATTTAAGGATTCGATGGTTGTCACTGCAGACCAGGCGCTGGTTGTGGGATTGAAGCTTGCTGCCTTCACTGCCGGAGTAGTGCCATTGTCGATGACGATCATCACTGGAACAGCAACGCCATTGGTGTAGCTCATTGCTATTGCCGGAGTATTTGCCGCTGGCTGAGCAGCGGGGGCGCCATGCCCCGCAGCCAATACTGGAAACTGATAACTCGTCCATAGGCCGCTGCCATCTTGCGACGTATTTGTTGCAAGAATGAATCGACCTGCGCCTGCGGCCTGTGCATCCCAATAAGCAATCCAAGGTTGGTCATTGTGGTCAAAAGCGAGATTGGGATATTGCGGAGCCGAGGCAGCAAAGGCACCTGGCACAATAAACACTTTCCATGGATCTGTGGCCGAGCGACCTGAACGCAAAGAGTATTTCAGTCTTCCCGTTGTAGCCACACCTGTGGAAAAATCAACCCATGCAGCTGCAGGTTGACCATTGCTTGTTGCTGCTATCGCGACATTATTAATTTGAGTAGTGCTCAATTGAATTTGACCGGAGTCATCAATGGGCAATTGATGATATACGTTAGAGGCGGAGCCCGGGTCGCCTGGACTAGTGTAATTATCGACCACCCCAAGAGTGATATTGAAGGTTCCTGCGGCTGTTCCGTAACTGGATATTATTTGTTTTGAAGTTGTATTCAAGTCCGCACCGATGTTTGTGCCACCGGCAGTATTGAGTGTTGTCGTGTGAATC
>JBMOJS010000157.1:0-7217 GCA_049315665.1 Pseudobdellovibrionaceae bacterium | reverse complement strand
AATCTGCGGATGGTATATATAAAATTTGCGCCGTGGGTGGGGATGCTACCAGCCAATGGCAGACTTATGCATTGGCTACATCGACAACGTGGACCAAAGCCATTCCCACCACACTGTCGGTGGTGGGCAGATATTCCGGTGGTAGCAATTGGAATGCTTATGTCAAAGCTGCCGCCACCACTACGGCTTGTGATGGCACAGAGACCGGCGGCTACACGGCTTGTTTGCATGGTGGTGAGTACCGCAAGGTCAGCGTCTCTGCCATTGCCACTTGCACGGGTTACACTGGGGTGGACAAACTGTCGGTCTTTGATTGGACCTGCGATGACAGTGGTTCGCCGGTGGTCTATTACGGAAGTTTAAAATCCACAAAAGGTCTTACGGACTTAGTCGATGCCACCGCTTGGAAAAGCAATACCTTTCGTGTAAAAACCAGCAACACCATTGTGGACTCCAGTCCCTTGGGAGTGTGGCACACCAACACGGTGCAAGCCTTATCCACAGCTGCTGGGGCCGGGGCCATAAGCTTGTCGGTGGCCAATGTGGTTCACACCATCAGCGCAGATATCACCACAGGTCGTGGATACAGCATTGATGCGGATGGGGTCAGCATAGTGGCTTTAGGTAATTACACGGTCACTGGTGCGGCTGTGATGGCCAGCAACAACTGCAGATTGACCACCGGTGAAACGGCCAGTGCCAATGGCAAGTGTGTGGTGTTTACAGGCTCGCAAAAATTTTTATGGTTAGAAGCTAAATTTGCCGGTGCGGGGACCACTCAATACAACCGCGTGGCTTTGTTGGCTTCGACTCAATTTTCTAGATTGCACAATTTCACCGGCAGCAGTTGTAGCGTCAGTGGTTGCAACAATATTGATTTTTACAGTTCAAATTTTAATAAACTGACCAACATCACTTCTAAAAGTTGTTATGCGGCGTCTGGGGTTTTTTGCACCAATTTAAACTTTACCACCAATTCTGGTTATAACACGGTCAGTAGCGTGGACGCTTCGGGGTCTACAGTGAACGACGGCTATATGGTGGCGGTCAGTTTAACCCAGTCCACCTACAACAGCGTCGATGGCATAACTATGAACAATATCACTTTGCCTGACACCGCCAGAATCTATGGGGTGCGCGCCACCACACTATCCACCAACAATACTTTTAAAAACATAGATGTCTCCAGCAACACCTGCAGTGCCACTGGAAATATTTATGGGGTCTATGCTTTGAACAACTCTACCAGTGGAAAATACATCAATGTGTCGGTGACCAACAACACTTGCACGGCGGGCGTATCTGGCATTACGGGCGCCTTTATGCAAAACGCAGCCACACAATCCACTGTTTATAATATGCAGGTCACCGGCAATAGCGCCGGCGGAACGAATGCTTCTATTAACGGATATTATACGCAAGATACGAGTTCTTATTTTATCAAGACATTGGTGGCCAACAATACAATGACCACCACTGGCGGCGCCATTTATGCTTACAATGCCAACTGGTCCGCAGGTAACGACCGCAACACCATGGCCTTTGTCACTTTTCGTCAAAATTCAAACAATTTTGCAAATTTAGGCTTGGGGGCCATTTCTAACTTTGCAGCTTATCACACATATTTGAATATGGTTTCTGCACAAAATACCGGAGCCGGGGTGAACGGGGGCCGTAGCTTTGTGTACAATGGCGTCAATGCCACCAACAACTATGCCGGTCACTTGGCTTGGGGCGATGTGAATTCTGATGGCATTCTTGTTGGAAATAATTCAGACAACAATACTTTTTTTGGCCCTTTACTTGGTGGGCTTCGCTCTACTGGCTCAGATTGTTTGCTATCGTCTGCGGGGGCCAATCCGGGGATAGTGACCAGCACGTGCGCAGCTCAAGGGCCCAGCACCAGTGTTTTTTCGGCCATCGGCACTTTGGCTTCGGCCTTTGTTGGAGTCACCGATCATCGTTTGTCTGCCAGCGATAATATTTTGCGCAACACCATTGGCAATGGTTCGGCCAATGGCGCTTGGACGGACGGAGCCCTTTGTCCCGCCATTGTTGATGGCAATGTGGCCATCACTAATTTGAACGCAACACCTATCACTTTTTTAAAGAACGCCATGGAAGCGATGGATGATGGCATCGGCAATGACAATGGCTTGTGTGAGTCCAGTGAAACATGCATTTATGCTCCCAACTTTGGCTATTACCAAGGGGAAGGCACGCTGTCTGGCACTTGCAGTTTTAATGATGGCACTGTCACTGGCGTGACTCTTCGTCGTTATTTGACCAATGGTGGTTAGATCAGCGCGCCTGTCTTGATTTGATTCACCAACAGTTCTCAACAAAAGAATTTTTGTCCCAAAACAAGAATTTATTCAATTCCAACCAAGGTCCAGCCGAAAGTAGAATATACTGTAGTTGTTGATGTAATTGGTCTTAGTTTCCGGGGGGAAACCATGAAACAACAGTCAAAATGGTCTTTCTTTGTTCGTAATAACAAAGGAACTTCGATGATCGAAGCCTTAGTGGCTTCGGCGGTCTTAGCCACATCGGCTTTGTCGGTGGCTTATATCTATGACACTCAATCCAAATTGGACAATCAGGCTCAGTTGCAAAAAGCCGTCTTGCAAGTCAAAAAACAATTGTTAGAAACCGTGAAAGATTATCAAAGTTGGAGCAAAACATTTTCTCATGTCGACAATGCCAGCATGGCCTGCCTGCGCAGTGGCTCTGACTGTTTTGGACAAAAAGGGGCGATCTCTATCTACAACCTGAAGGACACAAAAATCGCTGGTCAAGAAGGCACCTGGGGTTGGGATAAAAATGCCGTAGCTTGTTCGCTTTTAAGTCCAGCTGAAGATTATTCTGCCAATAGTAAAAGCTGCCTGTTTCGTTTCAATGTCACTTGGGAGGCCGTGTGTTCCGCCTCGCCCTGTGTGAATCCTTTAGTGAAATTGAATTTTCAATTTGCAGGAAATGAAAACACCAAATTGAACAGTGCAAAATACAGCTTTGAAGTTTTGCAAAGTTCTGAAAATGAAAAGCAAGTGATGGCCTGTGATATGTTCAAAGGGGCTTATCAAAACGGAGTGTGTGATATTCCCTTATTTACCCCTTGTCCCACTGGCACTTATTTGAATGGCTTTTTTGAGTCCAAACCCATTTGTAAACCTTTGCCCGCGGTGGCTTGTCCTGCAGGTAAGTTTTTAGCTTCAATTAAAAACAAAAAAGTGGAAGTTTTAGATCTTGAAGGCAAATCCAACACAGAAGACCGAATGGTGGCCAGTTGCGTTTCGCCACAGCCCCCACCGCCATTTGCTCTAGGTGGATCGGTTGAAGTGGGTTGCAGAGGTCGTGTTGATGGTGCCAGTTGCCAGAATTTTTATTATGCTAGAACTGAAACCAATCAATTAGGCATCAACGAAGATATTTATGAATGTGTGGGGGGGCATACCCACAAGTGCGGCGGTCATCGTTGGGTGGGTTACAAAATGACAGTTCGTGTTCCTGCAACTTGCACAGAAGCTATGACTATCGACGTGGCTGGCAAAAAGCAATTGGTGGCGCCCTTGACTTGCGCCACCTATGACTGTGAAGGCTCCACCGGTTGGGCTGCAAAAAGCAAATGTTTACTCAATGGCCCTATTAAGGCCGAATGGCCCAAACCGCCGCCGCCGCCGCCATTTCAAGCCATTGCTACGATCAGTATTGGGCGCAACTCCTACGACGCGTCCTCATCAAGTTTCTATTTAGTAAAAACCGAAGGTGGTCAGGATATTTTTGAAGCCGAGGCTTCCTACTATGTAAATCGTTCTTCCCGGGTAGTTAAGCTTATTGTTAAGGTTCCCGAAGGGACGGCCACCACTTCTGAAGAGCCTAATCCTTATAAGCGCAACGAATCTAGGATACGGTTAGGTAAACCCAGCACGGGCACTTTAGAATGCATAGCTCCGCCCGATCCGAACCCTAGAAATCGTGTTACTCCGACATGTATAATGCGGGCCTTTAGATAAGTGATATTTGTAAAAAAAACAGGAATGTGTCAGATGATAAAAAGTCGAACAAAATCAAAATGGGTGGATGAAAAAGGCGGGGGGGCAATTTTATTTGTCTCGGTCATTACAGGTTTGCTTTTAGTGGTGGCCACTTACAATTTAACCCGCACCTCTAACGAAACCATCAAACAAAGCCAAAAAGAAGGGGCTTTGTTCGCGGCCAATATTATTCGCACCAGCATCACCGGCTATTTAGAAGATCCTGAATCTTTAAGTTATTCAACAGATGATGCTAAAAATGCAAAATTTAAAAATTGTTTTTCGGATACTTTAGTATCGCCCTGTGCAATTGCTGATGGCAGTGGCTTTTTTTTATTGAAAGGTCGTAAAAACGAAGTTCTTTATCTTCCCAAAAGCAGTGCTGACCCCATTGAAGATGGCTGGTCCGAAAATGGCTTTGATCGGCAAGGTAGAGTCTGTGTATATGATCCTAGCTTTCCCGAAAATTGCCCTTACAGTGTGAAGATCAAATGGACCATGGTTTGCAAAAATCCCGTTGATCCATGCGAAAACCCACGCCCACGCTTTGATTTTAGCATTCGGGCAAAAAGCAAAGACTCTGAATTGTCGATCAGCAGTAAACAAATGAATTTTACTGTTCAGCCGACTAAAGAAGAATATGCAGATATGGAAAAGGTTTGTATCAGTATGGGTGGGAAGTTTGCGGATGAAACCAAAGAGTGCAGCTTTCCAGAAGCCTGGACTAAAACAAGTTGTCTGCCCCATCAATACATCAAGTCCATCAATCCTAAAGGCACTCCCGAATGCGTGGATTTGACTTTTCCAAAGTGTCAGGATGGAAAAAGAGTCAGCGGAGTCACCGTCAAAACGGTGAATGGTAAAAAAGTGGAGGAATTTATATGTATATAATTTCAAACAACAAGGGTTTTTCTTTGATTGAAACCATGATCGCCGCCACTATGACCGCTGTAGTGGTGGGTGGCACCATGAGCTACTATATCAGTCTGCAAAATAGAAATGTGCAGAACAATATTATAACCGAGCTGGATTCTTTCAACCGCGAACTGAAAGCCAATATCACCAATCCTGTGGCTTGGGACAACACCAGAAGCAACAATACTGAGTTTGATTGTTACAGCACCAACTCTTGCAATACCGATCTGAAAAAATTTGAAGTGTTTGATAAATTTTCCCGGTCTTTTTATGACGCCAAAAGCACAAATAAAGGGATTGCCTTGAACGGCATTGCCTGTGACACCTTCAATGCCGCCTTGGACAGTGCCGATTGCCCCGTCAGTTTGGATCTGACTTGGCGGGTGATTTGTGATGGCAGTTATGATGCTAAAATTTTGGGTTCTAAATGTGCAGAGCCCTTGGTTGAAGTGGAAGCCAAATATAAAAAAAATCAATTGGCCTCCATTGCCAATTTAAATTTCAATAAATTGAATTTTAAGTATGTGGTCAGCATGAGCTCCATGCTCAGTGTTCCGGCTTTTGTCTGTAAAAACCATCAAGGTCAAATCGATAAGAATGGAAACTGTGAAGTCCCCATGTACAGTATGGATTGCAGTGGGCAACCCGGCACCATGTTTCAAGGAATTGAAGTGGGGGCAGACGGTGCGCCAAAGCCCAAGTGCGAACAGTTTATTCAAGCCGATTCAAAAACATGCCCTGCCGGAGAAGCCGTCACTGGTTATAGTTCTGCAGGGGTTACTTGTGGTTCAACCAAAGGTGGAAAATTTGACCCTCTAAAAATTGCGCCCATCACAGAGCAATTCACAGCTATGGTCAAAGCTACAACAGGCCATATCAGTGAAAAAGAAGTCAAGGTTGCCCAATTTCATTTGGCTGGGGCAAGGCACCTTGCAAAGGTGGCTAATTACAATGACTTCAAAGATAGTCATGTTTATTTTGTAGGTTCACAAAGTGTAGCTGCTAAAAGCGACAACGATGGTCGGCAGTGGTTTGGTCGCAGTAAAAACTCTGCCACAGAAACCTATGTCAATGTAGAAATCATGATACGAGTGCCTAAAAGCAAAGTTAAAACCGATGACTATGGAAACTTACTCAGAAAAATTGAAGAATACCAGTTTGTGTCCTGCACGGCAGATGATTCCCGTTCTGCCCAAAATTCTGGCTCTTGCCGCAATATAAGCTACATCAACAATTAGGCTGGAGTGGGCTGGGCTGGGACAAAATAGAGTGGCTCTTTGTGATTAGGGGTTAAAAGTATTGTCATTGGTATGGCATGAGCAAGAATGTGTTTCAAATGGAAGTGCTGCTGTGGTAAAAACTGTTTCTAATACCAATTCCAATAAATATAAAGATGCAGGCGGTCCGTAATTCTTTTTTTGAACTTCCAGATGGACAGGTATCCATTCAAAATATATATATTTTAAGCTTTTAGACCAAATTCTTTTCCTTCAGTTTCAAATGGAATTGAGTTGTGACGAAATAATGCTTTAAAACATAATTTGTTTACAGCACTGCGCGCATTGAAAATAAATTCTGAAAATAAACGCTTGACACCAAAATCATGCATTTAAAATTGTTTATATGACTTGAAAATATTTGGCACATCAAGCTTGGTGTGGGTTAGAAGAAAGCCTCTGCAATGGGCTATACTAGTGTTTTATCGTGGTTTAATTGGTCATTTAAATGACCTTCCTGCTTTTCAAAAAACCCTAAAAATTGAATTATAAAAGCTGTGGTAATCTTCTTTTAATTCAGAGATCAAGTTCGCTGATTTGAATGCGCTAAAGATACAAATCTTCAATTGAACGGATTTGATTGATGTAGAAGGTCTTATAAGTACAATTTTTACTATTTATAAGGCTGTTGCTATTAAAAAACATTACGGAGGCCCCATGCATTCAGCTTATACCATCAACACCACAATCCCCTTAGTCTTGCAAAAACTTGACAGTGAGGTTTTGCACAGCAAACTGCTGGAACTTACTTCCCGCGAACGAAAATTAACCACCCATATTTTATGGCACATGGCTGAAGTGGATCGACGCAAACTGTATTTGCAAATGGCTTATCCCAGCTTCTTTGAATATTTAGTGACAGGATTGGGTTATGCCCCGGCCAGCGCCCAGCGCCGTATAGATGCTGCAAGACTTTTGGCACAACTGCCACAAACAGAATCCCAGCAGGTGGCAGAAAAAATTGAAGCGGGGGATTTGAATTTAACCCAGA
>JBMOJS010000398.1:0-1657 GCA_049315665.1 Pseudobdellovibrionaceae bacterium | reverse complement strand
GCACGCACTCGTGGACTTGTGTACGTGCGTGTCTGCATGTGCACGTACGTGTGTATGTACATGTGCACGTACGTGTGCCGATTTTTTCATTTGAAAGAGCCAGATACATATTCAGAGAAAAAAAGCAGCAATAAAAACAAACATGGAGGCTTTAAGTTTTTCAATCTTTTTTGCCAATGCATTTTTTGCTCCATAAATAAACCTACTCCCACTCAATGGTGGCTGGGGGTTTGCTGGTGATGTCATAAACCACACGATTCACACCAGATACCGAATTAGTGATGCGATTAGAAACTTTCTGTAAAAAAGAAAATTCAAAATTGTACCAATCCGCAGTCATACCATCACTGGCGGTGACGGACCTTAGAGCCAAAACATGGCTGTAGGTTCTAGAATCCCCTTGCACTCCAACGGTGCGCACTGGCAGCAACACACAAAAAGCCTGCCAGATTTTATCATACAGATTTTGTTTTTTTAATTCGTCGATAAAAATCGCATCGCAATCGCGCAAAATAGTTAATTTTTCTTCGGTGATTTCGCCCAAAACGCGAATGGCTAAACCCGGCCCTGGAAAGGGATGGCGCCATAGAATATCTTTTGGCAAGCCCAGCTGTTCCCCTAGGCGCCGCACTTCATCTTTAAAAAGTTCGCGCACGGGCTCTAACAATTTTAAATTCATTTTTTCCGGCAAGCCCCCCACATTGTGATGGGATTTGATCGTCACACTGCCACCCACCGAAGACACACTTTCAATCACATCAGGATACAAAGTGCCCTGGGCCAACCAGCGGATAGGTAAAGATTTGTCATAAGACTTGTCAAAAATTTCAATAAAAACCCGACCGATGGTTTTGCGTTTTTGTTCAGGGTCACTGATTCCAGCCAAGGCGGTCATAAATTCTTTACGGGCATCCACACCTAGAACATTCAAACCAATGGCCTTGTAGGCGGCCAATACACTGGAAAATTCATCTTTACGAAGCAATCCATTATCGACAAAAACACAGTGCACTCTTTCAGCGCCCAATATTTTCGTCAATAATGTGGCTACGACGGATGAATCTACTCCGCCACTCAAACCCACCAATACATGGTCTTGCGGGCTCACAGCTGATAAAATATTTTCTTCAATCTGCTGAAAAATAAAATCCATCTTCCATTCCGCGGGGGCATGGCAAATGTTTTCACTGAAGTGTTTTAAAACCTGAATTCCATTTTCAGTGTGAGCCACTTCCGGGTGAAACTGCACGGCCATAGCCCGATCAGCCACCAACGCCGCCGCATGGCCAGTTTCAGAAACGGCGGCCACTTGAAATCCAGCTGGAGCTTCGGTCACAATGTCTCCATGGCTCATCCATACTTTTTTCACCGAAAAAAGATCTGACTGCGCGCGGGCGCCACCACTGTGGGAAGTGCTGCCAGCACTGTCCTGCCAGTTTAAAGTTTGCAGGCCATATTCACGATGAGTGGCCGCTTCGACCGCACCACCCAATTGTTGAGCCATCAATTGCATGCCATAACAAATACCCAAAACCGGATGGGATTTTAGCAAGGCCGACACATCATAGGTGGGCGCATCTTTTGCGTAAACAGAATTAGGTCCACCACTTAAAATCACACCGTAGGGCAACCATTTTTGCACAAGCTCTATGGGTGT
>JBMOJS010000156.1:0-7248 GCA_049315665.1 Pseudobdellovibrionaceae bacterium | reverse complement strand
AAGCAAATGGGCTGAAGCCAATAAGACTTGCAACCAACCATTGTTCATTAATGTGACCAGTTGATTTTCCGCTTGCAAGAAACCAGGATCTAATAATCCCACTAAAAACTGGGTTAAAAAGTGCAGCACCCAACCACTGATCACGGAATAATAAGACAAAACCACTAGACTTAAAATCACAGAAGAACGCCCGACCCATTTGCGGATCCAAACAGACTTGGTGGGTAAGGTTTCTAAAGCTGTCAAAACACTTTTGCGGGTACTTTTACCAAGCATCAATTCACTAATCAGAAGTGGAGCCCCTAAAACCATGGCTAAAAAAATATACAACAATACAAAAGCACCACCGCCATTTTCACCAACAATATACGGAAAGCGCCAAATATTTCCCAGACTGCAAGCGGACCCTACGGCTAAAAGGTAAAAACCAAACTTCGTGCGCCAGTAGCCACCCCTTTGCACTGTTATTGACCCTTTTCAGAGGAAGAGCCTGAACGGCGGGATTTCATACAAAAGATACGAATCGGAATACCCCAAAGATCAAATTTTTCTTTTAAATGTTTAATCAAAAACCGACGGTAACTGTTGGTAACACCATCAGGATGATTGGCAAATGCGATAAAAGCCGGAGGCTTTTGAAAAGTCTGAGTCAAATAATAAAACTTCACATTTGTGGTTCCCCAAACCGGTGCCGGAGCTTTCCGAATCGTTTCGAAAAAGAAGTCATTTAGATCTGAAGTAGAAACTCGGAAGTGACGTTTTTTATCCAGCTCTTCAATCTGTTCCATCAGTTCTTCTAGGCCATTGCCATTTTTTGCACTGATAAAAGTAACAAGCACATCATCAAAAAAGTGAAAGGTTTTTTGAATTTGTTCATGGACAATTTTTTTAAATTCTGGAATTTTTTGTCCTTCATCCGCCTTATTAACGACTAAAATGACGCCCTTATGGCCTTCAAGCACCGCTTGCATAATTTTAGCGTCTTGTTCAGAAGGACCTAAAAGACCGTCAATCACCAACAACACAATATTTGCATGCCGAATAGCTTCTTGCGATTTAAAGGCCGAAATAATTTCGACATCATCGTCACGACGAGCAGATTTTCTTAAACCTGCTGTATCGACTAAAATATATTGTTTTTCATTGTAAAAAAAAGGAACTTCAACGGCATCAATGGTGGTCCCGGCTACTGTCGAAACCAACATGCGATTTTGCCCCACCAAGGCATTGCACAAAGAGCTTTTACCGGCATTGGGCTTACCCACAATGGCAATACGTAAGCTTTCAATTTCTTCTTTGGGCTGATCAGGAATTTGTTTGGTCACCCATTCTAACACTTCAGTGATACCGCGCCTTTGTTCAAAAGAGGCTGCAATCAAATCTTCACCCAATTCATAAAAATCAGATTTTGCAATTTCTTCTTCAGCCACTTTATCGGCTTTATTGATCACCACAATGCGGGGTTTACCTACATGCTGGGCCAGTTTTAAAACCTCATGGTCTTCGGGAATCAAACCCACCCGACCGTCCATCACCACAATAATAAAATCCACAGTCTGTAAAAAATCACTGACCTGTTCATGAATTAACTTTGAAAATAAATCCTGAGCTTCTGTAATACCACCCGTATCGATAATATCAAAGGCCTTGCCCCAGATCTCAACAGGCTCGATCAAGATATCCCGGGTGACTCCGGGTTGATTTTTAACCACAGATTTTCTAGAGTCGGTAATAATATTAAACAAAGTGGATTTGCCAACATTCGGACGACCAATAATAGCAACTTTAGGAGTTATTAGTGACATAACCTAATTCTTTCATCACTCGAGTATTTTCAAACCAATCTTTGCTGTAGGTCACTTGCAAACCCAAGTAGACTTTTTCTTGCAAAAACTTTTCAATTTCGGTGCGAGCTTCTTCACCAATTTTTTTTAATATTTGTCCCTGCTGACCAATCACAATCCCTTTGTGGGATTCCCGCGAAACAATAATTTCACAGTAAATATGTGGAATTTTTTTAGAAGATTCATCATATTTTAAAATTCGCACAGCTAAACTGTAAGGAACTTCTTGATGCAAAAATTCAAAACATTTTTCCCGCACCATTTCAGCCACCACATCTTTGGTGTTCGCTAAGGTCAACCATTCTGTGTCGTACAAAGGTGCTGGCGACAGCGGCAGCATCTGTAAAAAAGTTTTAAGCAATGCGGATCTAGTGTCTTTATCCGTATCTTTGATACTGATGGTTTTTGTGCCCATAAAAAATTTTTTATTTGGGCTGGCTTCAACAACAAGATCCACCATCTGTTGTAAAATCACTGATCGATGCAGTTTGTCTTGCAGATCTGTTTTGGTAACAATAGCCATCCATGGTTTTTGACTTTCACTGACCATTTGCAAAACTTTTTTGGCTTCTTCGGGGGATTTTTCATCCAAGCTGACCAAGGCCAATAAAGCATCAGACTGACGAATCACATCTTGGGCTTCTTGCGCTAAAAACCCATTCAAGCCTTTTTCAGCTTGAACCACACCTGGAGCATCCACAAAAACAATTTGTCCTTCGGGGCAATTCCACAAGCCATGCACACGACGGCGGGTGGTTTGTGGTTTGGCTGTAACAATAGAAACTTTTTCTTCCATCAAAAAATTCAATAAAGAACTTTTTCCCGCATTGGGTTGACCAATCAATCCTAAAAAACCTGCACGAAATAAATCACTACTCACTTTTTTCTCCCATGGATGGAATCTGCGCTTCTAAATTTTGCAAGGCGCCCTTAGCGGCCTCTTGCTCGGCTATCTTTTTAGTGGTGCCCCGACCCAAAGCAATTTTTTTATCCTGAAAAGACAATTGCACCGTAAATATCTTTTCATGGGACAAACCCTCTTCGGACACCACTTCGTAAAGCGGAGTCTGCTTGTAGGCTTTTTGCAGCACCTCTTGCAAGCGACTTTTATAGTCTTTTTCGTAATCGATACTGGTAAAGCCTAATTTCTTCACATCTTGTAAAAACAACTCGGTCACCCAGCCCCGAACCACATCAAAACCTTGATCCAAATAAAGACCACCGATCAAAGACTCTAAAACTGAAGCCAGCAGTCGCGAGCGCGAAGCCTCGCCCCTGCCTAAACGCAGTTCGTTTTGCAAGCTCAATTGCAAAGCCTTTTCGGCCAAAGTTTCTTCGTTGACCAAACTCGCCCGTTTTTTTGACAAGCGACCTTCATGATCTTCAGGAAATTCCAAAAACAACATTTCACCGATGATCAAATCTAAAACGGCATCACCAATAAATTCTAATTTTTCATTATTGTAAGACAAACGGTTTTCGTTGGCGTAACTTTTATGTGTCAATGCCGCCAGTTCTAAATCCTGATTTTTAAATGCAGGCCGCTTCATAAACCCTCCGCCATAACAAGCTCACTAGAAAAGTAGCCTTCACCTATGGTTGATACGCCTTGAATATAATCTTTCAAACGCACCTGAACTTCTGTTCCAGACAGCCAAGTGCTGCTAGGATCAGATTCCACCTGCACCTGCCAGTAGTCGCGGCTAAGGGCATTGGCATTTTTGTTCGAGTTTTTTAACAACAAAACTTTTTTAATTTGCCCCAACTGCTTATGTGCCTCTTCCCCATAGCGGGCTTGACTCAAATGCCGCAATTGGGCGGCTCTTTGCAAACGCACTTCGCGGCGAACGGTTTCAGTATACTGCATGGCTTTGGTGCCAGGCCTTTCACTGTAAGGGAACACATGAATCTTGGTCCAAGGCAGGTTTTGTAAAGTTTGATAGGTGTCTAAAAAAAGCTCGTCGGTTTCATTGGGAAAGCCAACAATCACATCCATGCCCACATGCACCTGAGGTATCTTTTTATAAATTTTTTCTAAGCTTTGCATGACATCCTGTTGGGTGTACTTGCGCTTCATTTTTTCTAGAACGCTAGTGTTGGCACTTTGAATGCTCATGTGAAAATGCGGACACAACCTAGAATCTTTATAAAGATCTAGCAGGCGATCGCTGACTTCCACAGGCTCTAAACTAGAAAGACGAAAACGAGGCATCGATGTGTGTAGCAATAAAGCTTCTACCAAATCTTCAAGTTGAGCTTTACTGCCACGCCAAGTGTCTTCATAGTCGCCAATGTGGACTCCGGTCAAAACCACTTCACGCACACCTTCGGCATGCAACATATTCACTTTTTCAATCAAATCTTGCACACCCAAACTGCGGCTTTTACCACGAGCAAAAGGAATCACACAGTAAGTGCAAAAGCTATTGCAGCCATCTTGAATTTTTAAAAACGACCTTGTGTGATGACTTTCTTGTCCCCCACCAGATTCCAGATCTTCTTTTTGAAAAATATTGGACTTAAAAGTCTTTTGTTGCAAAGTCCCTTTAAAGTATTGATCCAATAAAAAAGGCAATTGGGATTTGTGCGAATTGGCCACCACCAGATCTGCACCTGGTAAATTTTCAAAGGCCCCGGTATCCACCTGGGCCGCACAACCCGTAACGACGATTGTGCACAAAGGCTCTTTGGATTTGAGGCGACGAATGTAACGAAGGGCTTCTTTGGTGGCTTCGGCCGTGACCGCGCAGGTGTTTAAAATATGAATCGGCGCAGATTTGCTGAATGGTTTATTTTCTGCAACCGCAGCTTGGCTGTAATTTTTAATATTTTTTTCTATCAACCCAGAATCATAGGTATTCACTTTGCAACCAAAGGTATGCACTTGAATATTTTCGGCTAAAGGGTGATCCATCCGCCCCCCAACAACTGCTGATCCCGGTAAAACACCGCCGCCTGCCCTGGTGTTACGGCTCTTTGTGGTTCAGAAAATTTCACTTGATAACCTTGTGGGGTTTTAAAGACTTGCCCCAAGGCCCCCTTTTGTTGAAAGCGAATTTTCACATTCAACCATTCACCCTCGGCGATTTTTGACAACAGATGGGGTTCAATAATTTGTGCTTGATCGGCAAATAAATATTTTTCTTCACCCAACCACACGGTATTGTCTATTGGATCAATTTTAATCACAAAAAGTTTTTCATGGTAAGTCAGACCCAGGCCTTTACTTTGTCCATAGGTAAAAGCATGAATGCCTGTATGTGTGCCAAAAACCTCACCATTGGGATAGCGTTTTAATAACCCTGATTTTGTTTTTAAAACTTCAGCTGGAACATTTTCTTCAACAAAACTTTGATAGCCTTTGTTGCCGACAAAACAAATTCCTGTAGAGTCTTTCTTTTTGGCATTCAATAGGCCTTTTTCTTCAGCAATTTTTCGCACTTGAGTTTTATTGTAAGCCCCCACCGGAAACAACAATTGCGGAATCAATTTAGGATCCATCGTAAACAAAAAATAGGTTTGGTCCTTCCAGTCATCGGTAGAGGTATAAATATGCGATTGACCTTCAGAGTCCTGCACGATGCGCGCATAGTGACCAGTGGCCAAGTAGTCGCATTCAAGTTCTTGCATTTTTTTAACCAAATGATCAAATTTTAAAAATGTATTGCAATTCACACAAGGGATTGGAGTCTGCCCTTGCAAATAGGCATTCAAAAACGGATCAATCACGGCCGCTTTAAATTTAGCTTCACAATTCAGAACATAAAACGGAATACCCAAGCGATCGGCAACATCTCGGGCATCATCCACATCAATGCTAGAACAGCAGGTCCCATTGCCTTCGGTTATATCGCATTCAGAATAATCCCAAACCTGCATAGTGGCGCCAATCACCTCGTAACCCTGTTCGACCAACAGAGCCGCGGCCACACTGCTATCCACACCGCCACTCATGGCGACTAAAACACGAGGTTTATTTTTTTTAGCTTCACTATGATTCATGACATTTTTCTTTCTTTATATCCATGCAAACTGCGCAAATGTTGAACGGTCTTTTTTAAGGCCTCGATAAACAGTAAAATTTCAGACTCTGTATTACCCCAACCAAGGCTGATGCGCAAACTGCTTTGGGCTTCTGCTCGACTCAAACCCATGGCTAAAAGCACGGGACTGGGTTCAGGATTGCCGCTACTGCAGGCGGCGCCGGTGCTGACCGCAAAGCCTTTCAGGTCTAAGCTCATCAATAAGGTTTCCCCATCAACACCGTCTATCAACAGTGAGCTGGTGTTTGACAGCCGCATAGACTCGCGCCCGACAATCTGCACATCTGCTATGGATTGCAACACTTCAGCTTCAAACAAATCCCGCAACTGAGCCACGGTTTTATTTTTTTCAGTCACTTCAGGTAGCCGGGCCGCCATCAAGCCCAAGGCCGCAATTCCGTAGGTGTTTTCTGTTCCGCCGCGACGATGGCGTTCATGACCACCCCCATGAATCAAAGGCAAATAGGAAGCCCCTTTTTTGCAATACAACAGTCCGCAGCCTTTTAAAGAGTAAAATTTATGTCCTGAAAAAGAAGCATAATCCACACCCAAAGATTTTAAATCCACGGGGATTTTACCCAAGGCCTGCACCGCATCCGTGTGCACTAAAATATTTTTTGCTTTGGCTATAAGTACTATTTGTTCAATCGGAAACAGGTTGCCAGTTTCATTGTTGGCCATCATCACAGAAATCAAAGCCGTTTTTTCACTGGCATGTTCTTGAATAAATTTTAAATCCATTTTTCCATCACGATGGACTGGAATCCAGTCCACAGAAATAAAACCCTGACTTTGTAAAAACTGTAAAGTTTTAATCACACTGGGGTGTTCGACTTGTGAACACAGATAATGAGTTCGTCGAAGATCCGCAGGCTTTGCAAGTTCATGCAGCCAAATACCCTTAATCACAGTGTTGTTGCTTTCACTGCCGCCAGAAGTAAAAATAAGTTCTAAGGGGTGAGCCCCTAAATTTTGCGCCAAGGCACTTCTTGCATCACGAATGAGGTTTTTTGTCGCGCGCCCGGCCCAGTGAATAGAGCTGGGATTGCCGCAGCCCCAAGAACTGATTTGGGCAAAGATCTGCTCATCCACTGGCGCTGTGGCATTGTGATCCAAATAGATTTTCTGGCTTAAGGTCGAGTTGTTTGTCATGGGCTGACGAAAACTAACACAATTCAAGATCTTTCGCGACAAAAACTGTCAAGGAAGATCATATTTTGGTCTATTTATCCGATAAATAGACTATGCAAGAAAAACCATGGAAAGCCCATTTTCAATATCAAATTCAGGGGCTTGAAGAAGAATTTACAAAAAAGCCAGCCGGGCACCCTGCGCACAGTGCTGATCCCTTCTTATTTTAT
>JBMOJS010000397.1:0-1668 GCA_049315665.1 Pseudobdellovibrionaceae bacterium | reverse complement strand
AAGATATTGTCAGTCAGCTAGAGCGAGCCAGGCAACTTTTTCAAAATAAAGATCCTGAAGCCTTGAAATGGAGTCAAATAGCCATAGCTAAGGCAGAAACAGCCTTAGATCATGTGTTTCTCGGTGACAAGTTTCTGACCCTTCTGATAAGAGATCTGAAACACGAGGCCAAAGAAGAATGTCAAAAAATATCTCCGCTCAAAGGATACGACTTAACAAATTGATTGCAGACAGTGGTTTAGCTTCACGCCGTGAAGCCGATCGCTGGATCGAAGAAGGCCTTGTTACCGTCAATGGTAAAAAAGTTTTTGAATTGGGCATTAAAGTTGATGCCCAGTCTGATAAAATTTTGGTGCGTGGCAAACCCTTAAAACAAACCACCATGAAATTGTACATGCTGTTGAATAAACCACGTGAAGTGCTAACCACCATGGATGATCCCTTGGGGCGTCCAACGATTAAAGATTATTTAGAAAAAACACCGGTGCGCGTATTTCCCATTGGCCGTTTGGATTGGGATTCCGAAGGCATGTTGTTATTGACCAACGATGGCGATTACGCCAATAAAATCATGAATCCAAAATCCGAAGTAACAAAAACTTATTTAGTTAAATTGAATGGCCAACCTCAAGCTCACCACATTCAAAAACTACTTCGCGGAGTCAGCATTATTGGTGGTAAAGTCGCCGCCAAACATTTAGAAAAAGTGACGATCAAATCAGAATCTTCTGCTGCAAAAAAATCAGAAAAATACGACTGGTATAAAATTATTATCACTGAAGGTAAAAACCGTCAGGTGCGCCAGATGTTTGCCAAAATCGGTTTGGATGTTTTAAAACTTCGCCGAGTTGCCATTGGGCGCTTGCGTATTGGTGCTTTAAAACCAGGGCAGTTGGTTTATTTGAATGATGTGGCAGTACAACGAGTTTTCTTGGCTGATACCCCTGACGATATAGCTAAAAAACGTGGCTACAAAGGCCGGGCCACTTCAGATAAAAAAATTCAAGGATTGGGGCCTAAAACGCCACCGTCTTCTAAAAAATAAATTTATACTTAGAGCCCTACGCCTTTATTTCAAATTTATTAAATTCAGCATCCAATCGCCCAAATAGGATCAATAAAAAAAGTCGACCGCCGGCAAATAAACTCCACCCAGCATACTTCCAGGTTAAAGGTTTGTTTTTTTCAAAAATCCCATGTCCCGCCCAGGCAAAACAATAGTTGATGGTAAGACCAATAACGAAGGGCCATAAAGACCATTGGATGAAAGCCAATACAATCCCCGAATAACCAAAAAACCCACCAATCAAATGCAATAATCTATTGGTGGAATTCAAGTGAGCCCGCAAGTAGTAGGGCCAGAACTGGGTGAAAGAAGAAAATTCTGGAGTTGTATTCATCAGACCTCCGTATCAAAACAAAATCCTTAGACCCACGATGCACTGGACTTTAGCTTAGTTTATTCACAATAGCATCTTGTTTCAAGATAGTATTGGTTAAGGTGTGTCCGCAAATAATAAAAAATATAGAGTTTTTCTTGAGGCTGCGTCATTCTATAGCATATGAGCCCAAAAGAACTACGAACAAAAGATTATTTTTTGCGCAAAATAAAACTTTTAATTTTTGCATTCTCAACATTTTTTTATTTAAATTTTAATTTTGCTTCTG
>JBMOJS010000155.1:0-7303 GCA_049315665.1 Pseudobdellovibrionaceae bacterium | reverse complement strand
AAAGTTGCGTAACCAGATCCTAGTTCAGGGACATTTATCTATGAGTCAATACGCCTGGTGTCTAATCTTTTGACAGTAAAAAAACGCATCGGCAAAACTTGTTTGCTGTTGCATTTTGTAAATTTTCCTGTAGAGTGCCTTTCAACAATGAAATATTTTTTGCCACAAACTATTTTAAATTCTCTTTTAGCTACAGTCATCAATAGCAATCTGCTA
The DNA here is from genome assembly GCA_049315665.1 of Pseudobdellovibrionaceae bacterium. Lineage (GTDB taxonomy): Bacteria > Bdellovibrionota > Bdellovibrionia > Bdellovibrionales > Bdellovibrionaceae > JBMOJS01. The sequence goes on along the minus strand of JBMOJS010000155.1, from coordinate 7,087 downwards.
CTGCTGAACCTTCTGCTAATTCTGCGTAAAGCGGCTCCGGGGAATTTTATCGTTTGTTGTAAAAGTTAAACGATAAAAGTAAGACAAGACCAAACCCCGGGGCAAAAACTCCGGGGTTTTTTTTTATCAAGGTGGTGATCGTGAAGCAAAACACTGTAGACCAAACTGAAGGCTTAGCGTCTGAACAAACTCCGACTTGGATGACGGGGGCTGAAGCTCTGGTTAAATCTTTAGAAAAAATGAAGATTGATTATGTTTTTGGCTATCCTGGCGGCGCTGCTCTGCCGATTTTTGACGCCCTCTACGATGCTAAATTTAATTTTATTTTGGTGCGCCATGAACAGGGCGCCACGCACATGGCCGATGGATATGCCAGGGCCACAGGAAAACCTGCTGCGGTTTTGGTCACCAGCGGTCCTGGGTCTACAAATACCATCACTGGTATTTACACAGCCTATATGGATTCAGTGCCGATGATTGTGATGTGCGGCCAGGTGGGCAAATCTGTTTTTGGTAAAGACTCTTTTCAAGAAGTAGATATTTATGGTTTATCCATGCCTGTGGTGAAGCACAGTTATAGCGTGACTAAGGCTGAAGACATCCCGCGAATTATTCAAGAGGCTGTGGTTTTATCGCAATCTGGACGACCAGGACCTGTATTGATTGATCTGCCTAAAGATATTGTTCAGATGGGTTGCGACTTTCCTGTGAACTACCCTGATCCGCATTTAAGCATTCCTGGTTTTGAAACCACCCCTGCGGATCCGCAGCCTCAGCAAGTTGAAAAAATTATTGAACTTTTATTGCAAGCACAACGGCCCTTAATTATTGCTGGCCAAGGGGCTATGATCAGTCGGGCTGGGCAAGAGCTATTGCAATTGGCAGAAGCTTTGCAAATTCCGGTGACTTCAACCTTGCTAGGCAAAGGTGTTTTTCCCGAAACCAATCCATTGTCTTTGGGTATGGTGGGAATGCATGGAACAGCTTGTTCAAACTTAGCATTGACCCGCTGTGATTTAGTTTTTTCGATTGGATCTAGATGGGATGATCGCATCAACGGAGATCCCAAAAATTTTTGCAAGGGAGCTAAAAAAATCCATGTGGATATTGACCCGGCAGAGATTGGAAAAATCATCAATGCCGATGCTCATATCGTTGGCGATGCAAAACGTGTCGTGCACTTGATCAATCAAAGTTTAACTAAAAAATCTTTTGATTCAAAGCAAACAACCGCTTGGTTGGATGAGTTGAATACTTATAAAAAAGTACATCCTTTGAAATACGACAAATCTGGTGGCCTAAAAGCCCAAGAAGTTTTAGAAGTTTTGAATGAATTAACTGCTGGTGAGTTGGTTGCTACCACAGACGTTGGCCAACACCAAATGTGGGCCGCGCAATTTTTAAACTTCAATCACCCCAATCACTGGTTCAGCTCAGGCGGAGCAGGCACCATGGGATATGGCTTTCCTGCAGCCATTGGGGCCCAGTTGGCTTTTCCTAAAAAAACTGTAGTGGCTGTTGTAGGTGATGGTGGTTTTCAAATGACATTGCCAGAGTTAGCTACGGCTGCTCGCATGCGTATACCCGTAAAGATTTTGGTTTTGGATAATAAATATTTAGGCATGGTCCGTCAGTGGCAGGATATATTTTATGAAAATCGCCTTTCTGCCAGTGATTTACATGACAATCCCAATTTTGTGGCGGTGGCCGAAGCTTTTGGCGTGAAGGGTTTTCATATTAACTCTTCTAAAGATTTGAAGGCCAACCTACAAACCGTCTTGGACTACAACGACGGCCCCTGTTTGATTCATGTCGAAGTGGAAAAAGAAGAGGGCGTGTTCCCTATGGTTCCATCGGGCCAATTTGCTGATAAAATGATTTTAGAAGCCCCACAGCAAAATAAAATGAGCACTCGTACAGCTCCACCAACGCGACCTGTAGCGCAACAAAACGGGACTGGGCAAAATAATGTTGCCATTGCAGCAAAAACTCATCATTTACAACTGCAAGTGTTACCAGAAGAAAATTTGTTTTTAAGAATCGGTTTTGTGCTATCAAAAAAAATGTTTTCTTTACAGTCTTATAAACTGCACGGAAATCAGTTGGATATTCAAGTACAAGGTCCCGAACAAGATTTGCCGAAATTGATTAAACTTTTTAAACGCACAATTAAAGTTTTACAAGTTCACGAGGCAAAAGCGGTGACTTTGGATTCCATCCAACACAACAGCACTGAACAGATATTACAATTACAAAATCAATAACGTTTTTCAGAAAGGAATAACGATGAAACTTTATTACGAAAAAGACGCTTCCACAGAGGTTTTAAAAAATAAAAAGATTGCCGTACTTGGTTACGGAAGCCAAGGTCATGCCCATGCTTTGAATTTAAAAGATTCTGGGCTGGATGTTGCTGTGGGTTTGGCTGCAGGAAGCCCTTCTATAGTTAAAGCTGAAAAATCAGGTCTTAAAGTTTTCCAAACGGCTGATGCTGTTAAATGGGCTGACTTGATTATGGTTTTACTTCCTGATGAAAAGCAAAAACAAGTTTATAAAGAATCCATCGAGCCCAATTTGAGTGCTGGAAAATCTTTATTGTTTGCTCATGGTTTTGCCGTTCATTTTAAACAGATTGTTCCGCCATCCAATGTCGACGTGTTTATGGTAGCTCCTAAAGGACCAGGGCACACTGTTCGTCGTGAATACACTGAAGGCAGCGGCGTACCTTGTTTAATCGCAATTCAGCAAGATGCATCAGGCGAAGCTAAAAATAAAGCATTGGCTTATGCACAAGCCATTGGCGGAACCCGCGCTGGCGTGATCGAAACTACTTTTCAACAAGAGTGCGAAACAGATTTATTTGGTGAACAAGCCGTACTTTGTGGCGGAGTGACTTCTTTAGTTAAAGCTGGTTTTGAAACTTTGGTTGAAGCTGGTTATGAGCCTGAAATGGCTTATTTTGAATGCTTGCACGAATTAAAATTGATCGTGGATTTAATTTATGAAGGCGGCATGAGCACCATGCGCTATTCAATATCTAACACTGCTGAATATGGCGATTATGTTTCTGGCCCTGCAGTTGTTGATTCACAGGTGAAAGCCAATATGAAGCAAGTTTTGAATCGCATTCGCTCTGGTGAATTTGCGGCGGCTTGGGTGAAAGAAAACGAACAAGGTTTGCCGAATTTCCGTCGCTTCCGTGAAGAAGGCGCTGCCCACCAAATTGAAAAAGTAGGGGCCGAATTGCGCAGCAAAATTAAATTCCCAATCAAAAATAAATTGGTAGATAAACAGGTTAATTAATGGATTTAAAACACCGCTCTAAAAATATCACAGATGGTGATAAGGCAGCTCCCGCCCGCGCAATGCTGCGGGCCGTGGGCTTTAAAGATGAAGACTTTAGCAAGCCCATCGTGGGGATTGCTTCAGGGTGGAGCACCATCACTCCGTGCAATTACCATTTAAAAGATTTGGCAGAAGCAGCAGCCAATGGCTGCCGCGAGGCCCAGGGCTTTCCACAGACTTTTGGTACAATCACGGTTTCTGATGGAATTTCCATGGGTCAAGAGGGCATGAAATTCAGTTTGGTTTCCAGAGAAGTGATTGCCGACAGCATTGAAGTCGTGGGATCAGCGCAAGCTTTTGATGCCATGGTTTGTGTTGGTGGTTGTGATAAAAATATGCCTGGGGCAATTATGGGAATGGCCCGATTGAACATTCCATCCATTTTTGTTTACGGCGGCACAATCTTACCTGGAACCAACAATAACTCTGCGGTTGATATTGTTTCTATCTTTGAAGCTGTTGGTCAGTTTGTATCTGGCAAAATCACTCGTGAAGAATTTTTAGCGGTTGAAAAATCAGCCTGTCCTGGGCCCGGCTCTTGTGGTGGCATGTACACAGCCAACACCATGTCGGCGGCCATCGAAGCCATGGGCATGAGTTTGCCCGGCGGAGCTTGCGTTCCAGCCGTGCATCAGAGAAAAACTTTAGAGACCCGGCAAGCGGGCAGTCAAGTTGTAGAACTGATTAAAAAAGGCATTCGTCCTTCTGATATCATTACTAGACAATCATTATTGAATGCCATCGTGGTGACGTTTGCTTTGGGCGGATCAACCAATGCTGTTTTGCATTTGTTAGCTATAGCCAGCACAATAGGTGTATCTTTACGCATTGAGGATTTTGATGCCTTGTCGGATAAAATTCCTCACTTAGCGGATTTAAAACCCAGTGGTCGATTTGTGGCTGCTGACTTTGATCAAATTGGTGGTTTACCACCTTTGATAAAATACTTAGTAAATGAAAAAATGTTTGACGATAGCTGTTTGACTGTTACTGGCAAAACTTGGAAAGAAAATTTAAGTAACGTCAAAACTTTAGAATTTGATTCACAAAAAGTGATTCGTTCTAAAAATGAAGCTTTTCGTCAGCAAGGCCCCATGGTTATTTTAAAAGGCAACCTAGCGCCCTATGGGGCCGTTGCAAAAGTGTCTGGCTTGAAAGTCACAGAAATCACAGGACCTGCCCGTGTTTTTAACAGTGAACTTGAAGCCTACACAGCTGTTCAAGAGAACAAAATCAAAGCCGGTGATGTTTTAGTGATTCGCTATGAAGGCCCTAAGGGTGGCCCGGGAATGCAAGAAATGCTTTCTGTCACAGGAGCTTTGGTGGGACAAGGATTGGGCGAGTCTGTGGGATTAATCACCGATGGACGTTTTAGTGGCGGAACCCATGGTTTGGTGGTTGGGCATGTGGCCCCCGAAGCCTATGATGGTGGCCCTATTGGTTTATTGAAAGAGGGCGATTCAATCACAATTTCAGCAGAAAAAAAATTGATTCATGTGGAATTGTCGGAAGCTGAGTTGTCAGCACGCAAGGCCCAATGGAAAAAGCCCAATGATAAATACAAACGTGGCGTTATGGCCAAATATCGCGCCACTGTAAGCAGCAGTCATCTAGGCGCGGTGACAGATTTATTGGAAGAATAGAAAGGTTAATAGATATGACTTCGACTAAAAATTTTAAATTGGTTTGTTTAGCAGGTGATGGCATTGGTCCCGAAATCATGGATCAAACTTTACGTGTAGTGAATTTAATTTCAGAACACAGCACTTTAAAAATTGAAACCCAACCCGAAGCCTTTGGTGGAGCCTCTATTGATTTGTATGGATCCCCATTGACAGATAAAGTTTTGCAAAGCTGCCAACAAGCGGATGCTGTTTTACTGGCTGCTGTCGGCGGTGCTAAGTGGGATAACCTATCGCAAAGTCAGCGCCCTGAGGGTGGTTTATTAAAAATCAGAAAAGAGCTTGGGTTGTATTGCAATCTTCGTCCTGCCCGGGTTTTTTCTCAACTGCAAGAAGCGTCACCACTAAAAACAGAAGTTATCAGCAACACCGATTTATTGGTGGTGCGTGAATTGACCGGTGGCCTTTATTTTGGTGAACCCCGTGGTCTGAATGAAAATGAAGGCTGGAACACAGCCAGATACAATCGTGAAGAAGTGGTGCGTGTGGCACGTCGGGCTTTTGAATTGGCCCGTCAACGCCGCAAAAAAGTCACCAGCGTAGACAAAGCCAATGTATTGGAAGCTTCGCAATTCTGGCGTAAAATTGTTTTAGAAGTGCACAAGGACTATTCCGATGTTCAATTGGATCATTTGTATGTGGACAATGCAGCCATGCAGTTGGTGCGTGCTCCTAGCCGCTTTGATGTTCTTTTAACTTCAAATTTATTCGGCGATATTTTAAGTGACCTTGCCGGCATGCTGACTGGAAGCTTAGGCATGTTGCCATCAGCAAGTCTTGGCGATCGTTATGCTTTGTATGAGCCCATTCATGGCAGCGCCCCAGATATTGCTGGGCAAAATAAAGCCAACCCTTTTGGCATGATTGGTTCTTTAGCTATGTGTCTTGAATTGTCTTGCAAAAGACCCGACTTAAGTCAGGCTGTATGGAAAGCTGTAGAGCTGACTTTGAATGCAGGCCACAGAACTGCAGATATTGCCACCAAAGAACAAAAGACCGTGGGAACAAAAGAAATCACAGATATCTTTTTGACTCAGTTAAAATCTGTGTTGAAATAATTCGACTTAAAGCAGGAGCTATTTATGTCTTCAGAAAATATCATCATATTCGACACCACACTTCGTGATGGAGAACAATCCCCAGGCGCTTCTTTGTCTGTTGAAGACAAAGTAGAAATTGCCCACGCTTTAGTAAAACTGGGTGTTGATATTATTGAAGCGGGCTTTCCTGTGTCTTCGCCATCCCAATTCACAGCCGTACAAAAAGTGGCTGAAGAATGTTCTGCCGTGATTGCTGCTTTGGCTCGCGCGAAACAAGAAGATATTGAAGCTGCCGGAAATGCTTTAAAGCCGGCCAAGTATCGTCGTATCCATACATTTATCGGCACCTCAGACCACCATGTTTTGGCTAAATTTGGCGACGCCAAATACGGCGCCACTTTGGCTGAAAAACGCAAAACCGTATTGCGCATGACTCAAGAATCCATTCAACAGGCCAAGCAGTTCACCAATGATGTAGAATTTTCTGCTGAAGATGCTTTTCGCACTGATTTGGGTTTTTTAGTGGAAGTGGCTATAGCCGCCGCTGAAGCAGGCGCCACCACTTTGAATTTACCTGATACAACTGGATATGCTTACCCCGAACACTATGCTGGAGTTTTTAAACACATCAAAGAACGTCTTAAAAATAATTCTTTGATCTTAAGCACTCACTGCCACAATGATTTGGGTTTGGCAGTGGCCAATAGCTTGGCTGCTGTTCAAGAAGGGGCTCGTCAAATCGAATGCTCAATCAATGGCATCGGCGAACGCGCTGGCAATGCTTCTTTGGAAGAAATTGTTATGGCTTTAAAAATTCGCGAAGATTATTACAAAAAAACCACTCACATCAACACACCGTTTTTATTCCCAACCAGCCAGTTGGTTTCGGCACGCACAGGTCTAGTTGTTCAACCCAACAAAGCCATTGTGGGGTCTAATGCCTTTGCTCATGAATCTGGGATTCACCAAGATGGCATGATTAAAAATAGAAAAACTTATGAAATCATTGAACCTGAATCT
>JBMOJS010000154.1:0-7314 GCA_049315665.1 Pseudobdellovibrionaceae bacterium | reverse complement strand
GCTGTGCGTTCACCACGGCAAAGGCTGCCGGTTTTGATCTGTTGGCAATTCAAAGCCACTGCCAAGTCGGCGATGGTGACATCTTCGGTTTCACCACTGCGATGAGACATTACGGCTTTATATTTATTTCTTTGCGCTAAGTTCACAGCTTCAGCCGTTTCACTTAAAGTGCCAATCTGATTCACTTTAACCAATAATGCATTAGCGGTGTTTTTTTCAATGCCTTGGCGCAGGCGTTTAGGATTAGTGACAAACAAATCATCGCCCACCAGTTGCACCTGCGAACCAATTTGTTTGGTTAACTGCGCCCAAGAATCCCAATCGTCTTCACTTAAACCATCTTCAATGCTGATCAATGGGTATTTTTCAGACCAAGATTTATAAATACCAATCAATTCTGAAGGAGCAATTTTTTGCCCTTCCCACGTGTAGCGACCTTGATCATAAAGTTCTGTGGCGGCCACATCCAAAGCTAAAAATACATTTTGTCCCGGCTCATAGCCCGCTTGTAGAATGCCTTCGACCAATAGATCTAAAGCTTCTTTATTTGAAGTCAATCGTGGAGCAAATCCACCTTCATCGCCCACAGCTGTGGACATTTTTTTTTGCGCCAAGATTTTTTTCAAGACTTGAAAAATTTCAGCCCCGGCACGCAATGAATCGGCGAAGGAATTATTCACGGTGGGAACAATCATAAATTCTTGCACATCCAAGCCATTGTTGGCGTGGGCCCCACCATTCAAAACATTCATCAAAGGCACCGGCAAACGGCAGGCCTGTGATCCACCTACATAGCGATACAAAGGAAGGCCCGCATCTTTGGCAGCGGCCTGGGCCGTGGCTAAAGAGACTCCTAAAATAGCGTTAGCCCCTAAATTGGATTTGTTTTCTGTGCCGTCAATTTCACGCAAAACACGATCAATATGCACCTGGTCTGTGGCTTCCATCCCAACAATTTCAGGTGCGATCTTTTCCACAACATGATCCACAGCTTTCAGAACGCCTTTGCCATGGAATCGTTTTTTATCACCATCACGCAGTTCGCAGGCTTCATGAGCCCCAGTAGATGCGCCTGAAGGTACTGCGGCACGACCCACATTGTTTTTTATAGTTACGATTTCAACTTCTATAGTGGGATTGCCGCGGCTATCTAAAATTTCACGGGCGCGGACATCAATAATTTCAGACATAAGGAAACCTTTCTTGCAGCATCAGTTCTGTCGATGCTTGGGTGGAATGGGTGTGTTTGCTGTCATAGTTTTTTCGCACAATGGCCATGCTTTCGGTGACTGTTAGGGGGTACTGCGACTTTACAAAGTCCCAGTCCACCCGGCGCATGGCTTCTTTTACCGATGGGCTCATTTTACCTTGGGCCGCCAGCATGGTGATCAGTTGCTGAGCCCTGACCATATAGTCGTGCAAGCGCGCCAAGTTTTGCCCTAAAATATATTGAGGATTTTCTTTTTGCTGTTCAGAAGACGTCGACAAAGTAAAATCATTCCAAGTTAAATCAGCTTCTGATGGGCTAGCCGCAGCAGATGTAGAGGCTGCTTTTTTTTCATAAGTCTTTAGCTTTTCTTCTAGATCCCTTATCTGTAAATGCAAATCTTCTTTTTCTGACTGCTTGGTTTGTAAGTCATCAATCAAGTTTTGAAAAAGTTCGGGACTGATTTGGCGATTTTGATCTTCAGCCATCAACGAATTTTGTTGAGTTTGCCAGGAAAGTTCAAAGTGAATTTCTCGCCAATGACACTTGGCTAAGGGCTGTCCAACATACAAAGGCAAGGCCTCCAAGGCCGCCTTCAAGTAGGTCGAAACCCGGGGGTAAAGTTCTGAGGGCAAAGGCAAGTCAAAAGACACTGAGTCTTCGGTTCTACGAAAATTTTCAATGGGGGGTTTTGGAGAAATAAAATAAGATAAAAATTGTTCGGGTTGATAAAAAACTTCTTGCGGTCGCGGCATCATTTTTAAGACGCTGTCTAAAACTCCCCAGGTGCGCAATTGTGGTCCTTGATGTCCTGCTTTTTGTAGCAGTAGATTTTGCGGATCTGGCTTAAATTTTAAAATGGTTTCTAAAACCATTTCCATATCGGGGGCTTGCAGCCAATAAGAAGGGTCACGCAAAAACTCCACAGGCAGTGCAATTTGCTCATAAAGCAAAGTTAAATCCTCACCATGTTCTTCAAGGTAAGTCAGTACTGCGTTGGAAATCTTACAACTTAAATGCACGCCCTAGGTCTAGCTGAATAGTTTTCTGTGATCAATCTCTGTATCGCAAAGATTTTATAATGTTGCGCGCCACAAAGAGACCTATTTCGCGACTTTTTTTTTCAACAAAAAGTGGATAATCTGTGACAAGATGCAAAGCTTTCGCAGAAATGAGTATTAAGAAATGAAATTCAAGCAGTGGCCCATGCAGTTTAGAAAATTATTGGATAACCCCAAACAGGTGGCTTTTTTGGGGCTTTTTTTCTTTTTTTGCTCTGTGGTGGCCGGTGGCAACATGGTTAAGCTGTGGAGTTTGCATCAGGATAGGGAAAGATTACAGCTGGATTTATTGGATAAAAACTTGCAAAAACAAAAAATAGTTAAACAAATACAGCAGGTTAAAGACCCCGCTTTTATCGAGCGCCAAGCCCGGGACACCTTAGATATGGCGGATGAGCATGATCTTGTTTTTGTATTTGCCGAGGATTAGTGCTATGCTCCTTGCTTTTATACAAGCTTGGCGATTAGATTTTATGCTCTAGTTTTAAGGAGGCTCCTATGATGTTAGATTCCTGGACCAAAGATCGTGTTAAATCCTTACGGTTACGTCTTGGCTGGAGCTGTACAGATCTTGCCCGCCGTTTGAATTGCGACAGCAAAGACTTGATTGCCTTTGAACAAGGCAGTTACTCACTATCACTGCAACTAGCCAATGAGCTAGAGATTATAGAAAAGCAGGCAGATATGTTTAGCGATGAAGTTAAAGTGACTCCGCAAGCTGAAAATGCTTTGGAAAAACAAGCTTTAAGTCAAATCGAATTTTCAAAAGTGAATGCAGATATTCAATAGGGCTTCCCAAGTGCCCTTGTCTTTGCGCACAAGTATCGACAAATAATTTTGTGGCAGGTACAACGGACAGATGAAAAAAATCTATCTGGTTGATGTCAGTTCTTTATTTTTTAGGGCCTTTTATGCTGTGCGAGAACTCACTTCGCCATCAGGTTTACCAGTGAATGCTGTTTATGGTTTTTTATCTATGACCATAAAACTGTTGAACGAAGAAAAACCCGAATACATCGCTTTTTGCTATGACCGTAAAGAGCCCAGTTTTAGAAAAGGGCTTTTTGAGGCCTATAAGGCCAATCGCTCCGCCATGCCTGAAGATTTGGCTGTGCAAATACCCTATATTAAAAAACTAGCAGACGATTTGGGAATTCCCTCTTTTGAAGTGCCCGATTACGAAGCCGATGATTTGATTGGCACCTTGACTATTTTGGGTCGGCAGGCCGGCTTTGAAGTGGTCATCGTCAGCGGGGATAAAGATTTCGGGCAGCTGGTGCAAGATCATATCACCATTTATGATACCATGAAGTCGGTGCGCTATGATTCAGCTGGTATAGAAAAAAAATTCGGAATTCCACCCAAACAATTTATTGATTACCTATCGATCACCGGGGATTCTTCGGATAATATCCCTGGGGTCAAGGGTATTGGTGAAAAAGGGGCTGTCAAACTTTTACAAGAATTTGGCTCTTTAGAAAATATCTATGAAAATTTAGATAAAATCAGCAGCGAATCGTTGCGCAAAAAATTAATTGAATCCAAAGAACAGGCTTTTTTATCTAAAAAACTAGTGACCATTGTCACTGATGTTTCACTGCCCGCAGATATGCAAAGCTACTTGCGACAACCGCTTAAAAAAGACAGCCTGCGCGCTTTATTGCAAGAACTGAACTTTAAAACCTTTGAAAAAAATCTTTTGGCTGAAGATGCGGCTGCTTTGTCAGAAGCTAAAGTCTCAAGCGTGGCCTTATCGAAGTCTGTTGATCATTCGTCCATTGCACAATCCACTGCTGGGGATATTGCTCCAGCGGGCTTAGCGGCTAGCATCGAAAACTCAACCAGTGATGCTTTGTCGGGCTCAGCTTTGGCGGCTGCATTATTGCCTTCCATGGATTTATCCCAACTGAAAGATTTTTTTGATTTGCAAAAACCATTGTGGGTGCTTTGGAACGACACAGGATATTTTTTAGCTCAAGAAGAAAAGTTAGCAGCTTATTGTGGTGATTTGTTGGCCATGGGGGCTTGGTCTGCGGAACATAAAATCCAATGGAAGTCTTTTGATTTAAAAAAATGGTGGCATAAAATTCAAACACCTAAACCCAGCGGTGTATGGGACACCCACATTGCTGCCTATGTTTTGGAAAGTGGGGATACATCTGACTTTGTAGATGTCGTGAAGAAGTATCTGCAAGCTGATTTTTCTGATGAAGGAATGCATTCCCCCCAAGACTTGCATAAGTTGCATCTTTTGTTGGAAGAAAAAGTCAAACTTTTGTTGTCTGAAAGGCAAGAACAAAAAATATATCAGGACATGGATTTTCCACTGACTTTTGTTTTATACAATATAGAACGTAAGGGCTTTATGTTGGATGCCCCTGTTTTAAAAAAACAGAGCTTAGAACTGGCGGCTGAGTTGAAAGAATTGGAAACTCAAATTCACCAAATGTCGGGAGAGATTTTTAATATTGCTAGTCCCAAACAATTGGCCGAAGTGCTGTTTCAAAAAATGGGTTTGCCCAGTGGCAAAAAAACCAAAACTGGTTTTTCAACTGACAATGATGTTTTAGAAAAAATAAATCACCCCATTGCGGGGCTGGTGTTGCAGTACCGTGAAAATGCTAAATTAAAATCCACCTATTTGGATGCACTACCTTTATTGCAAGATTCACAAGGGCGTTTGCACACGGATTTACGTCAAACTTTAACAGCCACCGGTCGACTGTCCAGTCAAAATCCCAATTTACAGAATATACCTATTCGCACAGAAAAAGGTCAAAGAGTGCAACAAGCCTTTATTGCTAGTCCGGGGATGCAATTGTTGTCGGCGGATTATTCACAAATTGAATTGCGTATTTTGGCCCATGCCTGCGGTGATGAAGGTTTGAGTCGAGCCTTTGCCGAAGATTTAGATATTCATGCGGCCACGGCCGCAGAGATTTATTCTGTGCCTTTATCGCAAGTCACTAGTGAATTGCGGCGAGCTGCAAAGGCCGTTAATTTTGGAATAGCCTACGGACAAGGAGCTTTTGGCTTGGCGGAAAATTTAGGAATTTCTAGGGGCGAGGCCCAAGAAATTATCAAAAGATATTTTGAGAAATTTAAAAAAGTGAAAGACTACATTGAAGACACTATCAAAAGTGCTTACGAAAAAGGTTATGTTGAAACTTTGCTGGGGCGCAGACGTTATATTCATGAGTTAAAGTCAAAAAACAATATGGTCAAAAAATTTGGTGAAAGGGCTGCGATCAATGCGCCGATGCAGGGCACGGCCAGTGATATTGTTAAAAAAGCTATGCTTGAATTGGAACAAAAAATCCCGCTGCCCATGATATTGCAAATTCATGATGAATTGATTTTTGAAGGAAGTGAAAGTGATTTACACCAGCATTCGTCCCAGATCATCCATATCATGGAAGGTGTGGTAAAATTGTCAGTGCCTTTGAAAGTGAACTTTTCAATTGGCCCAAATTGGGATCAAGCCCATTAGGTCCTAATAAGCGGGTGTGTGACCCGCCTGCATTTGTTGCTGTTGTTGCAATTGTTGATGGTAATGATTCACTTTGGCAATGTAGTCTTTTAAAGTGATGTTTTCTTGTTTAGTCACGTTCAAATGATTCAAAGCCTGCTGCAGGTGACTGAAATAATCTTGGGCTTCAAGGTTTTTCTTATCTAAAGCCATTTTCATTTCGATAATTTTATTTTCAGCGACACCCATTAAGTTTTTTAATACTTCATTTTGTTGCTGAGCCGAAAACTCGACCTCACTGAATGAACTGGATATTTTTTCGATATCTTGATTCAAAGATAAAATATGATTTTCTTTTTCTTGAATCATTAAAAGTTGCTCATCATTTTTACACTGTAAATCATGTTTTTCATTTTTAAGGTTTTGAATCTGTTGTTCTAAGGTCTCTTTTTGCTCTTCCCAAACCAGATGTTCTTTTTGAAATACATTCTTTGCTTTGGCCAGTTCTAAAGCCATTTCATCTTTCAGGGCAATATTCAGTTCTAGATCACGACTTAGCTGTTTATTTTTTTCAGACAAGCTGTGATTGAATTTTTTATCTTCTGACTGAATTTGCAAAGCTCTGGACTTAATGCCTTGAATTTCAAGCTGTAATTGCAAACACAATTCTAAAGACTTTGCTAGGTCAGATCCTAATTTTGTATTGGTTAGTCTTTCGCTGTTCAATTGATCAGCTAAAGATTTTAACTGCGCATCTAAATTATTAGGGTCGTAATGCACATTTTCTAAAGATTTGATTTTTTCTTTCAATTCTTCTTGAGTTTCTTTCAACTCGGAATTGAATTTTTGCATTTGCTCTTGCATTTTTTCATATTTAGCTTGCGCGACAACAACGGCTTCGGGGGATGATGCATTCATAGATGTTATATCCGCCTCCGTGCGGTGACTCAGTTCGTTGAGTTTGTTGCAAATTTCATCAAAAAGTTTGGTGTGATCTGATATTGTGATGTTCATACTTAGATCAAGTCTATGTCTAGGACTAGGGGTCGTCACTTATTTTTTTGGTCAAAATCAGGCTTATGGCCAAAGTCCAGTTGCGAACTTACATAAAACTCTGCTAAAGATGTGCTTGCTAGACTTTTTGGGAGGTTTAAAAAATGAAATCCACAGCTATGATTTTTTTAGCTTCATTGTTATGTCTGCATTTCAGTTTTATACCTTGGGCCCAGGCCCAAGAAATCAGTTTATTGAACGATATCAAACAACCGCAACAGGCTTCTGAATATATTTTTCGTTCATCCCCCAAAGAGTCTTTGATTGCAGTGCAACTTTTGGGTGCCGTTTTTAAGCCCGGGATTTATTATATTCCTCCGCAAACAGATTTGTTAAAATTATTAACTTTAGCCGGAGGGACCACCAACGGTGGCGATCTGTCAGAAGTTCTAGTCAGAAAATCCAATCCAAAGTCTTGGGGCAATTTAGAATCCAAGGCCATCAAAGAATATCAGGGCGCTTACGAAGTGGATGCTGAAAAAATTATTAAATATGGTGGAGGCTATAATTTAAAATTAGCTCAA
>JBMOJS010000396.1:0-1683 GCA_049315665.1 Pseudobdellovibrionaceae bacterium | reverse complement strand
TCCTTGGTTAGATAAGCTTTATCATATCATATTATGAATGTCGACAGAATCTAGTAGAAAGGGTGAGTTCCATTCCTATTCCCGAACGAAACATTCGTTTTGTTAAAAATTTTCTAACAGTTGTTTCCTTAATTTGTACAAGGGCTTCACCGCCTTGTGCGTAATCATAACCTCCAAAATTATTAAGCCAATTCCCCCAAAAACCAGGTTGTTCATTAAATTTAAGCACGGGATCATCGATACCCTTTATAGCGGCTTGAAGTCTGGGAGAAATACCTTGAGATTGGATTTTTTCGAGCATTTGCTCTTTAGCTTTTTTTGATAAAAAGGCAAAAGCTGGATCCATTTCTGTAGAATCTTGAGCCGAAGTTTGTTCTTGGATTTCTTTTTTGTACAGCGCTGTCAATAGGCCAAGTGCTGCGCTTTTTTCGTGAAACCCTTTCAGGCTGAAACGGTATATGCCGATCCAATCATCAAATACTGGGGTATTCATCGATAGTCTAATGGGTTATGGGTAGCGTTTGGTCAAATTGGTGCTGTCGCTTAAAGGGTGTTTTTGATGTTGAGGAAGTAAATAACCCCGAGCTTACGCTCGGGGCATTGGGGATTACAGATTTCGTCTGCCCGAAGCACATCAGACAAGCTGATGTTTACTTCGGCACCGCTACATCCCCATGCTTACTATCATCGGAATGATAAATTTAGGACATTTTTCAAGTACATTCCGTAATTCTTGTGGCGTGTAAATTTCGGGTGCAGTTGGTTTGACCTTCCATTTCTGAATTGAGATGAATGGATTTTCATACATGAACTTATTTTTGAATAACCATGAGCCAAACACCTTGATTGGATTAAGAGCAGTATTGCGCGTCACGGGGTGTGTGTATCGTATTTCCAACCAGTGGGCCACTTCCTCTGCGCTCGGAATCTCCGTACTGGATGCCTTCCAGTTTTGAAGCATACTTCGCATTACAATCTTGCAATGACTGATATATACAGAACTCAATCCAAGCCTTTTACGAGAATCCACAAATTTTTCCCAAAGCTCCCCCAAAGGCAGCTTTTGAATGTCCTGAGGATTGTGGCGGCGATAAAATTCACAGGCTTCCAAGACCATGGATGCCATAGCAGGTTTACCATTGGCAAGCACTGAGAGAGCCTTGGCAAATATTTCTGCTGCCACAGGAACAGAAATTCCCACCCCAGACAAAGCCTTCTTAGCCGCAGCATATCCAATCAAGTCCGCAGGGTGAAGGTCTTCAGCCTGTCGATTTTCTGACGATAGAATTCCAAGCGTGAATCTGGCATGTTGCTTGGCTTTCACCAGACTTGTAAATGATGCCCGCTTTCTTTTTCCATTTTGGTAGTAGCTCGATTGGTAAAGCTGCCTGCCAACGGAAAGCACACTGTAAATTTTTACGCTTTCACGTCCATTGGTGATTTCGATTGGTTCGCTCATAACATCCTGAGAGATGCGTAACCGTCAACCGGATCAAATGGGAAGTTGTCATACTTTTGTCATACACCTCCAAATTTTCAATTTGAGAGCATGAATACAAAAATCGACCGAGCGTTGTAACCTGCTGATTTAGAAGGAGAACTGCGCTCGAGAGGATTTGAACCTCCATGGGTTGCCCCACTAGAACCTGAATCTAGCGCGTCTGCCAGTTTCGCCACGAGCGC
>JBMOJS010000153.1:0-7355 GCA_049315665.1 Pseudobdellovibrionaceae bacterium | reverse complement strand
ATCACCTAAAAAGTCGAGACCAGTTTTTATTCGGATTAGATGATGGGTCGATCCAGATCGTCGATAACAAACTGAAGCGCACAACTGATAAACTTCAAAAGCAAGATGATGGGGCTGGTGGCGTCGTCTCGATGCTCATTTCGCCGAATGAATCATTTGTTGCAATAGGAACCTCTCGTGGCTATTTGAAAATATTTGATCTTACAACAAATAAAAACTTATTTTCTTCAAAAATAGGAGCATTTTCCATCGAGAAACTACTTTGGTCGAAAGAAGCCGATCAACTTTACTTGACCTGTGGAAAACTACTTTTTCATATAAAAATAAATAACTTTGAGCTATTTGAATACGCAAGCCACCCTTCAACTGTGACTGGGTTGAAACACTTAAATGAAAATTTAGTAGGTACGACGTCTTATTCTGAATTGCGGCTTTTCGAAAACTCTGTGCAAAATCCTTATCAAACCTTTGAATGGAAAGGGTCTCTAACCAGTCTGGATTTTACGCCAGATGAGAAGTTCGCCGTCTGCACTGCTCAAGATATGAGTATACATCTTTGGGATTTAGATCGCGGAAAAGATTTGGCGATGAATGGTTTTCCGGCAAAAGTCAAAAGTGTTAGCTTTTCGCAAAGAGGAAACAAGATGGCTTGCGATTCTGCGGATTACATTTTGGTTTGGGACTTCTCAGGTAAGGGCCCCGCAGGTCGAAAACCCAAGATGTCGCAACAGTTGCCAGAAAAAATTGATAAAGTTTTATATTCACCAAAAGATGACACGCTTGTCAGCTTACTAAAGGATGGTGTCATTCTGTTTTGGAATGACGAACAAAGTTTAGAGGTTCCAACCCATATTGCCGGGATCAAAGACGCTCAAACCATATCACTTGATTTTTCAAAAGACGGACAAAGTCTTGTCGCAACATTACACAACAACTATGCGGCGATCTACAATCTTAAGACAGGTAGAATGTGACAACTGAATCAACCGCAAAGAAACGCCTAAATATTGTCACTGGATTCCTTGGTTCCGGAAAAACTTCATTGATCATGAATTATCTGAATAATAACAAAAATAAAGATCAAAAAATACTTGTTCTAATTAACGAAATAGGTAAAGAAAATTTTGATAAAATTAAAATTGGAAAAAATGTTGATCCCTCTAAAATAACCACAATTAACGTGCCTGGCGGATGTATTTGCTGCAGTTCCAAAGCGGACTTCTCAAAAAATCTTTTTGAAATCGCTGTGCGTGATGATGTCGATCGTGTCATCATCGAGCCTTCGGGTTTGGCGCGAGTTTCTGATATTCTTGATTTAATTGAAAACACAAAATTAAAGGATATATTTCTTGTACAGGCCGTCATCTGCGTAACAAACCCACAGTGGCCAATTCAAGCAAATGAGCTTTGGCGGCAGCAAATTTTAGATCAATTGAATTCGGCCCAAATCGTCGTTTCAAATTTTAACGATACCGTCGATCCAACTTATGAGATCGCTTTCGAAGAATTTTTAATCACAAAATCGACGCCAAAACAGAAATTCATTAAGACGTCTTTCGGTAGGTTTGATCCCGAAATATTTGATGTCTTACCTGATTCTGAAATCACAAAGCCCTTGTTATCTCATGTTTCAACAAAAGGGTTTACGTCGACTCAAATGGTTTGGCCGAAAGATCTAAAATTTTCCTTTGATGTTCTTTGTAATGAACTCATGAGCATGAAAACAGAATATGAAATTGTTCGCATGAAATCTTACT
The DNA here is from genome assembly GCA_049315665.1 of Pseudobdellovibrionaceae bacterium. Classification (GTDB taxonomy): domain Bacteria; phylum Bdellovibrionota; class Bdellovibrionia; order Bdellovibrionales; family Bdellovibrionaceae; genus JBMOJS01. Next base: position 5,598 of record JBMOJS010000153.1, on the reverse strand, counting down.
TTCACACGGATCGAGGTTGGTTTTGTTTTGAGATGAACCAAGATTCTTATTTTTGCGAACCCACTGAATATCGAATTGACCAACGAATACAGACTATTTCAACGAGAGACGTGAATTGGTCTAAGTTTTTACATGATACAGCTTAAAGTCAAAAAAAAACAGAATATAAAATTCATGGGGTATCAATTTGTTTCTTTGCTTTAAGTCTAGAAATTCTAACCCGTTGATCACAAGCAGCTGCGATTCCAATATGACAATCTGTAGCCAGCTTTTTCTCATAGTCAGATTCAATTTTGACTTCCGACTTTTCTTTTTTTGGGTGATTGCCTTTACTAAAATCAACTATTTCTTCATCCTGGTATTTATCCCAACATCTTGGACAAGCAAACACCAAGCTCGAATATAAAATTAAACTTAGGAAAACGATGTTCAACATAGTTCCTTAAAAAAAAGTGATTGAGTCACTTATTGCAAGTCAGTGGAGACTCTTTGTTCTAATTCGTTAAAGGAAATAACACCACTTTCGGTAGCAAAATATCGATGCGGAAATCTATCGAGCTTAATATCATCGAAATTTAAATCTTTGGCATTTAAAGCTGGTTCTCCTGAAGTGGTCTGAATAAATATATCTGACTTAGCATATTCGGGGTGCTGCGCTTTAAAACGCAGAGCACAGCCAATATTGTCAAATTGAACTATTTGACTGCCATCTTCTAAACGTAGCTCTGTTTTTTGCAAATTTGTCTGAAAAGCAGATCGGCAATACGGACAGCCTTCACGTTTGTGAATTTTAGAAATATCGCAACCAACTAAAAAGACGACCGACAAGAATATTATTTTATTCAAATTAAAAATCATGTTTTGACCGCCAATCCATCTTTAAGAGCCAAGCGACTTGCTTTGATCGCTGGAACAAAACCAACAAGTGTGCCTGCACACCAGATTAAAAATAAATACAAATAGTCAGTTGCAGAAAATATTTGCCCGACCACATAAAAAGCAAATTGCGATTCAAGCCAACCCGACAACAAAGCAAAAGCACCAGTATTCACCACGAGTCACCCCTTGAGCAACGACCCTGAACCCTTTGTGATCATCACCCAGTGAATAGGGAATAGTCCACATCGTTTTATTTTAATTCAATAGTGACAGGTTTTCTTTTGATCTCTACTGACTTTTGCAAATCACCGACAAGCAAAGTCACGTCTAAATCCTTCAGTCCTTTAAACTGTGAAAAATCAAAAGTAACTTTAGTACTTTTAATATCTTTTTTGCAGTCTACACTAAAGTTTGCAATAAAATCTGAATGCTCACCTTTGTGCTCTTTATGTTCTTTCTCTTCCGCATCATTCTCTTCTTTTTTCGCTGCCATTTCAATTTTTTCTTTTACGAATGTACAACCAGCAGATTCATCAAACTTAACCATAGATCCGATTGATGTTTCAAACTTCGCTATGGTGTCGTTTAGCTTTTTCTTATCCTTTTCAGATTTTGCTTCATGCTCAAATCCAAGTACTCCCTCAGATGCGGCTTTAAATTCAACTTTACCTTTAAGTTGGTCAAAAGCGATACTCAAAGTCGCCCCACCGTGTACGTGGGCCTCGTGATGACGATGTTCATTCTTCTTTCCCGCATAGACTGTAGTGCTTACTAGTACCAAAAAAAGTGCCACAAATTTTGTCATGTTTATTGCCTTTCGTTTATTTTAATAATGCAACAATGTTGCAATTAATAGTTCAGTTATAGCTCTCTGATTGCAATACGCACAACGTCTTAATTGCGTCTAACAGAACTATAGAATCAGAGTAAAAGCCTACTGTAGCTAGCAGAAACCCTTGCTGCCCCTACCTTTGGAGGAGAACCTTAGTTTTGCTTTACCATTGAAATGCAAAAACCACCTTTCGGTGGTTCGCGTTCTCGTTTTACAATTGAGAAAATTGGATGGGCTGGCAGCACGACCCCTAAGATATTGATATCACAGGTTCTTGTGATGTCAAACGCTACGTCCGCTACATTTTCATTAATTCGAACACCTCCGCCGTCCGATCGAATGCTGAAGGATTATGCAAATCAAAGTTGTCGGTTATGCCTTTGATGTCGATTCCGGCCTTTCGTATATAGATCATCATAGTCTTTAAGTCGTTCCAACCACCCATTTTCATGATCTTGGCGGCCTCGTCACCTTGAGCGAGCCTCTCTATGCGCCACTTTAGATGTGGCGCATAAATGGCGCAAATGATATGTGCCATATTTACTTTGGCGCATAAATGGCGCATACTTTCAATATGCGAAAATACACTGGTTTAGATAAGCACAAGATACCCTATAAATTTGAATACACTGATAAGTTAGTTAGGCTTCTGATGCGAATTGCAGAAACTAAGCCTTATTTAGAAGAATACTTGGGGCAACCTTTAGAGCTTCAGCTTTTACGACAAGCAAAGATATTAGCGATCACCTATTCAAACCAGATTGAAGGCAATAAGCTTGAAGTCAGGGGCGTAACGCAAATACTTGAAAGTAAAAAAAGTAAAACATCTGACAAAGACATCATCGAAGTCAGAAACTACAGTGATGCCTTGGAGTACGTTGAAGTTTTGGCCGAAGAAAAAGAAAAACTACGAATTACAGATATGTGTGATATTCAAAAGCTAATTACTAAAGACTTACTGGCTGATAAAAGCCAATGGGGAAGTGTCCGAACAATAAAAGTTGAAATAGCAGATGCGAACACCGGAAAAAAAATTGATGATGTTCCAGAACCTCATTTTCTAAAAGAACTCCTCACAGAGCTTTGGGAATGGCTAAATGAAAATGCTGAGGTTAATCCATTTGTAAAAGCATTCGCATTTCATTATCTAGCCGTAGCTATTCACCCTTTTTCTGACGGAAATGGCCGCACGGTTAGACTCATGCAACATTTACTACTTTTAAAGAACGGTGAATCGATTGCCAAGTTTGTCCCCAGCGAAACTGCAATTATGGCAACACGGGATCGCTATTATTCTTCTATCAGGCAATGTAAGAGTCTTGGTTCACTGAATCCTATAGTTGAATATCTGGCCGAATGTTTTGCGATATCAGCAGAGCAGGTCATTTCCGATGGGAAAAAACTGGTTAAAAAAAGTATCGATCGAAAGCCAGAGGCAAGGCGAGAGAAAATTATTTCCTTCAGCAAGCAAAAAAAAGAATTCACTCTGCAAGATATTTTGAATCTGCTGCCTGATGTGCCAAGAAGAACGGTGCAGAGAGATCTAGAGGCTCTTGTTCATGAAAAGAAGATCAGAGCAAAAGGTGATAATAAAGCGCGGATTTATTATAGATAGACGTCGCCCATCGAACCTACAGGCGACGTCTTCAGGTTTAGTCTTTCGATTTAATTAAAGGAATTTGTAAACCACCCTTTGGTCTCAAATCTTCAGTATAAAAACCTTTTCCATCAACATGCTTAGCTCCCATGAAAAGCAAGTTATTGTATCCATACAAATAGATCAGATCGTGATCTTTTATCAGCTCACCAGCTTTAATGTTAAATAGTGCACATGGCTTTTTGAAAATACTTTGCTTCACATTAAGTTCATATTTTTTATCTCCACAAGTGCCTGGTGGTAAGGAGTTCATTTGATCTACGGAAGCCTGTGATCTAGGAATAATGGCAAATTCTTTAGAGAGTTCATAATCCACAGACTGGGCCTCTTTAGCGACTGGGTGGGGACCACGCCATACAAGGTGACCATCAAACTCAAAGTCTTGAATGGGTTGCTCACAAAGTGGGTCTGCAAAGCCCCTAATTGTTCCTTTAAAACCATCTTTGCCATCAAATGTAAATTCACGCTTTAGCCAAAATGACTTAACGGCACCGCCTTCGCCTCGATTTTCTTGTGGTCTAAGTTCGCAAGCGATACTTACCCATTTCCCTTTGATGTGTTTTGAAACTCGCTTTTGGGAAATTTCATTACTATCTTTTGCAAATGACAGTGACGAAGCAAGTATCAGGCTAACGGTGATAAAAATATTCATTTCGTATTTCTCCTTTGGTTTACATTTTAAAGACAATTTTGCCTTTAGTTTTAATTTTTCCTTTTTCAAACTCATTGATCACATCAACGGCTTCATTGAGGTCAAATATTTTGCCGACGATGGGTTTAATTTTTTCTTCAAAGGCAAGGCTCTCTAGGGTTTTAATCAGACCATTTGTCACCTTTGTGATAACAACTTTGTGAACACTAGAGAAAAGACTTCTAACCAAGGATCCTGGGTTTGGATTCAGGTCAATGAATTTGCCGGACACTGTAAACGGAAAAAATCCTTTGGGTAAAAGCGCTAGAACTTCGTTTCTAGTCATTTTTCCAGAAGTGTCGAAGACGATCTGACAGGTCTTAATGGCCTGAGGATTTAGTTTTGAATAGCTATAGACCTCATCAACACCTAGCGATTTTGCCGTTTGGAAATCATCCAGGTGACAGCTGCCAATAACAATGGCGCCTTTGGATTTTGCAATTTGAACTGCAATATGGCCAACACCGCCAGTGCATCCAGCGATAAAAACACGGTCATGATGATGGATTTTAGATTTTATAGTGAGAGCAGTTAGGGCCGCTGCGCCTGCCATTGGCAAACAAGAAGCCTCCTCAAAGTTCATATGGGCTGGAATTTTACCCAGTAAATCTTCGGAGGTAATAATCTGATTCGCAAAAGATCCTGAAAATTTAAATGGCAGAAATCCGAAGACGCGATCTCCTTTTTTAAATTGGGTAACATTTGTTCCTACAATATCAATTACACCAGCGAAGTCGCAGCCCATACCTCTAGGAAACTGACTTCCAGTAAAGAGTTTCATTTCGCCTGTCCTAATTTTCACGTCCACAGGATTTAGTGAGGCCGCTTTTACACTAACAAGTATTTCAGCACCTGATTGCGGGATTAAATTTGAAACTTCAGAAAGTTGAGTATTATGGTTCAGACCATATTCACTATAAGTTATTTTTCTCAATCCAATCTCCAATTTGGTTATCTACTTTTTTGATACTTGTGATATTCTGTATTCAAGGTTTTAAAATAACAATTAGTCATAAAAATGAGAGTTAGTATGAAAAACATACCATCAGAAAAATCAGGGGGTTAAGGTGTCTCGTGAAGTGTCAAAGTTAGGCATTGGACCAGTCTCGATTTCTAAAAAAAGCGATAAAACTCCACCTAAGCAAAAATCTGTATCGGCAAGTGATTGCCCAGTGACTCTTTGTTTGAAAGTCATTGGAGGAAAGTGGAAGCCTGTCATCGTATTTTTAATAAAAAACAAAATTGATCGCTTCGGGGTCTTGCAGCGAGCCCTTCCAAAGATAACAAAGCAAATGCTGACGATGCAGTTGCGTGAACTGGAATTGGATGGAGTTATCGACAGAAAGATATTTTCCGAAGTGCCACCTAAAGTTGAATATTCGATCACAGAATTTGGAGAGACTATTTTTCCAATTATTCATCAAATGAAGGAATGGGGTGAATTCGCAATGAAAAGTCATTCAAAGGCGGCAAAGAGATTGAGATCACAGCAGTCTACATAGCGTTTCTTAAACCTGCTGTGGGCAAGTATCATTAGGT
>JBMOJS010000152.1:0-7357 GCA_049315665.1 Pseudobdellovibrionaceae bacterium | reverse complement strand
AAGTTGCGTAACCAGATCCTAGTTCAGGGACATTTATCTATGAGTCAATACGGCGCAAAATGCAAAAGCCCCCATCTAAGAATTTTGGGGGCTCAAAGTTTTGTGATAATGCTATTTAGTGGCTTGTAAATGACGATCAATGATCTGTTTAAATTCTGGAAAAGGATAGGCTCCACGTAAAGAAACTCCGTTGATGATAAATCCAGGTGTTCCAGATATATCAAACTTTTTAGCTTCTTCAGTGTCCGCTTTAATGCGTGCATCAATAGCAGGATCAGCAATATCTTTTTCAAGCTTCTTCAAATCCAAGCCTAATTTTTTTGCGGTCTCTTTTAAGAAGGCTTCTTTTTTGGCTTTAAACTCGCCTTGGCTATTAAAAATAGCATCATGAAATTTTTGAGCTTTTTCTGGGTCTTGTTTGGCCACAGCTTCATAATATTTGGCTGCAGGTAGGGCCAGAGGATGAAACTCTAATGGCAAATGTTTAAACAAAACCCGCACATCATTGGGGTATTCCTTCAAGACCTGTTCAATCACCTGGTGTCCTTTAGAACAATAAGGGCATTCAAAATCAGAATATTCAACAATAGTGATTTTGGCATTTTTAGGGCCAAAGAAAACCCGGTCTTCTTGAATTTCAGGTTTTAAAGGATTAGCAAATTCTGCATCACGCTTAGAGGTCTCTTCAGACATAGCCTTTTCTTGGGCTTTTTTCTGAGCTTCTTGAGCGGCTTTATTTACCACCTCAATAAATTTTTCAGGATCTTTTTCAATAGCGACAAAGACAATGCTAGGGTCTTTTTCAACAGCCTCTTTCAATTGTTTTGCCGAGGGGGCACAATTCACCAGACTTAAGGCTAAGGCGCCAAGACCGAATAGTTTTAAAAAATTATATTTGTTTTTATTCACAGATGCTCCTTTTTTATTCTTACAACATGCTATACTGGCACAGGATTTTGTCAGTAAAAAACAAAAAGCAACAAGAGATGCCGCGTCACTATTGCGCATCTATAAAAAACAGCACAGAATTTTCTCTGCATCAACCCGGGGGTTAGTTATGAAACAAACATCTGTTCTGAAAAAATATCTTTCACTGATCATTTTTTGTCTGCCACTTTTATACACACTCCCAAGCTACGCCGGTTTGCTGTTTAACTATTCCCAGCTGATGCTGAAAGATTTGGATCAAATGAATGCTTTGGTGCAAAAAAAGATCAAAGAATCCAAAAGCAAATCCGGAGTGCAGTTGGTGCCACTGAAAGAGGTTCTGCAGGCCATTTATTCTAGACCCGACGATGATGGGGTCATCGATAAAGTGGTGGGGCCAGTGCGGTCCGAATTGGACAGACAAGATGAATGGGAAAAAGTTTTAGGCGACCTCACCCAAGAAGCCATTGGCGCTTTAAAAAATCCCAAAGCTTTTGCGCCACCGGTGCAAGTGACCTACATCGTTTTTTTAGAAAACTTGATTTCTGATTTAAAGCCTTATGCGGGCAAAGAGGGTTTTGAAAAAAAACTAGTAGAAAAAATTCGCGATGCTAAAATTGTGCTTTCAGAAAAAGCCAATCATGAAAGAAAATTGAAGGTGCTAAAATCCACCATTTCACCTTCAGATATCGCAGCCCAGGTTTTAGTTGAGATGCAAAAAGCCAGTGAGGCCGCCGCCAAAGAGTCCGGCCCTTCGGGTGACAGTGATGAAGCCGGCGAAAGCATCGGTGGTTCGGGCATGAATAAAAACCCACCTGGTGATAAGAAATAAAACTTAAAGGCGCAAACCCCTATCTTTATGCTAGATCGGCCATAATCGCTCATAGGCTTATCTTGGCCGATCTAGCATAAATATCATAGATCGGCCAAGATCGGTTGACACGCGATTATGGCCGATCTATCATAAATCAAGATGATTATAGGTCGGTCTTTCGAGCAACAGATTATTCAAAACGCCCTGAATTCAAAAAAAGCAGAGCTTGGAATTGTCTATGGTCGGCGGAGAGTGGGCAAAAGTGCCTTGCTGCGCTCTTTTATAAATTCTAAAGAAGATCTCTACTTTGAAGGCATTAAAGGGCTGACCCTACAAAAGCAAATTGATCACTTCACCCAACAATTGGCTGAACAAACAGAAACTCTACAGGTTAAGGCAAAAAATTGGTCTGAAGCCTTTCGGGCTTTAACCCCCTTTCTAGTTAAAAAAAAGAAGTATGTGGTATTCGATGAGTTTCCATGGATGGCCTCTGAAAGATCCGAACTTGTGGCCCTACTGAAGTACTTTTGGGACAACAAGTGGAAAGAAAATCCTAAGCTAACACTGGTTCTGTGTGGTTCAGTCGCTAGTTATATGGTCAGGCATGTGCTTCACTCGGAAGCTCTTCACAATCGAAAAACATTTGAAATTCAATTGGACCCCTTATCGATGAGTGAAAGTAAAAGCTTTTTTAGGGACTATCGATCTTCTTTTGAAGTGGCTCAATTTTTAATGGTTTTTGGTGGAATACCAAAATACCTTGAGCAATTGGACCCCAAAAAGTCATTAGCCCTGAATATCAATCATCTGTGTCTGAATAAACATGGCTTTTTTGTGAACGAATTTGAAACTCTTTTTAAGGAACAATTTAAAGTAGTGAAAAACTACGAGTCTATTGTTAAGCTACTCAGTGCAAAATCTCTTTCCAAAGAGCAAATTGCCAAGTCTTTAGGACATGGTTCCGGTGGCAGCTTGACCACCACATTAGAAAATTTAGAACGAGCTCAGTTTATTAAAAGCTTTTCGCCCATGGATTTTGAAGAAACCATAAAATCAAAAACAAAACGTTATGTTTTGTGGGATGAATGGACTCGCTTTTATTTGACATTTATGCGGCCCCATTTGGCGACCATTCGTATGAATAGCAAGCAAAATTTATTTGAATCCTATATCGGCTCAAAGTTGCCCACTTATATGGGTTTTAGTTTTGAAAAATTATGTCTTAAAAATATTCATCAAATTTTACAAGCTTTAGAAATTGAACTGGGTGAACTTAGCTATTGTGGGCCGTATTTTCGCCAGGGGGCTAGGTCTGAAAAATCAAAACCTGGGGTGCAAATTGATATTATGCTGATACGAAAAAGGAATATTCTAACCCTGATAGAATGTAAATTTATGCAGTCCCCAGTCGATATTCAAATCATCAAAGATTTTGAAAAAAAAATATCTGCCTTAAAAGCGCCAAAAAGATTCAGTATTGAAAAAGTGCTGATTGCTGCCAACGGAGCCAGCGATAGCCTGATTCAGGCAGAATACTTCAATAAAATATTAACAATTGAAGATTTATTAAGCATCAACAAATTTTGAACCAATCAATATTAAGGCAAGCGACGGTCTCTCCAGGTGATTGCTTAATAGTGTCGATGGTCTTTTTAATAAACACCGATAATTCTTCCCTGATTTTATCAAAATCATCCTTAGAAAGTGATACGGGTGCGGTAAAGATCAGCTCATTTTCTGGTAAATTTTCTGCCTTTTGCAGGGCCTTCAATCGCCAGTTGGTGTGGTGTTTCAAAAGGTGCGGCGAGTTTCGCGGCAAATGAATATGCTGCGAACCCAAATGAAGATGACCATTGATTTCAACGATAAGCCCCGTTTCTATTAAAAAAGAAATCATGGGTCGTAAATTTTGCAATGACATTTGAAATTGTGTTTGAATATCGCTGATGGATTTTCCATCAGGTCCCAAAGAACAATACAATCGTAACAACACATAAATAGCTGAAGAGTAATACCTGGCCTTGTGCTCTTCACTCAGTTCAGTATGTTTTTCTAAACGCTTACTCAGGTTCAACGACTCTTGACGTATCAATTCCATTTCACTTTTATAGAATTGTTTCAACTCTGCGGTTCCCGCCCTTTCACATGAAAGCATCAACAGGAAATATTTTTTTTCTAAATCACTCCAACCAAAAAATTCACTGACCTTGCAACCTTGTTCAAGCGAAAAAAGCTGTCGACCGGTCAGTATCAGCGATACAAATGAGGTGTTCACATTCAGGTGCTGTGCTAAGCGACGACCAGCACCCCAACCCTTTTTAGGCTGAGACTTAATCAGTTCATTGAGCAATAAATGGCTCTTGGTGTGCATAAATAAGTTCATTATTTCAATATCTTACATAATTATTTAGTAAATTGTAAATATTTTTATTAATTATTTAGTATTTAAGTCTGAAACACTGGGTTTGGCATATTGCATCAATATTGCATATGAAACCAAGTAGGAGGCCCAGTGCTTTCAAAATTTTTACCAGCGACTTTAAGGAGTGCAGACATGTACAGGTGTCTAACAATTTTTGTTAGTGCAGTTTTTAGGCTGCTTATATGTTTACTGTTTGCCGTATCGGCACAAGCCCGACCCGAGGGTGGTGTAGAGACCCTTGTGCTGAAGGCGGTTCCTTTGCCTTCTTTGGACTCCAATCAAGTTTTGCCCCCTGGACCTCCTGACGGAGGAGATAGCAATACCGGAACTTTAAGATATGTCGATCAAAACTTCAATTCTGCAGCCAGCTCCTGCGCAATAGCCTTGATGAATAACTGGAGCGGTATGCGCCCCAGATATTATGCATTGAATGATTTATTGGCTAGCAGGGGGTATAAACTTTCTTTGTATTACCAGGACAAGCCTACAAAATATTTAATTTCTTTAGAATTTGTACAATACCATGGGTATATGACCTGGCGGATGCAAATTTACATCAACAGTCCAGGGTACTCCCTCTTGCCCATTCAGTTTGCAGCTGCTTCAGGCAACAGCATAGACGATGCTTTATTTAAAGTTATATCAAAACTCACCCATTGCGATGAAAACAATTCTAAAGTTTTTCGGTTTGGCACAATCGGCGGACGCACCCAAGGCGATTGCAATCCTAATTGGTTTGGTTTTGACTGCCTCAATGCACCACCGGCTGCCCATAATAAGTCATTATATAACAACCAGTGGAGGGGCAATAAAGGTGAAGAAATTGCTGCAACTCCACCAAAATAAAATTATTGCAATTGCCCAACCAGATCTTTCATCCGAGCAATAGCGCGCTTCATGTCTTCGCTAGAAACCGCAAAGCTTAAGCGCATATAACCTTCAGTGCCGCATTCGATGCCAGGCACAGTGGCTACGTAGAATTTTTCTAATAAAGCAGCACAAAAATCTTTGCTGTTTTGAATGGTTTGACCTTGAAACTTTTTACCAAAGGTCGCACGTATATCCACCCATAAATAAAAAGCCCCTTGCGGCACGGCCACTTTAAATGCAGGTACAGTTTTCATTTCTTCTAAAGCCACATCACGACGTTGAATCAGTTTTTGCACCACTTGTTCAATATCTTTATCACAGTGCTGTAAAGCCGCTAGAACTGCATACTGGGAAATGCTGGATGGTGAACCTGTAGACTGACTTTGAAAATCGGCAATAGCAGTCACTAGTTTTTGTGGTCCAGCCCCCCAACCAATTCTCCAGCCAGTCATTGAATAGCCCTTTGATCCTCCGTTGATGATGAAGGTGCGGTCGGCCAAATCAGGGGCCACTTGCAAAATATGCGGCGCCACTTTGCTGCCATCAAAATTCAAGCGGTTGTAAATATCATCGGACAAAATCACCACTTGTGGATTTAAACGTAAAACTTTGGCTAAAGCCTCAAGTTCTTGTGCGGTGTATGAAATCCCCGTGGGATTGCTGGGCGAGCAAAACAAAAAAGCTTTAGTTTTGGAATGAATGTATTTTTCTAATAAGTGTGGAGTGATTTTAAATTGATCTTCGGGGCTAGTGTCCACAATGCGTGGTATTCCGCCAGCTAGCTCCACCATGGTGGGATAGCTGACCCAGTAAGGGGCAGGGATAATCACTTCATCCCCAGCATCGCAAAGCATTTGTAGTGCTGCAAAAATAGTGTACTTGGCCCCACTGGCCACAGCCACCTGAGACGGCGTGTATTTAACACCAAGGTCTTTTTCTAATTGTTGAGCAATCACTTTACGCAATTCTATGGTTCCAGCTGCAGCGGTGTATTTGGTGATATTTTTTTGAATGGCTTCGATGCCGGCTTTGGAAGGCACTTCGAAAGTGGCCCAATCGGGCTCGCCCACAGTCAATGAAATCACATCATGGCCTTGATCCTTCAGCTCCTTGGCTTTAGCAACTAAGGATAAAGTGGGTGAAGGTTTTAGATTCAAAGCTTTCTGTGATAACATAGGTTACTCCCTTATTGGTTATTTTTTAAATTTTTGTTGCAAAGCCTGCTCCACCGGAAGCGGAACCAAACCTTGCAAGGCCCCATGATTGATGCCTACTTCTTTCACTCCGCGTGATGAAATGTAATAGTATTCGGGGCTGGCAAAAACCAAAAAGGTCTCGAATTCCGGAGACAGCTTTTTATTCATCGAGGCCATGGTCATTTCGTATTCAAAGTCGGCCACAGCCCGTAAGCCCCTAACAATCACTTGCGCGCTATTCTTTCTCATATAGTCGACGGTTAATCCATTAAAAATATCAACTTCAATGCGCGGCAAATGCGATAATGATTTTTGTATTAAGATTTGACGCTCTTCCGCCGAAAAAAGGGAAACTTTTTGCGAAGAGTTCGCCACCAACACTATGACTTTTTCGAAGTAAGGACTTATGCGATTGATAATGTCCACATGCCCCATAGTTATGGGGTCAAAACTGCCCGGATAAACAGCCACTTTTTTCATGCTTATGATTCTTTCTGCGAAAATAAAGACAGAACTTTATCGCCAAAGTCCCTTTTGTCAAAACGAAAAAGAGTTTTGTACTCATCCAGGATAGGTTCTTTATGGCCAGACTCGATACTGATCAAGCTTTGTGGTCCAAAAACAGCGCTGTTTTGCAAAGCCAACATGACAAGATGGGCCATCTTTTCTGTGAATGGGGGGTCCACAAAAATCAGATCGAAGGGATCTCCTTTATAGGATTTTAAAAACTCGATGACATCTTTATGCACCAATCTTGCGACCGACTTGGGCAGCTTCAATTTTTCAATATTTTGCGATGTGATTTGCAAAGACTTTTTATTGTCGTCGACAAAGGTGCAATTCTTAGCCTCCCTGGATAAAGCTTCTAAACCAAGGCTTCCCGTACCACAAAACAGATCCAAGACCGTGGCCCCCACAGTGCGGTCTTGCAATTTATTAAACAGACTGCCTTTAACCCGATCCGTGGTGGGGCGGATATGACTGGCATTGAAAGAAACCAAAAGCTGACCTTTAAATTGACCAGAAATGATTCTCATAGATAGAGCCTTACGCCAGCATGACTAAATCCCAAAGGCTGACTTATCCCAGTACTGCCCCAGCCCACCCAAATCTTCTTCAATTCGCAAA
>JBMOJS010000395.1:0-1686 GCA_049315665.1 Pseudobdellovibrionaceae bacterium | reverse complement strand
CAACGAATTCTTCTAAGGCGTAGGTCGCACGTTCGAATCGTGCTGGGCAGGCCAATAGTTAAAACGCAGCTATTCGTCCTAGGCGATTAAGAGTTACCAAAACCACCTTTGGGTGGTTTTTTCATTTGGATTTGATATAAATAACCTAATTTAAAAATTGAGACATTAAATGCAAAAAAGCCCCCAATTTATTCTTTATGGATTTTGGTTTTTGTTGGTACTTCATATTATTGGGGCATTGTTTACGCTTTCAGTATTTTTTCCAATCATTGGTGCAAACGCTAAGCAAAAACACAGCTCTCGGTGGTCTAAATGGTTATTAAAAATTGCTGGGCTGCGGCTTCGAGTTGAAGCTCCGCAAGGGCTCCCGGACAAGCCTTGTTTGTTTGTTTCTAATCATATTTCTTGGATTGATACCCATGTAATCAACAGTTTTATTCCGGTGAACTTTGTGGCTAAGTCTGAAATTGCCTCATGGCCGGTTTTTGGATGGATTTCAAAAAAAATAGGAACTATTTTTATTAGGAGAGATAGCTCTCGCCATGCAAGAAAAATCGTGGATCAAATGGCGCAGGACTTAAGTCATACATCGTTTTGTATTTTTCCTGAAGGTACCACTACTGAAGGGTCCGGCCTTTTGCCATTTAAGGCAAGTTTATTTGAGTCGGCTGTTATGTCAAAGGCTCCAGTGTGGTCTTTGGCGATTCAATATCGCTCAAGGGGGACTGGTGAACGAAGTACTGTTCCAGCATTTGTTGGTGATATGGATATCTTGGAATCAATGAAAAAAATCATGAGTGATCGACAGCTTGAAGTTAGGGTAGCTGTATTACCTACGTTTGATCCTGAAAAAGATTCACCGATAACCCGGTCACATTTAGCCCAAAAGAGTTATGAATTAGTTTCTAGTGCAATTTAAGGGATTAGAAAAGGATCCTGCGGCCTTAATGACAAAGACATTTAAAAAATTCATAGAGATGTCACATGAAAAGTAGACTATGTGAGTCATATTCAATGACAAATTGAAGGAAACAGAAAATGCTTGACCAGAACTTCGGTGACAAAATTATCAACTTAAGAAGAATGTCTGCTGAGTATTATCAAAAGGCGGCATGGAATCAACTGCTATCCTTAGATAACTATAGAGAAAAGAATTTTGAAGCGGCGGAGCGTTTTGCACAGCTGTCATTTGAGGATCAAATGACAGCAATGGATTATGCCGAGTTGGCTGATGCTGAATATTCTCTGTATCTTGAGTTAGAGCTAGAAGATTAAAAGGGATTGCGCATGCTTGGGCTGCCAAGAATCTCAATAGCTCACTTGTTGAGCTATTTTCTTTTGTGGCTTGGCGGGGTTGCTGCCATTAGTCTTGGATATCCCCGACATGAAGCGTTCTTTTAAAAGACAAACTAATTAGACATCCTTGTGTCAGTCGATGTCGTTTCAAGCGATAAACTTACAGCCAGCCCGATCGCTTGAAGCGCCAATACAAGAATGAACAAGCAGACACGATAATGCCCACCGCCAATGGATAACCCAAATCCCACTTCAATTCTGGCATTTGTTCAAAGTTCATGCCCCAAATTCCAGCAAAGGCGGTTGCCACACCGAATATAGCCGCCCAAGCTGCCAGGCGTTTTTGAATATTATTTTGCTCAAGAGCAATGGCAGATAAGCTCACCTGAA
>JBMOJS010000151.1:0-7405 GCA_049315665.1 Pseudobdellovibrionaceae bacterium | reverse complement strand
TTTTTCGCTGATTTTTGCCTAATTTGGGGAACATCTAATATGAGTCAATTCGCCCCCGTATTGCCTCTGTAGGCCCGCAAAAAAAGGCCACTGTCAAAAGCTTAGACATTCAATATTGTCTTAAAACAAATACATCGCCATAAGACCACTGGCATGGCTTTCGCTTGTTGTTTTTACGGCAATAACCAATAGGAGAATTTGATTATGCTTAAAATATTTTTTCGTAGCATTTTAATAATTGCGACGTTGCAGATTTCATCTGTGGCTTTTTCTATAGAAGAACCTCAAGTGCGCTGGGAAGCCAAGCCCATTGAATTCACTGTAGATAGCGATCGATCAGAACAGACGCTTCAGCTACAAGCACAGCAGATCATGACATACACGACCTCACAAACAGCAAATGTTGTCCCCAACAATACCGTTGAAGTTGAAGTGGCCTACTGGAGCAAATGCCCGGTGTACACCTGCACAGGCTCAGGACAGGGCAAAAGCCCCCTGTGGGATGCGTTTTATAGTGCCTCCGCTGAAGATAAAGTCACAGCTTTGGACAAAGCCATTTTAGGCGCTGGTCCTGAAACAAGCAAAAAATTAGTGATGGGTCAATACTTTGCCCAGAAGCCCAGATCTTGGGACCACTTTGTTAAAATCATTCAGCAAGCACAAATCGATGGAGCCGTTAGACCGACTGAAGCTACAAAAATTTTGTCTCAAGAAAATTATGGTTTAAAAAACTTACGCCAATTGGGTTACAGCGAAAACAGCTGTCGCATCACACAAGTGACTTGTACAAAGTACACAAAAGAAACCAACCTTTTGCTCACGCCTCAAACACAAAGCTATGTGGCTGAAAAAGTAATCGGTACAGTGAGCAAAAAAGTAAAAGTGTTTGCTAGCGGATCCAAACTTTTGCCCTATGAAAAAGACAGTTTCACCCTTGAAATTGGCAAAGATCTTAATGATTTAAAAATCACTGGCAGCAATGACAATAAAAATGAATATGAATATGGCATTTATTCAGATCAAATTGTGATCAAAGCCATAGCCCGCAAAAAGATGTCTTTTCCAAGGGATGTGGTTTTAAGCCAGTCTTACACTTACAATGTCAGCACCGGCGAAGCCACATTGACTTTGAATTTGGATAAAAAATACTTCACTGAGCCTATGGATGCCAACTCTACTTTATTGTTGAATTATAGAGTGCAAACCTGCAACTATGGCTGGACTGGAACTTGTGGTTTAGAGTCATGGAAAGATGTGGCCCAAAGTGAAATAAAAGTGACCAAGGAACATTTGGTCATCACAATTCCTGCGGGGACTATAAAGGCTAAACAGAAAAGCCAGGTGGTCTATACTTTTACTAAACTGAACAGTCCCTACTATTCATCCAGACCCACCAGTGAGTTTGAGACGGAAGAAGTTAAAACACCAAAAAATTAAATTTTCGCCGGCAAGGTTTTGATATTTTTTAATTCAAAACCTTGCGACTTTTAAATCCCTAATAATACGAACCGGATTTGATTTTTTCTAAAATGATTTTTTCGGTTTTGATGGGATCTTTAGGATCCACCGAGAAAAAAGACTGTTGCTCGCAACGGATTTTTTCTTTGATCAACCAGCGCAAAATATTAGATAAATCTTTATTCTTTTTGTCTTGAAAAAATGGATCATTTTCTAAAGCATCTTTGGCTTTTTTCAAAGCACGGGCTTCAGATGGATCAGACTCTTTCACCTTATAAGCAAAAAGATCGTACTTCTTAACATCTTCAGGCAACACCCCTAAAAATCGCACATTCGGTGCAGAAAAATCAGCATTGCGAATCAAAGAAGCCGCAGATCCTGCTTTTAGTGTACGAAAGATATTTTGCATGGTGTAGGCATCCAGATCGCCGAAAAAATACATCGGCACATCCAACTGCTCTTCGATCAATTTGCACCAACCGCGTACACCGTTGGATGGCACCCCTTGGGCACCCATCAAAATGCAATTGTTGCGTTTAGTAAAGCCCATGCTTTGCAAAGTTCCCGCAGTACCTTCGGACTCCACCACCAAACAAAAATCAATTTTCTTTTTGGCTTTTAGCTTCAAAGACTGAGGTTTATTTTTAGGCTGAAAAGGCGTGGTTCCAAGTGTCGACAAATCCACCACGGCTTTTTCGCCGTCGGGTAAGGTTTCAGTCACAATCAATTGTTTGGAATAGGTCTGCCCCCCGCGGTCATTGGCAAAACAGTTCAATTCTTCGCGGTAGACCTCTAGCATGTCGCCAATAAAATCAATGATGGAATCACTTTCATCTTGATCATCAAAATCCAAAGACTTGTATTTACTTTCACTTTTAATCAAACCTTTACAAACGTAATACAACTCCCTTTTGGTATTGACGGTGCCCACATCCAGATTGCGCAATAAAATTTCCAGCATAAACACAACCCGAGCCAGTTTTTGCACCGAAGCCACATTCAATTCGGTACGCACCACTTTATCCCCGGCGGTTAAAAAACCCACCTTGGCATTATAAAAAGAATTGTCCAAAGAGCACTTCACCGCCTCTAGCACAGGTCGTTTGGAGTTTTCTAAATCCTTCAACATTTTATCAGCCAGCAAACGGGCTTCTTTAGGGATATCAATTTTTAGATCACGAATACTTATCAACTTAGACATAATTAACTCTCCTGATCTTCACTAGCCGATGCATTGATGGAAGCCTTGTCTTTTTTCTTTTGCGCCTTCAACTTGCTTTCAGCATCTTCAAGCTCTTTGATGGCCACTTCAGAATCCCGACCCAAAAGTTTACGCAAACCTTCTTGGGCTTTTTTCTTGCGGGCTTCGGGAGCCCCCACAATGCGGGCCAGGCCATCGACCAAAATCGGTCCAAACTGTTCGATATGGGCCAATTTTCTTTCTAAGTCAGCTTCTTTAGATTCTTTCTTAATGTGTCTAGAAAGCTTTTGCCCGGCTTGCATCAAAGCCAAACGGATCTCTGCCACCAATTCTTCTGAAGCATCAATGGTCTCTTTAGATGCATTTTTAAATTTAATAAAAGGCGAAACAATCGACACCGCAAAAATATAAGGACCAATCGGCAGACTGTCTTTGGGCTGTTGCAGACCATAGGACTTCCAATTCACGGATTCAATGGCCCAAGTGATGGCACAACCTGATTTATCAAACTGCAAAGGCACCCGATTGGCAAAACGCAGCAGCTGCACCGGCGAGTCATGTTCTAGATTGCGATTTTTGAAGCGAGCCAAAGCCACTTCCACCACCACCGGTTTAAAATCACAAATCAAAGGTTTGCGGGTCACCACCGAGAAAAAATCGATTTCCCCCAAACGCTGAATGCTTTTGGATAAGGCCTCTTCGCCCACAGTCAAAACTGACTTGGTCGATGGCGCCATCAGTTCTGTGGCCTGCACCACTTGAAAGATCTTTTTAAAATCTTCATCATTCAAAGAGGTCAATGGTTTTTCAAGAAAAGCTTTAGTAACCCCACCTTTTTTGGTGAAATCATTCAAGGTTTGATCAGAAATTCTAGAAAATCCTGTTTTCAAAAATTTTGACAAGGACACTTTACCAAACAAGGTGGAGTGAGTGATAAATTCGCCCAACTTAAATGTATGCGGGTGAGGCAAAGTGGCTTCAGGGATTTCAGGCACTTCTTGACTGACGCGATCAATTTTAACCCAGTCCTCGTCCAAAAGTTTGTAATGCACACTAAGGTGGGGGTTCACCAAAACGGTGCCTTCCAAATAAGTCAAAAGCCCGCCATCCCCATTCAACTGCACCCGGCCATCCATAACAAATTCCACGCGCACGCCGTGCTCTTTTTTCCAATCAATGCTTTCTTTATTGCGCAAAATCCCGGTGTTGGATTTGATATCCACATCCACTTGACCGGTCACAGCTTTGCGCATTTTTTTGGTTTTAGAAATCACCACCACACCCCGGGCATTGGTCATCTGCGCCCAAGTGGTGGCCGCCGAAATACCGATCCCCTGCTGGCCACGGGAGCACTGTCCACGGCCAAATTTAGATGAGGCTAAGTACTCACCAAACACCTTAGCTAGGTCTTCTTGCTCTAACCCAGGGCCATTATCTTCAACAGTGATCTTTACCAGATCCGTATTTTTGGTGGATCCAATGCCCACTTTTTTAACTTCAATAATAATTTCAGGCAAAATTTGCGACACTTCACAGGCATCCAAAGAGTTATCAATGGCTTCTTTCAAGGTCGTCAAAACAGCCTTTAAAGGAGACGAAAAACCCACTTGTTGCAAGTTCTTAGAGAAATATTCAGCGGTGCTACTTTTAGTAATTTTAGTCACAATTCAAACTCCAAATTCAGGATATATACCCAACGGGAAGGCAAAAAAAGTATCCATAGGGATGAATTAAATAATCCGGAGGATGGGCAAAATGGCAAGCGGCCATGCGTTATTTTTCTAAAGTCAGGCCGTGACCTTTTTTAGTATTGCAGGTTTTGCAGCTGGGCACGCAGTTTTTTTTATTGGACTTTCCCCCTCGAACAATGGGCAAAAGATGATCCATGGTTAACTCTTCCGGCTTGAACTTCTGCTGACAATGGTGGCAGATGCCAGGCCCTATCTGTTGCCGCCACCACTGCGTTTGACGCAGCTCACGCCCCTTGGCTTTTTCTTTTTTCTGGTGGCTTTCAGGCGCTGGCGTAAAATAATCCATGCTTCAGTTTTAGCAGTGAACACCACAAAAGACCAGTTCAGAAAGTGAACTTCTAAGCCGATAGAACAAAGGCAAAGGTGGTCCCATGTCGACTAAAACTTTCAAGCGTGGTGAAGTTATTTTTAAAGAGGGTGATAAAATCCTGGCCCTGCATGTGATTCAATCCGGGGGTGTTAGCCTTAACATGACTCGCGGAAAAAAAACTCTAGATTTATTTCAACTAGGTAGCTCGCAAATTTTAGGAGAAAGCGTACTGCTGGGCCAAGGCGTCTACTCCACCTCGGCCACTGCTACCGCAGAAACCCAATTGGTAGAAATCCCCGTAGAACAGATGAAGACCCTGTATGATTCAGCATCACAAACCATCAAACTATTATTAAAAAGTATGGGTGAGCGCATACGTCTATCCACCTTAGAAATCAAATCCAATAAAATGGAAAAAGACACCACCCCTTGCCCCGATGAAATGGTTGCTCCCTTTTTTGCAGCGATGTATTTCACCCTCAGTCAAAAAGGGGAATTTCAAAAAGAAAACACCGCCACCCTAAGCTGGTCTGTTCTTAAAACTTATTCCCAACGCCTTTTTTCTTTAAGCCCTAGAAAAGCGGAAGAGCTCGCCCTGATTTTAGCTAAATTAGGTTACGCCAAAATCGAAAAAGCCCCTCCCCCGGATCGTCCAGATGCTCCGCCAGAAAACCAATCCATTGAAGTTTCAAATCTTAAAACTTTGGAAGGTTTTTTCGAATACTACCAATACTTTTATTACAAATATGGAAAATCTGATTTTTTAAAAGTAGATGACTTTTGTTTAGAGCTTTTAGAAATTCTTTTAGAAATTTCAAAAGAGAAAAAAATGGACCGTTTGGGCGTAGTTAGTGTGGATTTTCATATATTCACAGAAAAGTGCAAAGAACGCATGAGCATCACCTTCAATAGCGATCATTTTGCCCGTCTAGAACAAAAAGGAGTGTTTATTAAACGCATCTCTAGATCCGCGGGCGTACACTTGGATTATGAAATCAAAGAGATCCAATCTTTTTATGACAACTGGAAGTTCTTAAAAGAAATCGACAAATGGAATGACAAAGGCTTTGTCGACATCAAAGATATCGATTTAAAATGGAGCGAAAAAAACAAACCTGCAGCGCTTAAGACTTTAGATGGACATATTTCTTGCCCCAGCTGCCTAAGCCCAGTGATTGCCAGCGCCAAATTTTGCCCTGAATGTGGATCTAAAATGCAGGCTAAATCGGCTGCTTAAGACCTGGATGCTGGGTTAAGCAGCCGCGACAGTTCGGCGTGCAAGCGAATCAAAGGCAAGCCCTGAATGGCGGTCCAGTCTTCGCATTGCACGGATTCAAACAAACAGACTCCCGATTTTTCAATTTTATAACTGCCAGCGCAGTCAGTAGGATTGTCTTTATTTACATAATCCACAATCTGTGCCTGCGAAAGCGAACGCAAAGTCATTTGTGCTGAAACACAAAATGTTATTTCAGCCTGCAAAGTTTTTATACAAACAGCAGTGATGATTTCATGGGCTTGACCTTGCATACTTTGTAGCATTTCAATGGACTTTTCTTTTGAACCACTTTTACCTAAAATCTGCCCCTGAAAAGCCACCACTTGATCACTGCCGATGATGATCGACTTTGCTTCATTAACCCACAATGAGCGGGCCTTTTGTTGCGCTAAGTATTCTGCCAATTTTTGTGGCACAAAGTTGTTTGATGGCTGGTTATTTGACTGAGGATGGATCAGAGGCAAAATTTCTGCATAAAATTTTTCTTTGGCGGCTTCTTCATCCAGTTGCGGCGCCACAGCTTTAAAGGACCACGGCAGTCGGGACAGAAGCTCTTGTCGATACACAGATGTACTGGCCAGAATAATCATAAATTCCTTTCTGCAAAAGTCCCACATTGACTAACACCGTCAAAAAAAACAAGAGTTTTCGTTTCATCCTGCTTTATCTTTGCATATACTTGCCACAGTTATTAACCCGGAGCTGTAGGACTGTGGAAGTTTTTTTGTTTCCTTTAATCAATGTTTCGCTTTTTCCCAAAACCACCAAACCATTGAATATTTTTGAGCCCCGCTATTTAACTATGGTTAAAGAAGCCGTACAAAACAAAACCCCCATTGCTTTGGGTTTTATCGAAGACCCCTCGCAAGTGGGCCCCGTACAACCAGGCTCTTTAGTGAATTTTGTGCACCCCATTGCTGGCTATGGTTATCCGCAAATCATCGAAGAACGTTTGAACGGCACTATTTTGATTTTTTTGCAAGGCCAGGGCAAGGTGCGATTAAAACAGGTTTTGGATCGATCCACCCCATATATGATTTGCGAAGCCGAAATTATTGCTGAAAACCTGCAGGTGAAAGAAGAACATCAATCCACCTTGGACCTACTAAGAAAAATTTTAACCAAGTGGATTCAAAATCACATTCCCGACCCTGGTCAACGCGATGTTTTTTTAAAAAGCATCAATGAGCCCGAAGAAGTGGTGGGGGCCTTTGCCTCTTACTTGGTGCGAGACTATGATCTGCAACAGATGGTGATGGATTTTAATGATATCAATGAAAAAATTGAATTTCTATTTCGCCTGACCCAATCCAATGAGTTGACGGTTTAAGTGGTTTGGGGGGAATTCGGCCCGTATTGACTCATAGATAAATGTCCCTGAACTAGGATCTGGTTACGCAACTTTG
>JBMOJS010000394.1:0-1699 GCA_049315665.1 Pseudobdellovibrionaceae bacterium | reverse complement strand
GAAACTTTAACCTTCTTTTCAGCTAACTCTTCTTTTGACGATGATTCGTAATCGCGAGTAATGTCTGCCGCATAATGCTCGCGGTGAAATTGATTTGGAAAATTGAACCCTTGTTCACGTAATTCCACTAATTTTTGTTTGCGAACTTGGTATACTTCGCTTTCGTCTAATTGCTCTTCTATCATGCTGCCCCTATCCCAGCTTTTAAGCTGGCTTCGATGAATTGATCAAGATCCCCATCCAATACTGCCTGGGTGTTGCTGGTTTCAACTCCTGTGCGCAAATCTTTTATTCTAGATTGATCCAACACGTAGGAGCGAATTTGCGAGCCCCATCCTATGTCAGATTTAGTAGCCTCCAGGGCTTGTTGCGCTGCATTTTTTTTCTGTAACTCCATTTCATAAAGCTTCGCCCGTAACTGCTTCATGGCTTGGTCTTTATTTTTATGCTGGCTGCGGTCCGACTGGCATTGTACTACAATTCCGCTGGGTTCATGGGTGATGCGCACCGCGGAATCGGTACGGTTTACGTGCTGACCACCCGCACCTGAAGCACGGTAGGTATCAATGCGCAAATCGGCCGGGTTTATTTCGATTTCTATGTCATCATCAACTTCGGCGGATACAAATACTGCAGCAAATGAAGTATGGCGGCGATTCCCCGAATCAAAAGGTGATTTACGTACTAGGCGATGAACTCCCGTTTCCGTCCGCAGCCAACCATAAGCATATTCACCACTAAAATAGATGGTAGCACTTTTAATGCCGGCGACATCACCAGCAGAACATTCAACAAGCTCTGTGGTAAAGCCGTGGTGCTCACCCCAGCGTAAAAACATTCGCAACAACATTTCTGCCCAATCTTGAGCTTCAGTGCCGCCCGAACCAGATTGAATGTCTAGGTAAGCGTTGGACTTATCCATTTTTCCAGAAAACATGCGGCGGAATTCTAAGGTCTCAACCTGTTTCTGCACTTCGGCCATTTCATGGGCTACATCATTAATGGACTGGTCATCTTCTTCTTCTCGTGCCATTTCAAATAACTCGCTTAAATCATGAACGGATTGATTTAAGGATTCTATTTGATGCACAACGCCTTCTAATTGCGAGCGCTCCTTACCTAAGGATTGGGCTTGCTCTGGATTTTTCCAAATTTCAGGAGCCTCTAATTCACGGACGACTTCTTCTAAACGCTCTTTCTTTTGGTCAAAGTCAAAGATACCCCCGAAGCGCTTGAATACGAGCATCAAGATCAGCCAGTGTAAATGTAATTTGATTCACTTCTAACATATTTGCAATGCCTAAATTTCACAATAGGTCAATATTCTACAGGGAAAGCAAAGGGTAATAAAGAATAGGTGGTTCCTACAAACCTCGAGCCCGAGCGCGGAATAAAATATTAAACGGGTCCGGGCTCGGTGACGTGCTGGGGCTCGATATTACAGCTCCGGGAATCTTGATTTAATCCGATGCGTTGCTTGCGAGTGAATCTGCGAAACTCTTGATTCGCTAACCCCCAAAACTTCGCCTATCTCTTTTAGGTTTAAGTCACGTTCATAATATAATGATAAAACTAAACGCTCTTTTTTCGGTAAGCCATTAATAATAAGTGCCAGATGCGTGGTCATGTCCGCTTGCAAAGCTTGTGCATGAGGTTCTGGCGCATAGGTTAATGCTTCATCTTTTAAATGATCATCTGT
>JBMOJS010000150.1:0-7447 GCA_049315665.1 Pseudobdellovibrionaceae bacterium | reverse complement strand
AAAGAAAAATATCAATATCATAAGGTCTTTTGGTTATTTCAGATATGATTTTGATTAAATTTTCACAAGTGTATTCTTTATCTGAAAGAAATTTATAAATATGTTCTAGATTTGCGTTGCTTGCAGTTTTTTTTATAAAAACTTTTGTAACAAATACTTTTTCTGAAAAAAAATCTATATAAAAAAAGTCGGCTACAGGCAAACCAAGCTGTGAAGCTATTTGATTGCAAAGATATTCAACCTCTGGCAGTTCAGGAGCTTCTTTAGGCTCTCGCATTTTCAGAATAAAACTTTGTGATCCCAAATCGGCCGAGTATTTTTTAAATTTACCATGATAAAAACTTGAATTGTTTGATGGTTGTGTTGCGGCTGGGTCTTTACTTGTTATTGAGTGCGGCACAAGGCTTAAAAACTCATTTTTAAGATCTGTTCGAAACCATTCAATAAAGCACTTTTCGTGCAATCCATACTTGTACAGACCAGTAATTTGTTGATGGCACTTAAGACATTTCATAACCTTTATTAGAGTAACATGATACTATATAATGTCAACTTAATAGTGAGTACATATATATACATAATAATACCGATACTATATAGCATCATGAATAATTTTAGTAAATTCATATGGTTAGGTAAGAAAATGCAAAACTTAAATCACTGGACGTAAGGCAATTGGCTTTTTAGAAATAGTACTAACAACTACTTCCCATCGGCGTTGCGCCAGGGGGCGGGCTTCACTTGACCACGACGTTTTTGAAATTCGTCCACCGCTTTTTGGTGTTCACCATAGGTGCGCGAAAAAATATGGGTTCCATCATTGCGACTAACAAAAAATATATATTCGCTGGTATCGGGTCTAACAGCGGCCTGCAGGGCCTCTTTACCGGGGTTGGCAATGGGTCCCGGCGGTAAGCCATAGATGGTGTAGGTGTTGTATCTATTGAAAGTAGATAAATCTTGTTTGGTAATATTGATGACGATTTTTCCACTGATTTCGGCTTTGCCATAGATGATTGTTGGATCTGTTTGCAATTTTATATTTTTTTGCAAACGATTGTGAAACACCGATGAAATCAAGGGTCTTTCATGCGCAGCGCCGGTTTCTTTTTCAATAATGCTGGCTAAAGTAACAACTTGATGGCGAGTCCATGTCCCTGGCAGTTCTGAGTTTTTTAAAACTTCAGGATAGACTTGTAAAAATCGCTGCACCATTTGTGTAACCACATCGATAGCTTTGGTGTATTTAGTGACTTTATAGGTTTCTGGAAAAAGATATCCTTCAAGGCTAGACAACTTTTCGCCCAATAGTTTTTCCGCCAAGGCTGGGTTTCTAGTTAAAGAGAAAAAATCCTGATAACTACCTAATCCAGATTTTGCAAAAACTTCGGCCATTTCATAGGTGCTTAAGCCTTCACTAAAAGTTAAATTGTGTTCAATGCTTTTTCCAGAAGTGATGACCTGTAAAATCTCATCCGCATTCATATTGTAGAACAAAGCATATTCGCCAACTTTCAAGCGGCTGTCCATTTTAGTCAGGCGTGCATAAAGACGAAAGGCATCAAGATTGCGAATAAGGCCGTTCTTTTTAAGTTCTTTGGCTACAGCGCTAAAGCTCATCCCGGGTTTAACTTCAAAAACCAATTGGCGGGCGGTGCTGGTTACCGGGGTTTTATTCAGTTCGTAAAAATAAAAAACGCCAGCGCCAGCTAGAAGAATCAATCCTAAGGCTGAAACCAACAAACTTTTTTTCATTTTTTCCAATCCAAGTTCATACCTGGCAAGGCTTTACTTAAATCAAAAGAAGTCGGATCTTCAAGGCTGGCAATCGGAGTTGTACAATACTGAATAGCAAAATGCGCCGAAGGCCGGTCATTGCCTGACTTGCCTAGGCCACCAAAAGGCAATCGGGAACTGGCGCCATTGGTGGTGCGATTCCAATTCAATAGCCCAACCCGTGCTTCGATCAAAGCCTGTTGGTATAATTTTTCATCTGGGGTAAATAAAGCCATAGCTAAACCATAACCTGTCGAATTCACCCATTGTAAAGTTTCAGTAAAATCCGTGGCTTTGTATATGGCCACATTCGGTCCAAAGATTTCACTTTTTTGATAAACACTTTTGCGATCAAAGTTTTGTACCAAATGAATGCTAGGGGTGACGTAGTAACCCTTGTGTTTTAAGTCCAGGGCTTTACCCCGCATCAAGCTTTCACAGTTTTCACGATTGGCAATTTCTTGAAAGCGAATGTATTTTTCAACCGCTGATGCATTGATCAAGGGACCCATGAATGGATTGTCACCCCAGTGACCTATAGATAATTTTTTAGCTGCTGCATAAAATTGATCTACAAATTGATCATAAATTTTTTCATGCACCATCAGACGACTGGTGCATGAACAGCGTTGGCCCGCGGACATGTAAACGCCGACTAAACTTTCGTAAACAGCTTTATTTATTTCAGTGTCATGCCAAACCACTGTCGAATTTTTTCCGCCCATCTCGAGGGCTAAAATTTTCCAATACTGATTCAATGTCTCTTGTTTGATTTTTAAACCCACTTCATAAGATCCAGTGAACAATACTCCGTCCACCTGTTCGTGGGCCACTAGGCGGCGACCAGCTTCGCCATCCCCTTGCACCAAATTAAAAACACCCGGTGGAAATTGGGCTTTGTGAATCAACTCGGCCATGTATTGCCCTACAGCCGGCGTTTGTTCTGAAGGTTTAAACACCACAGTGTTGCCGCTGATTAAAGCCGGAATAATATGGCCATTCGGAAGGTGTGCTGGAAAATTAAAAGGACCAATCACCGCCATCACCCCGCGGGATTTATAGCGGATCACTCCATCCACTTGTGGCAAAGCATCCGTTATTCTTTCTTCGGCAATCAATTTTAAGGAGTGCTTAAGGGTAACATCAATTTTTGCGCCCAAAGCTTTGGCTTCGGTCAAGGCTTCCCACAAGGGCTTACCCGTGTCCCTAGAAATAATTTGCGCCATTTGATCAGCGTGGGAATCAAAAATTTCTTTCAAAGCCCAAAGTTTATTTTTGCGTTCTTCCAGGCTGGTTTTGCTCCACCCGGCATAGGCCAAGCGAGCTTTTTCACAGGCAACATCAACATGATCGTGTTTGAATGGAAATACGGCCAGAGTATCAGTTAAATCTGCGGGACTATGGCTTTTAATTTCTCCATCGAAGGTTTTACTTTTAACAAATTCGCCGTTGATATAATCGCCCAAATATTGAAAAGGATAAATCTGCATAAAATTCCTTTTTTATGTGATGTTGAACGGACTGATGTAAACCATTTCATCTTGATCCAGTTCTAAAGTGCGACGTGCTTTTTCTGGCAAGGCCACTTCTGTTCCACGAATATCCGCTGCACAAACCAACATTTTAAAATCATCTTCTCGGGTTGTTGCCACCAAATAGTGGTGTTTAAAGCTTAGATCCTTAAATTCAGAAAGTAAAAGTTTTCTTCCTTGGCGAATGGGTAAAATATCTGCGGTGTCACAGCCATAGTGGGGTCCACCATCAAAAGGGTCAACTTCATCCAGATAAGTAAAGCCGATGGATTCCAATAAGTGTTGGGCCGGTTTAGTGGCTTCGCCCACGCGGCCCAGAACCAACCGGGCCTTGGCATCCAATAAACACAAATAAATATCTTCTTCAGGAAAAAGACTTTCAATGAACTCTTTATGACTTTGGCTTAACATATCGGCTTCTTGGTAAGGCAGGCCGGTGAATCGACGTCCTAGGGCCTCCCAAAATTCACTGCGTCCTTCATCTGTCAATGGCGGAGTCAGCTCACACAACACGCGACTTTCAAATTTATTAGGGTACAGGCCCATATACATAAAACGCGAAAGGCTGATCTGTTTACCTAATTTTTCAGGCCGCTTGCGATAAGATTTATCCACCAAAAGCCCGCCAATTTCTGAAGGACCGTCGGTATCCAATTGAAAGCGCAGTACTTGATGAATAAAACCCAGACCTAGATCCTGGCTGAAATGATCTTTTTTAAAAATTTTAAAAAAACAGTGCGGAACTTGTTCTGTACCGTGTTTGGCCAAAACCAATGAGCTGCCCACCACTTGACGTTCTTCAACGTCCTCTAAAATAAATAAAAATTCAGATTTATCTTTGCTTAAAGCTCCAGAGAAAGAATTCAAACTGCGTTCAATTTTTTGTGTAAGAACTTTTTTATCCCCAGGTAAATTCAATAAATTGAATTGCTTGGCTAAATCTACCAGCTGTGAAAGATCATTGGTCTGTGCAGGGCGAACAACAAAATTCATAAACAAAACCTCTGTAAGATCTGCTTATAAAATAGAACAGATTTATGCAGATCATCAACCTTTACATTTTCAAAAGGTGTATGAATATTGCCATCCCTTTCGCCAGGACCAAAACAAACGCAATCTATACCTAATCTTGAAAATAAACTGGCCTCGTTTGTAGAGGCCTGCGTCATAAGTTGTGCCTGGGGATGAATAGTTTTTAATTCATCCATGCAGCCTTTGACTAAAATAGAATTGGTTGAGGTGCGGAAAGGTTTTTTATAATCCAAAATACGAAACAAGGCCTGATTTTTTTCACACAATTGCCGCAAGTCTTCCATCCAAGCTTCATAAATAGAATGGGTGATGATGGGTGGAATCCGACAACTGCCAGTAAACAAAATATGATCATCATAGGTGCGAATCAAGCCGATATTTAAAGTAGGATGACTGGGTGTAAATTCAGTGTCTTGAAAAAGAACAAATTCTTTTTCTAAATTCAACAGGGCCCGATGAATAGCATTGATTTTTTTTAAAATCGGAAATTGCATTGAAGGCAACAAATCAATTTCTAAAAGCGCATGGCTAGGCACGGTATTGTGATTGGTGCCACCATCCAGCTCAATAATAGCCGCATTGTCTGGCAGCTGTTGCACGTAATCCAACATTTTTTTAATCGCGCTTTCGCCACTTTCTGGTGTTGAAGAATGGGCGGCTTTGCCATGAAAAAATTTACTTTGAGTGGCCGTGCTTTCACGCAGACGATGTTCTTGGCGATAAGCCATTTCTTCTTGCGAAAAATGAATTAAAATTTCAACACTAGCGTGGCCTTTCCCCGCATAAATCAGATTCATATTACTGGGTTCGGCAATCAAAGCCATTTTTGGCGACACTAGATTTTTACGAATGACTTTTAGGGCCCCTTGCATTCCACTTTCTTCACCAAAAGTGCCCAATAAAACTGGTGGCAGCTTCCAATTTTTCTCATTTTTAAAATGCGACAAGGCTTGCAGCTTGCAAATAAAATCCAGCTTAACTTCTGCGGCACCCAAACCATAAATACGACCATCTTCGATACTGCTATCAAAAGGATTGAGTCCGGTTTTTTCCCACAACTGGTAGGGGCCTGGTGAGACTGTGTCCAAATGATTTTGCAATAAAAATTCAGTCATGGGGCGCGTTTTATCAAAGCGAGCAATAATATTGGCCTGCTCTATATCCCCAGAATATTCAGAAAATATTTCTACTTCCATGCCTTGTTGGCGGCACAAATCAGAAGCGAATTCAGCCACCTCTTTGTTGCCATTTTCAGGGGTACTTTCTAAAGAAATAATTTTACGACAGGCTTCAATAAAATCCACTAAACTCCTTCAACAATCGTTTTTTCGATGATCGAAATAGCTTCGTCAATCTGTTGATCTGTAATGATAGCTGGAACTAAAAATCGCGCTCGCACTGGGTCTTTACCGCAGCTGAAGGCAATGACTCCATTATTAAAAAGTTTTTTTAGAAAAACATCCACCTGTTCTTTTTTGCCTTCGAAAGGGGTGAATGCAATCATCAACCCCATGCCACCTGGGTCTTGAACTTTATCTTTACAGGTGCTTTGATTTAAACGCGCAAATTCGGTCATAAATTTTTTATGAATCTGCTGAATGCGGCCTTGTGGCCCTAAAAATCCTTCTTGCAGAATATCTAAAATTTCCATGCCGGTTGTCATAGACACCGTGGATCCAGCAAAAGTTCCAGCAATCAGACCTGGTTTTGGATTGTAGTCTGCAGTGTATAAAGTGGCGCCGATCTGTGCTGTTTTAGCAATGGTGCAAATATCAACATACTGGCCTAGATTCAATGTTTCATAGGCAAAAAGTTCACCAGTTCTAGCAAAAGTCTGCACTTCATCGGCCCATACTGCGATATTATTTTTTTTGCAAAGTTCTAATAATGGCACAAAAAATTCACGGGGGGCCGCTTGGTAGCCGCCTTCCCCCAGCATGGGTTCAAATATAAAAACTGAAATATTTTTTGCATGTTGGTTGATGTGTTCTTGCAAAGCCTGCACTGATTTTTCAATGCTTTGAGGATTTTTTTTATCGTAAAAGGGCACGCGCAAAACTTCATGATACTCTGGCAAACCCATTTTGTAGGCGGGGTTGTCTGTCACTTCTGCCATCATGGTCGAGCGTCCCGCAAAGGCATCTTTAAAAGCCAAAATCATTCGCGCCGGCGAGTGTTTTTGCCGCGCAATTTTTAAAGCATTTTCATTGGCCATAGTTCCACAGGTGGCAAACCAGACGTGCTTCATACGGCTATTTTTTTGGGCCCAGCCCACTAATTTTTCAGCAAAAATGCCGTACTCTTTATTGGGCTGTAGATTGCCTTGCATCACTACATCCGCCAAAGCGCCACGCACAGCGGCCGCCATCACGCGCGGATGACTATGGCCCATCAAGTGAATACCAATGCCATTGATTAAATCCATTTTTATGCTGCCATCAGAAAGTTCAACATAAGGTCCACGGCCAGATCCTGTTCCGATGTAAGGGTAATGCAAAGGGCGACCGCGAGCAGCTGCCACAGCCTCCATTTTTTGCTGGGCTGACGCTGCAAATTCAGCTGGGGCTGGCGTTACATGTTGGATCTGAGAATGCACATTCGTGACCTCTTGCACTAAAGCTTGGGTCAAAGAGTTTATTTTTTCAGATTCTTGAATTTGTTGACCAATCAGTTTGCTCATATTTTCTCCGATGCATTATAAAAGCCAAAAAGCTGTCTAGATAGTTTACTTGGACTGGATTTGTAAGACAAGCAAGGATGGACACGGCGAATCTTTAAGAATATGATTTTTAACTATGAAACGACTATGTATCTTTTTGTTAACAATCAGCAATTGGGCTTGGGCTTTATCACCTGTAGAGCAAGACTTTCAGCAGGGCCTGGCCTTTTATCAGCAAAAAAACTTTTCTCAAGCAGCGTCTATGTTCGCTCAAGCTTTGCAAAAAGAACCGCGCAACGCAGGACTTTGGACCAATCTGGCTTCAGCACATTTTGAATTGCAAAACTGGGGAAAGTGCATCGCCTATTTTCGCCAAGCTTTAGCCTTAAATCCCACTTTGATCGAGGCCCAGAAGGGTTTGCAAAACGCCTTACAAAAAGGCCAAATT
>JBMOJS010000149.1:0-7469 GCA_049315665.1 Pseudobdellovibrionaceae bacterium | reverse complement strand
GCACCCATTGTGCGTCAACTACCACTTTCGGTACGATTTCCTATGAGTCAATTCGAGTCAATTCGCCTAAGCAAGTTCTGGCACGCTACTTCCATATAATTTTTATTAGGTAGATAATATCGAACTTAGCCAAGGCCAAGTTTGTTTATTTTTACTTCAACAAAAAGGAAGCGTGTTATGAATAACAATTTTCGGCTATTGTCTATTTTATCGACAGTTTTAATAGTGTCCCCTTTAGCTTTGGCGCAAGCGCCTTTGGCCCCTGCATTGCCCATGTTGCCGACAGTTGAAGCGTCTAGTTTGCAGGCCTCGACCGATTTATTAAACGATATTCAGTTCGTGCAAAAGATGGTCAATAGTCAGGAATTTACAAGCGATACGGCCATTACTAAATTGAATGAAATATATTCGAGTGCTTTCAATCTAGATCCTAGCAAATTGAATCGTGAAATCATGTTAAAAAATGGTACTAAAATTATTGATGCTCTTTTTCGTCTTCGCTTGTCTATTCATGATAAACTAAAAACATTTCATCGAAACAATGAACTGAATTTTAAAATTGTTGAAGCAGCACAAAATGTGATCCGTGTAACCCGTTATATGCAAGACATGATTGGTGAGCGTTTGTTTGCCGATCCAACGCGAAAAAAATTACTTCATGCCTTTGAAGGTGGTATTGGACATACTTCGCAAAATACCAATTTTACGGCAAGTACTGTTCAATCCGGAGACGTTTTGTTGATCCGCGGGGCATCTTTCAATAGTGCAGCTATTGCCCGAGTCGGGGATATTGACAGTCAATTCAGCCATGCGGCTTTGGTGTATGTGGATGAAAGTCCGCAAAATCTACATACCCCTTTAGAAGATCGCACCTATGTTATGGAGGCCCTTGTCGAAACAGGTGTGGGTATTCGTACGTGGAGGCAATTTGTCACCCACACCGGGCCCAGAGTTTCTATCATCCGTAACAGCGATGAGGGCTTAGCTGCTCGAGCAGGGGAAATTATGTATGAATATATAAAAAATCAACCTGTTCCGCTAAAATACAACTTCACCATGGATTTAAATTTTAAAGACACCATGTTTTGTTCCCAGTTGATTTATGAAGCCTTTTGGATGGCTTCTAATGGCGCCAAGAATATCAACCGCTTTCCAAGTCCTATCAGCAAAAGCTATAAAAATCTGTTGGGACCTATTGGGGTCACGGCAGAAACCACCATCACCCCTGGGTCTTTGGAGTTTAATCCTGATTTTGACGTAGTTTCAGAGTGGGTGGATTACAATTTTACTGAATCTATGCGTATCAAAGATATGGTGTTGTGGAAGGTTTTTCAGTGGTTGGAAGAATCTAATTTTAAGTTTACTTCCACGACTTTTGAAAAAAAGATGGGCGTTATATCGCACTATTTACGTGGCGTCGGGCTATTAAAAAACAAATTGTCTGCTGAGATGCCAGCAGCCGCTGTCGCGACAGTGTTCACTATACAAAGAGCAGGAAGAGTTTTCGCCAAGCAGGTTGATTTACTAAAGAAAAATAATCCAGAGAAAGTGTGGACTCCGAAAGAAATCCTAGCTGCCATTGAACACTTTAAAAATGAAGAGATTGTGAATAAAGGCGGTGGAGTTTTTAGAAAATGGAAGCCTGACTACTCCAGACTGAATGACACAATCAAAAGCTGTACGCAGATTTTTGCACCCTGAATGAGTTCTCCAAAAAAACATCCTGGCCGTTGACCAACAGTGGCCAGATAGAAACTATTATAACACCTTCAGGGATTTTTTTAAATCTTCGATAATATCATTGGCGTGTTCTAGGCCAATGCTTAAGCGAATATCTTTAGGATCTAAGCCGCCTTCAGCTTGTTTTTCTAAAGAGATCGCTGAATGAGTCATAAGGCCTGGGACTTCAATCAATGTTTTGTTTAAACCTAAGCTTACCGCCAAAGTTATAGAGTATGAATTGGTCGCAATATGATTGACGAATTTGCGACAGGCTTGTTCGTCCCCTTTAATGCGAAAGCAAATCATTGTGCCTGGTGAAAATTGCCCTTCAGGGGATTGTAAATATTTTTTTGCTAAAACAGTCTGCTTAAACTTTTTTAAACCAGGATAAATAATCATTTCCACTTGGGGACACTTAGATAAAAACTCAGCCACTTGAATGGCGTTTTTTTGTTGCTGTTCAAATCTTAAGGCCTGGGTAGATAATCCATAAACTAAAATATGCCATGCCGAGTAAGGATGAATAATGGCGCCAAAGTCTTTACGGGCTAAACGTAAAGTCGGTTCATATTTTTTATCTGCAATAACAGCCCCGCCCATTTCGGTGCCAAAGCCCGAAAGGTTTTTGGTTAAGCTTTCAATCACAAAATCCACGCCCCATTCTTTAGGGCGCAAAGCCCAGGGGGTAGCAAAGGTATTATCGACAACCACGAAAATTTTATTATCTTCTGTGCGGTTTTGATTGGCTTTTTTTACGGCTTTAACAATCATTTCGATGTCAGCAATTTCTAAAAGAGGATTGGACATGGATTCAAAATAAACAATCCGCGTGCTGGGATCTTGCAGATGTTTTTTTAAAGTGCTTGCTTCGTTGACATCTATGAGCACATGAGAAATATCAAAGTTAGGTAGCCATTTATCTAATAAACTGAAGGTGCAGCCGTACAAAGTTCTATGGGCTACTACTTTATGCCCTGACCTTAGTAACAGCATAAAAACGGAAGAAATGGCGCCCTTGCCGCTGGCAAAGCTCATGGCACATTCGCCTTTTTCCAGATGGGCCAGGTTTTCTTCCAGCATTTTGGTGGTGGGTTCTTGCAAACGATCATAAATAAAAATGGGATCTTGTTGGGGGTCTAAGGTTTCGCCGTAGCTAGAAAAACCTTGAGCGCCACGCTCTAAACTTTCTAAGCGAAAACTTGTTGATGAAGTCATGGGTGGAACTAAGTGATATGCAAAATCCCAAGAGCGAGTTTGAAAGTCCCCGTGAATGGCCTGGGTTCTATAAGAAGGAGGCAAAGATTTTTTTGCAACTGTTTTTTTAGTTGTTTTCTTGCTGACTTTTTTCATCGGGTTTCTTTCTTTATGAGGGGTCTTTGGCTAATTCAAATTTTTTCTTATCTTTAATATGAATATAAAAATAGGCTCCGCACAAGGATAATAAAAACGTGGCAAACTGGTAGACGGTGATTGTGGTTGGACCAATGTCGCTGACCCGTCCGGTATATGTATTGAATAAAAAATAAAAAGCGGCCTGCCCCACACCAATACCGGCGGGGGATAAGGGGACTGCGGTAGCCATAAATCCCAATGGTGCTACCAAAAAGTAAGTGGCTGCTTTGAGATCGTAACCTGCTGCGCTGCCAATGGTGTATAAAAATAAAATAGCAAAGCTTTGCGATAGCATACTTATTGCGACAGAGGTCAATACTCTAAGTGGTCTTTTTCCGTACAGGTGAACGGACTCATAAAAAACTATTAATTTGGCTGACCAAGGTAGACGTTGTAAAATTTTAAATAAATATTTTCGAGTATAAATCCATTTAGAAAAAATCAACATAAGTCCTAGGCTAGCTAAGCTAAACAGCACAAGGATCAATTTAAAAAGATGAATCAGGGTTGGAACGGTGATCACATGTTGATAATCATAAAGCATGGCTAAAAGTGCCATTAGAATCATTGAATAAAGTCCTAAAATACGATCGATCAAAACGCTAGAAATAGCAATCACCTTGGTGTGAGGAAGCTCGCGATGGAAGTAAAAGGCTTTTACCATATCGCCACCCACCCCACCTGGCATGGCAAAATTAAAAAAACAGCCAATAAGACTTAAGCGCAAAACCGTAAAAGAGCTGGCTTCGACATTTTGTGAGCGCAACAACCAGCGCCAACGTTCGCTGCCTAAAGAGAAATTTAGAAACACTAAGGTGGCTGCAATAAAACCATATTGCCATGTGAATAAATATTTAACCCCAGAAAGATCTAGATGGCCTGATTGCACCAGCCAAATGATAATACTGAAGGATAAAACAATCTTAATCCCAGTAATCAGCCACGATTTCCAAATTCTTTTTTGCTGCAGATTCATATTGCATGAGTGGACCAAATTTTCTTCAGATTGACAAGCAGAGCTTCCAGGTTGCGTAAAGGTAAAGAAGTAGGACCATCGCAAAGGGCTTGATCGGGGTTGGGATGAGTTTCTAAGAAAATCCCATCCACACCGATGGCTATGGCCGCACGAGCCAGTGGGGCCACCATCTCGCTACGCCCACCGCTGCTTTCGCCCGTGGCGCCGGGAAGCTGAGTGGAGTGAGTCACATCCATAATCACAGGAAAACCCAATTTACGCATTTCAACCAGTCCCGTCATATCATTGATCAGTCTATTGTAACCAAAGGTGGTTCCACGTTCACACAAAAGTAATTTTGAATTGCCAGCATCCACCGCTTTTTGTGCTATGGCCTTCATATCCCAAGGCGCTAAAAATTGTCCTTTTTTAATATTTAGAACCCGGCCCGTTTTTGCACTTTCAACAAGCAAATCCGTCTGTCTGGATAAAAAAGCAGGGATTTGAATCACTTCGGCCACTTCGGCCACCGCCGCCACTTGGTTGGTTTCATGCACATCTGTCAGTAATGCGCAGCCCACTTTGGATTTAATTTTGTCTAAACTTTTTAAAGCGGCCTGGACACCAGGCCCGCGAAAGCTTTTGGCGCTTTGGCGATTAGCTTTGTCAAAGGAG
This sequence comes from Pseudobdellovibrionaceae bacterium, assembly GCA_049315665.1. Lineage (GTDB taxonomy): Bacteria > Bdellovibrionota > Bdellovibrionia > Bdellovibrionales > Bdellovibrionaceae > JBMOJS01. The sequence goes on along the minus strand of JBMOJS010000149.1, from coordinate 2,725 downwards.
CATTTTAAAATCCAGGGAATACCTAGTTTTTGTGTGACCTTAAAAATCTCTTGTGCGGTTTCAACCACCATTCCATCATCTTCAATAATGTCTGGACCAGCAAACAGCACAAAATTTTTGCCATCGCCCCATTGAATTTCACCTTGAGGTGTTTTTAAAGAAACTGATTTTTGCAAGGGAAGAAATGGGCTAAGCATGGTTTATTTTCCTTGTAAGGCTTTTAAAGTGATAGAAATAATTTTATCCTGAGTGGCTTCATCCATATCAGGATACATAGGTATGCTAATCACCTCTAAAGCTGTTTGCCGAGCAATAGAAAGATCTATTTGAGGATTACCCGCCGCATGTTCTTTATACCAAGGTTGATCGGGCATTATGCGTGGATAGTGAATGGATGTGGGTACTCCCGCAGCTTGCAACTCTTTTTGAAAAGCATCCCGATTTTTAACTCGCAAAGTGTATTGGGCCCAAACACTGCGACGATCCGAAGCGACTTTAGGGTAAGAGAAGCCTTCTGTTTTAACAGCGGCAAAAGCCTGGCTGTAACGATCGGCAATTTTTTGTCTTTGTTCAACTTCCCAGTCATAGCGCTCAAGTTTGGATAATAAAATAGCACATTGAATGGTGTCTAAGCGGCCATTGATTCCCAGACGCGTATGGTAGTATCTAGTTTCAGATCCGTGTTCGCGGATCTCTTTCATAATTTTAAATAAATTTTCATCATCGGTAAAAATAGCGCCGCCATCCCCATAACATCCCAAAGGTTTAGCTGGGAAAAAGCTGGTTCCGCCTGCAATACTTAAATGGCTGCTTTTTTTGCCTTTGTAGCTGGCGCCATAACTTTGGGCCGCATCTTCAATCACATGCAGATTGTGTTTTTTTGCAATGGCATTGATTTCGTCCATGTTGGCGATCTGTCCATAAAGGGATACGGGAACAATGGCTTTGGTTTTTTTAGTTATAGCCGCTTCAATTTTTTTATCATCAATATTAAAAGTAACGGGATCGATATCTACATAAATGGGAGTGGCACCAGCCAGTATAATAGTTTCGGCTGTGGCAATAAAAGAAAATGCCGTCGTGATAACCTCATCACCGGGGCCAATATTTAAGGCCATCATGGGCATAACCAAAGCATCAGTTCCGCTGGCACAAGTTAAAGCAAAACGGCTTCCGGTGTGCTTTGCTAGTTTTTGTTCTAGCTCAACGATTTCAGGGCCATTGATATAGGCCCCGTGATCAAGCACCTTGTGAATGCGTTCATCAATAGAGTTTTTTAAAGCTTGATACTGTGTTTTAAGATCAATAAATGGGATTGTCATATTCACCTCTGTAACAGAGTATCTCTATGACGGAAAGATTTGTCTTGTCTTTTTTGGCTTTGAGTCGAGAATATTTTTTAACTGTGTTGAAAAGACAACAAAGATAAGGAGTTTTTGCTGTGTATTGTCAGGAGCGTATTATTTTAATAAGGTATTGCACCTCATGAAATCACTTCACCAAAATGAAGTGACGATTTTAGGGGATACATTGAGCGAATATTTATTAGATTCGCAACTGCAAGAGGTTTGGCTTTGGGACCACGGTCTTCAGTTGGGTCTGTATAAGCGAAAAATGTTTTGGTTGATATTTGATCTTCAGCAAAATACTCCATTTATATATTTGTCTTTAGAAAACCCGCTTTTTACAAAATCAAGACTTTCTAAACCCGTCAGTCTATTTTTAAAATCAAAAGCTGAAAATCAACTATTAAAGAAAATTTATAAAACTCATGAATATGAAAGAGTGATTGTTTTTGATTTTGGTTCTGAAGATTCGCCCTGCCACATGGTTTTTCAAATGATCCCCAGAAATGTAAATTTGACCATTCAACACAAGCTGCAACAAGTGCATTGGCATAAGCCCCGGCCGGTGCCAGAAAAAAATGCGATAGCAACGCAATCAGAAAGCTATGCTTCACGCACTTTCGAGCATATGCAATCCGAATGGAAATCCATTTATAGCAATGATACAAGTTCGTCAAAGCCAAGTTCAAAACAGCTTGGATCCGCCAACAAAATGATTGAAAATTGGCAGCTACAACACGCTAAAAAAAACAAATTACTTCAGGATTTAAAAAAGCAAATTGAGGATCTAGAAATAAAGAATTTATGGGGTCAGGCAGGGGAAGAGCTTAAGGTCCATGGGATGGATGGTTGTGCTGAAGCTTATCTATCATATATTGATCAGACACAAAGTTTAAGTTGGAATATTCAAAATTGTTTTTTGCAGGCTAAACAGCAATTGCAAAAAATAAAAGGGCGTCAAGAGCGCTTAGAGGTTTTGCAAAAAGAAGTTTTACAATTAGAACAAAAACAGTTTGATGCACTACAAATTGGACTTTCTAATCAGGAAAATCTTGCAAATCAGTCGGTGCAAGAAAAAACAGATCTGAAAAAAACTTTTGCTGGTCAAAAGAATTTGAAATTTCGTACCGGGGTTTTGTCTTCGGGTAAAAAAGTCTATTTTGGTAAATCTGCGGCTGACAATTTAGGCTTATTGCGCGCGGCTAAGCCATGGTTTTTGTGGTTTCATCTGCGTGATTATCCCGGGACCCATGGAATTTGTGAAATTCTGCGCAACGAAAATCCATCGATTGAAGATTTGCAACAGATCGGTCGTTATTTGCTTGAATACTCTTTAAAAACTTTTGAATCCAACTTGGAAGATTAAGTTTGTCAATACA
>JBMOJS010000393.1:0-1707 GCA_049315665.1 Pseudobdellovibrionaceae bacterium | reverse complement strand
TCATTTACCACAATTAGCTAGATACAAAAGATAAACAATAAAGTAATTATTAGCTAGTTCTACTCTGCCCTAAGGCTTAACAAAAACGCCAACCAGTTGGAAGTTTTGACTGGCTCCGTCGGATTGATCACTACCAATAATGGGTTTGGTGGATTTGCTGTCGCTGACATAATAACCCTTGTTACCCCAGTCTGTTTTGATTTCAATATGGCCGGCCTCGCAGGATCCACCACTGGTGGATGCCGACCACTTGCTGCAGCTGCGATTTTTGTGTTGATAAACCAGGATAGCCCCTTTAGGAGCATCTTCGGGTTTTGCAATATTCAGTGTGTCTTTTATATTTTTGAAGCCTTGGCTAGGCAAATCCACCATGGCATTGATGGCGATGCCGCTGCCTGTAACAGGATTGCTATATTGGTCTATCAATGAAGTTTGTTTACAATTCGGCAGGCCACTGGCCAGATTAAAAGATTTACCCGGAGCACATAAAGCATGTTTAACCCAGCGATAGCAATCCCCACCGGGGCGAGTCCTGCGGCCATTTTTTATGGCCGAAGCAATCATGTTTTCTACAGAAGTGCTGCCGCTGTAAGACAGCACTTCTGGTCGATTGCGCCAAACACTGGGGATATTTGCAGAAGCAGCAGGCAAAACTTTTTTAACCGGTGGAACAATTGAGCTTGGTGGCTTTACTGGCGGTGGTTTTTGCTGACCCACCGGTGAAGGTAAAACAGAGTCAATGACTTCACTTAAGCTTTTTGTACTTTTATTTGCTATTGGAGTAGGGCAAGTTCCAGCGCAGGTCTCGGCTTCTGTTTCTGCACCAGCTGCAACTACACCGCCGGTGTTTGGTACGGTTGTTTGCTTCTGCAAATATTTTTGCAAAGCAAAGGCTTCGCCATCTTGCTTTGCAACTGCGCGATCCACAGCCGGATCACGAAGAGGGGGCGCAGATTTCTGGGCAAGGGCATCCGTCGAACTCTGCAAGTTTTCTAAATCTTTGATCTGCACATTGTCTTTATTGTATAAATCCAACCAAGGTTTGTTTTTATTCAGATAAACCCAAACATCGTCACCCGTCTTGGCGGTCAGGCGTCCGCGCTCACCAGACACTTCTGTGACTTTCAATCTTAAACCATAGTTGCCAGAAGGCATTTTTTTAACTTCCAAAACCTGGGCTTCAGATCCTTTGGGTAAAACCTTACGAATATTTTTACGCCCCACAAAGTCAGCACTGTTACGACCAAAAACATCGCCCTTCAATAGCACTTTGAAAAGCTCTTGGGTGCCTTGACCATAAGCCATGCATGATACCAAGCTGAGTATTAAAAAGATCCAGTGAAAAACCCTCTGCGGCGACAAAGACTGTCTTAAAATTAGAATTTTTATGGCTGATCCTATTTGAGAATTCACATTGCTTTGTCGGGTTTTTAGGCATGCCCATCAAGACCAGTTTAGGAATGAATATATGCTGATCTTTGATTGCTGCGTAAAGTTATTCGACGTCGCTTTTTGGTCGCACCAAAAAAACAATATTAAGCCTATCGACTTTTGTCTATGGCTTGTTATTATAGTCTTGTGTGGGCAGAAGGGTTTTATGGCGAACAAAATTCATTTTCGTCGTTGTCATATGTGCGGAGCCTTAAATCACGCGGATGCAGACCTGGTGCAGCGCTGTCAGAATTGTGATAAACATTTGGCTCCCTT
>JBMOJS010000148.1:0-7486 GCA_049315665.1 Pseudobdellovibrionaceae bacterium | reverse complement strand
TTGAATTCTAAAATATATAATCATGGTTATATTACTGTAGTTGCTTTAAGCGGAAAAATTGATGTTGAAAAAAGTTATTCATTCAGTGTTTCTGCTAAAAAAAATTTCCCGCAAAAAAATGTCATCTTTTGTATGCAAAATGTAAACTTTGTCGGGTCTTCAGGGATACAGGCCTTTTTTCAAACTTTAGAGGTTTTGCAAACTCAGTTGAAATCCAATATCTTGATTGCAGGTTTGCATCCTGATTTTGAAAAAATTTTGCGTTTTACCGCAAAATCCGAACTCAAAGTTTATGATACCTTAGAAAATGCCTTAACTAGTTTTCACTTAAGTCATGCGACTTTTGAGTCGAATTTAGAGATTGATTTGGTTGCGTCTAAAGATTCACAAGAATAGATCCCCAATCTTGGGTACTTAAATAAAAATCACTATTTTTTTGCCATCTTTTTAAGCCTGGTCCGGGTTTTAGAAGTAGAGGATCCCTTTTTGCGTTGATACTTATTTGTGTGCAAATATGATTGAACACATCCTCTTGAGTCTCTGCGTTCACAGTGGGTAAAAAAACCGGTTTGTTCAGTAAACAGATGTGTTTAATTTTTTTTATTTGCTTCCAGCTGGTTAAAGATAAAGTATCTAACCAGAATATTTTATTTTTTATGCAAAGTTGATTTGTTCGACTAAAAATGGACAACCAATCTTTGGGGCGGCGTTTGCCCAACCAATGCCAACATATGTTTTGTTGTCGAAATAAAATGTGACTTTGTCGAGGGGACTTAATTACGATATGTTTTTTTTCTAAATGCAACTTTCGGGTCACGATTTTTGTACTGCTATAAGGCCAAATAAAAAGCTGCTCCTTTGAAGAAAAATAAGTAGAAATATTTTGTAAATCAGAAGATAAGCTTAATTGAGCGGGCAGCAACCACAACATCAAAAAAAGATAACTATTCATTGGTAAAGCCTTTGTCTGATTGTTGTACTTTTATTTGATAGCGGCGCCGTTGCAAACGATACAAGAATATAAATAGATGTAAAAAAATCAGCCAAAACCACATCTGGATAGGGATTTGCATTTTATTTGTCAGCACAATCTGTGGCAACAGTGTGGTCAGCTGATTTAGAATTTCAGAAAAAAATATAAATAGTTTTTCATGCCAGGGAATAAAAAAAGAATTCAATATAGATAACAAAGAAGTGATTAATAAAGCCAAAGACATAGGAAAGGCTAAAAAAATATTACTTAATAAAGCCAGAGGATGCAGGTAGCTCCAAGGCTTTAGCAAGCCCAAAAGGCAAAGGGCAACTCCCGTTTGTTGACCCAGTTGGCCCAAAAAGTTTGTAGTTGAAGACGATAAAGTTCGACTGATCACTAGGGATAAAGAGGTAGCCCAGCTGAGAGCCAACGAAAGTGAGTTTAGCCAAGATCTTTCAAGCAAAAGACACAGGCTACCTGATGCCAAAATGATACTTTCTGGTGTAAGCAACCAAGCTGTCCTTCTTTGACTAAGGATCAATTGAATGAAGGATCTGGTTACAGGAGCTTGAAATTGGCAACAGCCACAGTAACAAAAAAGAATACAAATCCGTAGTATCGATGGTGCATGGAGTTTTTTTAGCAACCAATTTAAGAAAATTAAATGTGACCCGGAAACGACAAAAATATGAATCAAAGATAATTGCAAAATATTCTGTTTAAAACGCGAGGGTTCTAGATTTTCTCCGCAAAGAAGGGCTGCGGAAATACTTTTTGCCGAAGTATCAGGCAGAATGTTCAAGCACATTGAGTGTAATGGGTGAGTAATTTCTGCTAAATATTTAATCAAAGATAGGTTGAGACAACTGAGTAAAAAACCTAATAATATAATTAGTGCAAGCATATTTATATACTTAGCAAGATTCATTCATTTATAAGAATATGAAAAAACACCTTTTCATCATCCCCCGTGTACGCCTTACGAATTTAAAGATCTGAAAAAATGAGTCTTGTTTACTGGCCCATATTTTACAATAAATAAGTAATTTTATATATTTAAATGCTGCTTAATTATAAAGCATTTTGCTAAAACCCTTTAAAATCAATAAGTCTAAGGTCCAGGAAGGCCAGTGCTCAACATTCCCTGTGGATAACTCTTACTTGTTTCCACAAGTAAAGGCGTGTCATACTTTTTAATAAGACTGAGGTGTTTAAAAATGATGCAAAAAAATATATTGATCTTACTCGTTTTTAATTCTTTCATTTCACCGTTTTATTTTTTTTCTTCGGCTTTCGCATTGCCAGTACAAAAGCAAAAATCACTTTATCAGGCCGGTTCCAAAATGGAATCTTTATTGGTTGAGCTGACGGGCAAAGATTTTTCAAAATCCAGTGAGGAAACTTTGTATGCTGAACTGGTGACTTGTTACCAAACCAATGACTCCATAGGATTTCAAAGTCGCTTGCAAAATCTTTTGACTCGTTTCCCTAAAGGTCTTTACGTCGACAATGCTTTGTATTTATCGGGACAAAAATATTTAGAAGAAAAAAAATATTCATTGGCTTTAAAGCAATTTGCTATAGTGACTAGCCAATTTGCAAGTAGCAATAAAGCGGTGTCGGCTCAATTTGCCAAGGCCTTCACCTATAAACAAATGAACTTGGATTCTTTTGCCAGCAAAAATTTTCAAGAAGTGATTAAAAAGTTTCCTGGCAGCCCCGAAGCTTATCGTGCAGAAAATGAACTGAAGTTGATGAGAGTTAAATAATATGAAAAAGTGGACTTATCTTGTTTTATTTTTAGGACTTCTAACAACCTCTTTGTCGACTTTTGCAGACGACACCAATGAGTTTGAGACTGAGAGTTCAGAGATCGCGCCCAGTAAAGATCCTTTAGAGCTTTTGGATTCAGGCCAAGAAGTGGAAGTCGAAAAGCCAGCTCTGTTGCCTGAAGCCCCTGAACCGATCATAACTCAAACTCCACCGGCGCCCTCCCCTTCGATAGAGCCCCCTGCCGCCACTACAGAGCCTACAGCTGTTGCGCCACCCGCGCCAGCCACTATAGCGCCACCGGCACCAGAAGTGACTGCCGTGCCCCCTGAGCCCCTAGAAAAATCGACACCACAATTCATGACTGCCCCGGTGGAGCAAGCCATGACTGCCCCGGTGCAGATTCCAATTAAAAAATCACTTCCTAAAAAGTCTGCCCCTTTGATCGAAAGTGCCGCAGCCGATATTTCTGGAGAGCCAACCAGTGAAGAAAAAAATTTATACCAGGTTTATCAGAGCTATAATTCTGCACCGACCTCATCTGAAGCATGGAATAAAATGATTGGAGAAAAAAAAGCTGAAGTTTATGTTGTGCAAAGGGGAGACACCCTATGGGATATCAGTCGCACCTTGTTTGCTGATCCATTTTTTTGGCCAAAGATTTGGGCTTTAAATAGTAAATCTATTTTAAACCCCCACGAGATCGAGCCCAATATGAAAATTTTATTTTTTCCGGGATCCCCCGATTATAGCCCAAATATGGGCTTAGACACGGATGAGCCGACCCAGGTTTTGACCACGGCACCCAAAAAAAACAGAGTTCCAGTTTTAGAAAACATACCGCAAAGTATACCCAATTACCGTTATGGCAAGATGGTTGAAGAGACCGAAGTTCTGACTTTGGATTTGCCAAAGACAGAGTTTGTGCCCGCCAACGAGTATTTGATATATTATGTCAGCGAAGCGCCAGTGACGGGTGTCGGTAAGGTGACGGAAACTGAAATGGGGATGGGATCAGCCAGTGAATTTCAGTATGTCTTTGTAAAATTCAATGAACCGCAAAATGGAAAAAGTTTTTATGTGGTCAAAGAAAACAACAAAATAAAATCCAGTTCAGAAAAAAAATCGGCATGGTCGGTGGAGGTCCAAGGCGAGCTGGAACTGGTGAATCAAGTCAATGTGAGTGAAAATATTTACCGCGCTTTGGTGAAAAAAACCTTGCAGCCCATCGAGGTCGGCTCGGTTTTAGTATCAGGAAGTTTACCAAAGGTGGATACTAAACCCGGCGATGTTTCTTCAACAGTCAGTGCCCATATTATCGGTGGACAATATGGTGGTAACAATAGGAACTTGATCGATAGTCATAATTTTATTTTTTTAGATGCCGGTTCAAGTCAAGGTCTGCAGTTGGGAATGAACTTACCGGTTTATTCAGACTTAAGAATGCGCAATCGCGGCACAAAAGCTTTTGATAATGATCCCAAAATAGGTTTGGTCAAAGTTGTTCATTTGTCCGAGCAATTTTCGACGGCCTATATTATCAATAGCAAAGATGATATTCGATCCGGAGACTACGTAGGCTCTGCACCCATTTTGAATAAAGAAGATGCGGCAGCAAGTTCTGACCCTGATGGATCAGTAGATATGTCCGAACTGTGAATGGATCTTTGGGTAAAGAGTATCTTCTAAGTATTTAGAAGGCTGTCTTGGACTTGCAGTCACCAAAAACCATGTTGTATCAATCTGTTTTTTTTGCTTTGTTAAACAAACGTTCTGATTTATTAAAAATAACTCAAGATCAAATTCAAATTTTAGATCTTTTTTCGCTATTGAATGCTCTTACCAATAAAACGGATGTGTTTGAATTTGCGCGACAGCATTTACCTTCCGCCTATATCTATTTGCAAAGTCAGTCTAAAGATTTTGATTTATTGCTACAGCAGCACTGCAAACTGTTGCAGCAAGACTCGATTCATATCCTTCCTTGGGGAAGCGTCTCTTACCCCAAAGTCTTTTATCATTTAAAAGATCCACCGGCAGTGATTTATGTTTATGGTCACTTGGAAGCTTTATCAAAAGAAGCTATCTCTGTGGTGGGTAGTCGTAAGACGACCTTGCAAACACAGCACTGGATGGAGATTGAATTTAAAAAATTTTTACTTGCAACCCAAATTTGTACCGTCAGTGGCGGGGCTTATGGTGTAGATCAAAGTGTGCATCTGTTGTCTGTACGTTTGGGTTTACCCACAGTGGTTGTACTGCCCTGTGGTTTAAAGCAGCTGTACCCCAGTAATTTGAAAGCCATGCAGTCTGAAGTTTTAAAAACGGGTGGCGTTTTTATTTCTGAGTTCTCTCCGGAACAAAGAATGAAAAAATATTATTTTTATCATCGCAATCGTTTAATTGCGGCATTAGGTTTGGCTTTATTGGTGCCCCAAGCCCAATTGCGCAGTGGTACTTTACTGACTGTGCAGCATGCCGTTGATATTTCGCGCCCGGTATTTGCAGTCCCAGGGCATCCGCAAGATTTATTTTTTGCCGGAAATCTGCAAATAATACTTGAGGGCGCTACTATGGCGCGGGATGCTCAAGATTTAAACTGCTTATTTTCTTTAGAACGTAAAGTTTGGGCCTTAATGTAACCATATATAGTTTATTTGCCAAAAATGCCAACTAGATACAGGGCTTCGTCAAAGACAATTATTTTTTATAAAAAAAATGACATTTTCTAAAAAAATACTTTGATAAAGTTCAAGAAATCACTTTAACTTAAAGTCAGGGAGGGGCGATGTGGTCAAGGATGACCCAGGTGGTAAGGATACTGCTGCATCGCTCGTTTTTTTTTAATTCCAATTCACTTTTAATTTCCAACTTGCAATACAAAAATACAAAGTATTAGGAAGCCATATAGCTAAAAAGACAGGAGCCTTTCCGCTGCGGGCCATTCCTTCACAAGTGATGTATAAAATCCAGTAGCCGATAATTAAACCAAGGCATAAAATCAACCCACTTGATTTGGCAGATCTGCGGTTGGTGTTTATGCCAAAACCAACGCCCAGCAAGGCAAAGATCAAACATAGCGCGGCAATCGACCAGCGTTTATGAAATTCAGTTTTCATTGAAAGCATTTCTTCGGCATTGATTTTTTTTTCTTGCAAGCGGGCCAAGACCTCTTCAATAGTCAAAGACTGTGGCGACTTTTCGCGAACCGTTTGCTGGGTGGGCTCACTCAATTGGATGTCATAGGTATCAAACTTTATCTTGGTGTGTGAGACTCCCTGACGATGGATATTGCCATCTTGCATTCTTAACAGAATTTCATTTTTAGTGCTATCAGGGTCACGAATAATTTGGCCTTTTTTAGCAATAATCGTCAAAGGCAAATCACTTTTACTATCATCATATATAAAAAGCTTTTTAAGTAGGCCTGATTTTGAATCCACTTCACTGGCATAAATCACCATATCAAAAAAACCTTCAGAAAAAGTACCTTCGCGAATGGCTGCTCCCGCTTTGGTTTGACTCATTTGTGTAAATAAAACTTCAAATTGTCGATTACCCCAGGGGGCGATGTGAAAAGTGGTTTGTGCAGACAGAACAGCAATCAAAGCAGAAAGCATTAAGGCCGGGCTTAAAATAATAGGCATTGAAAGGCCCGCGGATTTCATGGCAATGATTTCTGAATCTTGGCTAAGACGGCCATAGGTCCATAGAATTGAAAACAGCAAACTCATCGGTAAAAGTGCTGGAAGCAAAGAAATGCATATAAAACCAATAATTTTAGCGATGACTAGCACCCCTACGCCATGGACTAGGGCAAATTCGGTTAGACGAAGTACTTGAAACATTAAAATGATGGCTAAAAACACCAAAAGGCCTAGAATAAAACTAGGTAGCATTTCAAAAAAAATGTACTGGATGATTTTTAGATTTTTAAAAATACTCATAATAACTTTAATTGACCCTAAAAAAGGTTGTTTAGACAATAGAAATATATGAATCGTGTTCTTTTGGTCTACGAAAATTATCAAGAACTTATGGCCGCTGAAGTGGCTTTGAAAAAAAGCAGCTATGAAGTTCTATCTATAACCAATGAGTTTACTTTGGTCGAAAATGTATTGTCTTTTAATCCACAGATTGTGGTTGGATATGGGCAAAGCAGTAAGGTAAGTACTTTGGGTGTCGGTCGGCGTTTACGAGACCTGCACCGTTGGAAGGGAAAAGTTGTTTTGATTTTTACCGAACAAAATAAACCTTCGGCTGACGGTCTGCTGTCCGTGCGTATGGATCTGCTGCTGCAAGCACCGGTGGTTCCCGATAAGCTATTGCAGGTGATGAACCGACTGACAGACCAAGAATCGACGCTGCCTCAAGACTCTTCAGACACAGGGCAAAAATCTGTGACCGGGAAAAAGGAATCCAGCGCGAGCTCTCGTGTTTCGGACTCTGTCTATGTGCAAGGTGGGGGAGTGCGGCCTCAACAGAGCCTAAAGGTAGAGTCTGAAAAAGAATCTTCGATGTTTGCGGATGTAGATCTGGGGCAATTGTTGGCCGAGGTTGGTGTCAAGGATAAACCTTCTGCAGTCAAACCGAAATCCCGGGAAAAAAAATACCAGGAGTGGTTAGGTCAGAACCCCTTGCCTGATGTGAATATGCAAAAAAGCACTTTGACACGTAAGGAAGTGCATTCACATCTGGTTCAGCAAAAAGAATCTAAAATTGATGAAAAAAATAATGAAATCA
>JBMOJS010000147.1:0-7494 GCA_049315665.1 Pseudobdellovibrionaceae bacterium | reverse complement strand
CAGTCGACGCGATAAGGTTCATACCCCTGATTAACTAATATTTGTAAAACGTCGTCAGGTAAAACCCATCTATAGCCTCCAAGGGTTGGCAGCGTTGGAATAGCTATAGCGCAACTTTCATCACGAAGATCAGCCATAGCTGATAAAGAACTTAACAAAAAACAAAAAGCGACAACCAAATTTTTCATAAGAACTCCATTATTGTTCTGTGAGATGAATTTCTCTTTATCCAGATCAATAGTTTATTAGTTATTTTCTTGAAATTGAAAACAATGAAATCAGGACATACTTAAATACGCGCATAAAATGCCTCCAAATATTTCGTCGCCAATTTACCACAGCTGCTGGCCAAATTTTCAGTGATTGCCAACAAGGGCTACTGCCAGAATCTATAGATCTCTTGTGCCTTGATCTGGTTTATATCTATTCTTAACGCAACGACCAGATAAATGCGTTCAATCCCCCTCAATCTAAAATTCTAATAATTTTTTGTAGGAATGACATACGAAGCACTATTGCGATCGCAGCTTGGCCAAAAATCTTTTTCGCAACGCAGATTTTTAGTCGTCCTCCAGCTTTTAAAGCTGGACCAATCATTTTTGGCAATACTTTTAGCTAACCAATACCGACGCAATCGGGTTACATCTTCATTTAGCAAAATTTCGCCTATTTTTGATTTTGGTGAGATGTCAATTTTGACGCCATTTGCGTAAAGTCCTTGAACGAGCCCAGACATAGAAGATTTAGATTCATTGATATAGTGGGTATCTAAAAAGTTTTTTGCATTTTCTAGGACTAAACCGCAACTACTAATCCGAAAAGATTTCAAATTACCGAGGTTAGTATTCATAAGTAAAGATTCAAAAAAACGTTTTGTTAATACCAGCGTAGAGCCATCTAATTTTGTAAGAGTAGGGGCAGTCTGAAAACCGTATTTTTTTAAGTTTGCTATACCATGTGACAGCCAAATAATTTCTTCATATTGATTTGATTTAAAACAAAATTTAATGTCTTCAATTTGTGCCTGATAATAAATATCTGCTTTCTTATAATATTGAAATACATCCATCACTCTATTTTCTTCAATAGACGACTTTTTAAAAATAGAAAGCACGCAAATCTTTGCGTGCCCTACCTGTGGTAGTAGACAAAATCCAAGCAACAATATACATAGTTTAAAACTATTTGCAGTCATAAAGCCCTCATCTTCTACCTTTATTGTTTAGTTCATTAAAATAAGTTCCTGAGTAACAGGACTTAGATTTAAAGTTTTTAAAAAACCAATAAGCTCTTTAGTATTCGTGATAGTGACATTTCTTGAATGTGCGTTAATTTTATGAAGATCATTGCTATAGGCCGTGATTTCCTGATCAGTATAGCCTAAATCATGCATATCTTTCACCGATAAAACAATAGTTGAATCTTCACTTAAAAAAGCAAATGGTACAGCCAAGGCTGAAAGCATCCTAGAAAAAAAATCACCGCTTTGTATTCCATCAAACGCTTTACCAGCAAATGTATCACAGTGGGTATAGCTATACTCTGTATATACAGTGGAGCTAAACAAACCGCCACTGCTGCCAAGACCTGGGCATCCGAAGACTAGCCGTGGCAAAAGTAATCCGGCATCTATTGCCAATGCAGAATTGGCGTTTAGAATTGTTGCTATTGCTAAAATAGCTAATGTTGCTTTCTTCATAAGATTCTCCTAATTTTTCTTTCTTTTCTGTGAGATGAATTTCTCGTTATCCAGATAGAATGAATAAATTCTTTGGTATTTTTACTTAAGAAGTTAAATTATTGCTACGGACAAAAGTGAACAAAATAGAACAAATTGAGCGAATTGTAAGACAAAATGATTCCATACATTTAAGCGTTCTTAAATGTATGGAATCATTTTGTCTTACAATTCTAAGCAACTATTAAATCCCACCGGTTGTTCGTGGCGCAGGGCCATTGGCACATTCATTAAAATTCGATTGTTGACTGAAAATAGGAAAAGCCATGTATTGGCAAAAAGATACCTCAATCATACTATTGTCTTCCGTATTTAACATTAAAGTCTTCGCATTTAAAAATTTTTCTGAATCGGGTGACAAAGAGTACGGCAAGAATTTTTGTAGTGTTTGAATGCATTGCTTAGGATCCAAGTAACTACGATTGTCTTTCTTTTCGCTTTTTGCAATAAATTCCAAGTAGGCATTATCAGCTCGCATTGAAGAAAGGGCATTACTTACATCTCGGCTAGAACTTGCCCATTCAAAAGCTTTATCAGCGTCTTTAAGATCCAAACACTTAAAATTAACACAACGATCACCTTGACCAAGATGGATCGTCGTCCAGCCCTTATCATCTACAGTGATATTATAAAATTGCTCAATGAAAAGATATTTTATAAAATTCATTCCATATTTAGCATCTAATGAAATCGCTAGCTCATGCAACAATATATATTTTAATTTTTTTTCATTTTTCTTTTCGAAAACTTCTTTATTACTAATAAATGTAAAGTTTTGAGCGGTCGTCCAAGACTCCCAAGTCAATGTATTTGGGTTTTTATCACCATTGGCTTTGACAACAAAAAAATGGCGGGGATAATTTTTTGTTTGTATTTCAAAACTGACTTTTTCTGTGGGCGCATTAGGCGCAAACTGATGGCACTTTGTAAATATCGTCGTTGCAGTCTTCTTAGCGACACCAAGAATAGATACGATATTTTCAATTGAATTTTCACTTTCAAACTTCTTTTGTTCATAATTAAATGGAATCAAATTACATAAACGGGGGCCATATTCATCGAATAAAGCTATATGAACGGCGTCCAATCTAGCCTGTTGATCTGTGCTGAGCAATCTTAATTCAAGCCCCTTAGGGTCACTGGGTGGAACTGTACTTGGACATGTTTCTGAAACTGGACGAACAAGGTCAATTTTACTTTTTTGATTAAAATCTTGTCCATAAGCGAGTCCTGAAAAGAAACAAATCATAATAACTATCATTTCATTCATAATTGATAATTGCTTAATTTTCATAGTTCACCTCAATAGAATGAAGCAGATAAATCTCTAACTTTGTAATACGAATAAATGGGCTTAAACCAAAAAATTTATTAAGATCTTTATTTATTCTTTGAATCGCAATTCGAAGGCGATCAAAATGGTTCTGATTTTCAATTTCTTCGTAAATTAAAACAATAGCATTGGAAGTTGATAAAAGTTTTTGGGGTTGAAGATAAAGTGCTTGAATAATTTTCCAAAAAACTGGCTTATCATAGACAATTGTTCTATCGCCATATCTCAGTCTGCGGTTTTTAAAATCAGCCTCAAATATTAATGACTTGGAACTTTGCACTTCTTTTAATTGATAACCCAGTCTCATTTGAGGATCATCTAAACGCCTAATTAATAATTGGTATCTAGCTTGCCAATTCATACTTGCGGGATGATGATTATCAATAATAATTTGTTGCCGCAATAGTCGCATCATACTCATTCCCGGCAATAATTTGGCAATCTCTGCAAATGAAATATCATCTGAGCTGTCAAAAAATGAACTATGTTGAAATATTTTATTATTTGTTTTTTTAATAAGCTTTTTATTTTTCCAATTGATGTAAATTTCAAATTGAAGTTTTTGGTGAACAGAACAATTTTGTATTTCCAATTTTTCTGGCACCCGAATATTCATCCAGTCATTTTCATTGCCGTAAATTATATTGATCTCCATCCATTCAGAAAGAAAAAAACTTCGATCAGCGGGCGCTAAGTTGTTTTTTTGGATCGTTTGCCAACGTTCTTTAGCTGCGCTTAGCCCAATAAGCACAGCATCGGCCCATAATAGGGCATGAGCCCGCTCAAGTTCAAAGTCTAAAACTTCAAATTGGCCTTGAAGTATAAGTTGATAATAGTGCTCAATTTTTGAAATATTTAGCATTTCTGTTGATAATCGAAGTCGTTGAATGTTCAAGTGAAGAAGTGATTCAGCGTCGAGTTCACAATTGAGAGCGATATGATCAAGAATAAGTTGGGCATCGTAGTGGCGACAATCTTCCGATAGCATTTTAGCTAAAAACATCAATATTTGCAGATGTTCAGATAAGTCTTCTCCGGACTCAAGAAAAGGTTTAACTTGTTTTAAAATGCCTGTCAGTAAATCCTTCCATTCTAGAATTTCACCCAACTGATAGCAACAAAGTGCTTTATTTAACTTTATACTGATATCTTGAGGCTTTTTAAGCATGAGTTTTTGAAACACTTGAGAGGCTTTATCAAATGAAGATTCATATAAAGAAATTTTGGCATCAATGTAGTCCAATTCCCAGTCGGATATTTTTTGATTATTGTTTTGACATAGTAACAAAAATTGACCTTTTGCTTTGGCAATGTTTCCCTGACTTAAATCAGTTAAAATGTGGGTGGTTTGATTTGAATGCTGGGACCTCATAGAATTTAATCCTTTATACAACTAATTTTAAAATTTCTATCTTCTATTCTTTTTTAATAGCCATGAACTTATAATACAGCAGGTATTGTGCCAAAATATTTCGGTCAAATCTCATTCTAGTACACGCACCTTGAATGCTGCTCATACTAAGACTTAGGAGTATATAAGATGGAAAACGACTATTCTTTTTTACATTAAAGAGTTTGACATTATTATCGAGTTCCGATAATATAGAATTTATGATCGGCAGCTTTGGCAATCAACTTGCAGAAGACTTATATGATGACAAGAGAACTCGGGCAACAAGGCAGTTTCCTCCTTTGCTGCTTAGGGCTGCTCGAAGAAAATTGCTATATCTTCACGATGCCGGCCAGCTTGCTGATCTTAAAGTACCGCCGGGAAATCGGCTAGAGGCTTTAAAAGGTGATTTGATTGGATACCATTCCATAAGAATTAATGATCAGTGGCGAATCATTTTTCAATGGAAAGATGGAAATGCATTTCTTGTACAGATTTTAGATTACCATAAGTAAATAAATGAGGTGAATAATGATAACAATAAGACAACCTACCAACCCTTTTCACCCAGGAGAAATGCTGCTTGAGGAGTTTTTAGAACCAGCTGGAATTTCACAGGTCACTTTTGCAAAAAAACTAGGGTGGACAAAAGCTAAATTGAATGAACTTATTAAAGGCAAAAGAGGGATTACGGCTGAAACGGCCCTAGATCTAGCAGATGCTTTAAAAACATCACCGAAGCTTTGGATGAATCTACAAGCAACATATGATTTAGATAAAGTACGAAAATCTAGATCGGCTTAATTTTTCAGATTACAAACCACCTATTTGCTCAAAATTACATTTTCACTTAAATATATCTCACCTTGTGAAAACTGAATCAGTTTAGGCAGGCTATGCTGTATGGCTATAGCATTGATTCGGTCACAAACTCTGCGCAGTCTAAAATAATAAGATGTGTTGTAGCTGGTTTTCCACATTTGCTCACAAATATCCACAACAGAATATTTTCTATTTTCTATAAATAAGGATAACAAATCAACAATGCTTTTTTGATTCCCCAAATCAATTGAAGTGTGACCATTGACAGTGATCTGACTGCCACACAATTTTAAATTTACGATAGCGTTGGTCTTTACTTTAATAATTTTAGACCACAATTTTTGATCAGCTGAATCCAAGCCAGACAAACTAAAGCGAACCAGTTCTTCATTGTAAGAATGAGCAGATCTAGATGATAGACATGCAGCCAGTCGTAAAAAGTGATTCAATGGCATTTGCTCTAAAAAGCTATTCTTCAATTGCACGTTTTGCTGTAAATAAACTTGTAGCAAATAGATTTCAAAATCTGTCTTAGGATGAAGATCTGAAAATAAGTTCTTTATTCCGCCAGTGATAGCATACCCCTTGCGCAGAATTATTTCTAACAAGTCATAATGCATTAGACTTTGATCTTCTGACTGCTGGGGTATTTTTTGATACTCTGCCAGAGTCAGCATAAATTCATTTTCTGAAAGCAGCTCGGCTTCAGCCAAAACCAGAGCGTGCAAAATATCTAAAGTTGTATTCGTATTGGCTTTTCGGTCAAAGCCCCGCAGTAAGGTGTAGTTTTTAGAAAGTTCAGTTTTAAACCCATGTTGTGCTTGCAAACGCACCACTTGCGATAAAGCCCTGGCTTTTAAATCCAAGTCATTGGTACCAACATACAGATCCTTGTAATTGTCTAAGGCTGCAGAGACACGGCCTTGTTCTTCGATAAATTTGGATAATAAAAACAAACTGTGCCAGTAATTTTTAGGTTTTAACAAAGACTTTAAGCCTTGGACATCTTTTTCAATTTCAGAAACCAAAATACTCCACTGCGGATAACTATGCAGTAAAAACAAACAATTCGCTAAATCCAAACGCAGACCAATATGCGCCCCATGGGAATCCAAGGCCTCTTGCAAAAGACCTGAGGCTGATTCAAATTGACTGTGAATCAACATCTCTTTGGCCTTTTTGTGCATTTCTATACGCCCTACTGGTACTGACATATTTTAATCCCCTTCATAACCACCCGTTGTTCTTGGACGGGGGCCTTCTGCACCAAATGAGTATGTGAAAGGCATTAAAAACGGAATTGACATATATTGACAAAATTCAAACTCTTGATTCTGAGATTTTACAGAAAATGGATTTTTTTTCATAAACTGTATAAAATTATCCGTTTGGATTTTATCGACTTTTTTACTGATAGTACCACCGTCAATAGAATAATTTTCCAAAATAGCGGTTAGTTTATTTTTTCTAGAATTATTATAGTCAATCCAAGTGCTGATGTTAAAAAGTTGTTGGCTTAAATTTTCTAATCTTTCATAACAATTTTTAGAATACTTTCGATCTAAGTCTACTTTGCTTATAATTTTTTTATCATATAAAAATTTATCTTCAAAATACTCAGCTCGCAAAACAGCGAACCCCAATGCTATAATAGGGTCCATAGACATTTTTAATCTCAATTCAAAATCATCTTTATCGTTGGTGGACTTAGGATCGACCATGATAAGCGTTAGCGCCCTTTGCTTATTCCGATCAGCTTTTATCATCTCTTCATAAATTAAATACTTCATCAAATTGAAATTGTATTTACCATCAAATGAAATAGCGAATTCGTGAATCATACTTAGTGTAAAGCTCAATTCTGTTGTTTTTGGATGAATAAAGAAGAATGTCTCATTTTGATCCGTAGTCCAGCTATCTAACATAAAGTTATTATCTTCCGTCAGCACAAAATAGACTTGTCGGGGCCAAATTTTGCCACCGATAGAACTTCCATCTGGCTGAGTACTGAAATGCTGTTCAAAGTTCTTTCTACATTTTTCAAAAAAATTTATCGCATCGCTAGTTGGTGCGCCTAAATCTCTAACAGCTGCTATTGGCGAACAGTCCAAGGACGTAAAAAACAGCAGGCCGGCTTTAGTATTCAAAATATCAATCAATGACTTCTTCCATATCTG
Source organism: Pseudobdellovibrionaceae bacterium (assembly GCA_049315665.1). Lineage (GTDB taxonomy): Bacteria > Bdellovibrionota > Bdellovibrionia > Bdellovibrionales > Bdellovibrionaceae > JBMOJS01. The sequence goes on along the minus strand of JBMOJS010000147.1, from coordinate 34 downwards.
ACTCAATTTGTCTGTTTCATTTTGGAAATCAATT
>JBMOJS010000392.1:0-1711 GCA_049315665.1 Pseudobdellovibrionaceae bacterium | reverse complement strand
GTAAACAATGAATATAGTTAAAAGATTCGCCGTCTGTTTTTTGGCCCTGATATGGATACTCACTTCTTTGGGATGTGCTACCTTATTTAGTAGACCAAATCAAATTACTGAAAAGGGCCGGCTATCTCTTTTTCCTTCAAACACGAGCTGGCCAATTCATAAGCCAGTCAAAATCTATTGGTCTACAAATATGATTCCATTCGTAGAGGCCGAAACAGACGAGGACTGTGCCTTTGCTATTGGTGTTGTGCATGCCTATTTGCGATTGGGACAGATGGAAATTTTCAAGCGTGGTTCTGCGGGTAGACTTTCAGAGTCTGCTGGTCCAATTGCAACCCCTAAAATTGATGAGACACTTCGACGTTTAGATCTTGGTCGAGCCAATGAGGGCAGCTATCAGATGCTTTCGTCAGACGACAAGATTTGGCTAGAGCAATACATTGCCGGTATTAATTTCTTTATAAAACAAACAAATGAACTGCCGTATGAATTCAACTTTCTAGACATTGAAAAAGAAAAATGGACTTATGCTGACTCACTTCGCATTGGAAGACTTGCCGGTGGTGATGCAAATTGGTCGTCACTATTGTCCTTTTTAGATCTTAGAAAGAGTGATGGTTGGGAATCGGCCTGGGAAAAAAAAATCGAAAATAGCAAAGAATCATTGCCAACCGCAACAACTACGGCGTCATTAGATCTTGAAAAGTTTTTATCTATCTTTACCAAGACAGGCTCAAATTCAGTTGTTGTCGCTGGCAATAAATCAAAAAATGAAGGCGGCCTAATAGCAAGCGATCCTCATCTAGGAATTTTTGTCCCCAATCTTTGGTTGCTGATGGGCTACAAGTCACCAAGTTATCATACCGTCGGCTACATGCTGCCTGGCGTGCCTGCTGTTACCTTGGGGCGAAACAAGGATATTGCTTGGGGTGGTACATATATGCGAGGCACAAGCAGCCATCTTTTTGAAGTTCGCCCTGATCAAATTACAAGGATTCGAAAAGAAGTCATTAAGCGCAGATTTTGGTTTGATAAAACTGTAGAAATCAAAGAAAGTGTTTTGGGACCAGTTGTCTTTGAAGGAAAAGATCCCAAAACAAAACGCCAACAAATGATCGCGCTTAATTGGGTCGGACACCAGCCAAGCAATGAATTAGGGTCATTCCTAAATGCAAACAGATCTAAGAATTGGGATTCATTCAAAGCTGGTTTCAAAGACTTTGCTGTTTCTGGTTTAAATATAACCTATGCCGACAAGTCAGGAAACATTGGTTTTTTGCCAGCGATTCGGCAGCCTATCCTGAAGGATAATAGCGAATACGACAGCCTTGTAAAATCAGACACGAATTCTATTGAATCCTACAGGGGCCCGCTTGCACTGCCGTCAGCATTTAACTCGAGATCTGGCTTTTTCGTTTCGGCTAACAATATGCCCTTTGTTACGTCGCCTCCACTTGCCCGAGCGTTTGCGCAAAATGATCGTTTTAAAAGATGGAGTCAGCTCTTAAGTACAAATGAAAAAATTTCGGCAACTGAACTTAAAAGTTGGCAACTAGATACATTTTCCGAAGATTCTTTAGCGCTATCTCGTCAAATAATTTCAGAGCTAACGGGCGCACCAAAGGAACTTACAGAATATTTTAACAAGTTAAAAAACTGGGACGGATTCTTCGGCATCGAATCTGAAGGTGCGGTTGCATTTGAAACATTG
>JBMOJS010000391.1:0-1711 GCA_049315665.1 Pseudobdellovibrionaceae bacterium | reverse complement strand
TACTGATCATAAAGTTGAAATTGATTTTTTATTTGATCGAAAATTTACTTCAAATGAAGCTTATTTATTTTTGCAAGAAAGAATTGATCGACTAAAATTGCAGTTACCAAGAAACGTTGAAAAGATTGAAGTTGAAGAAAAAAAGATAGAAACCCCAGCAGACCTTTCTGTTCAGTTTTCTAAATATTTAACACCTTATGAAATTCTGGAAGCCCTTTCATTGCAAATGGGTGGTATTCAAAAAACTATTCCTGACTTAGAGCAAATAAGTAAAATCCTTATTCAGCCAAAAATTGAAGAGCTGTATAAACATAATATACCGTTAAGCCAGCTTATTGGTTCACTAAAATCTCATGGGATTATCGCTGACATTGGTCAAGACAAAGGGATTTTATTTCAAATGGGGATTGAGTATAAAACTTTAGAAGATTTACAATCAATTATTGTTGGAGGACGTGGGCAAAGGATGATCCGATTGCAGGATGTTGCTAAGATTGTTTTTGACACTCAACCAGAAATCAAAAATCTTGATATTTGGCTGGATTCAACACGAACATCATTTTCAAAAGTTAAAAATAGTTTAAAATCCAAAGATCCTGATCTTATTTGGGCGCAACCTCATCGAGATAAAAAACAAAAAATTATTTTTTCATATTTTTTGGTTATTTTTCTTTTAGCTTTATTGCAGTATTTATTTTGTAAGTTTATTTTTAAAAAAAATCAATTATTTATACCTTTAGGTTTGGTGAGTTTATTTTTGATCATACATTTTTTATTTTGGAAATATCTAATCAATCAAAGTTTAAATATTTTTGATTTAAATGGTTTGTGTTTATCAATTATTTTTTGCACTATTTTATTTTTTATTTTCATTTCTAGACTGCAAATGTTTTTTAAATCTACAAATAATCAACTTTCAGCTCATAAAAGTATCGAACAAGCAGCATTACTTGTTCTTGCTGAGTTCGGCCCGGCCTTTTTGGTTTTAGGAAGTCTTATTTATTTGTTAACTTTAAGTATTCATAGTGCCAGCTTGAACTTGCCAAGCGAGTACATTTTAAAAAGTTTTCTTTATTATGGTATGCCATTAACACTGATTCTTTTATTGTTAGCGCCTATTCTGATGGATAATAAATTTTTTCAAAAATCTGATGTTTCATTTCATTCAATAAATTTGAATTGGCAAATTAAAAAGAAAACAATAAAAATAAGTGTTTTAGTTATTGCATTGAGTTTTTTTATTTTTCCTTTGGTTCTGCATCAGTTTCCTTTGAGTGTTTTAGAAAATTTAAAAAATTATCAAGAGACTTTAAATTCTTTTAGAAAATATGGCTCACATTTAAGTTATTTGTTATTAGAATCAAGTGAAAAAGAAGATGAAAGTGTTCAAAAATTAGAAATTAAGTATATTAAAAAGAATGAAAAACAAGATTATTCTATGCTGACTTTTTCAGAAAGGGGATTAAATACATTGACTCAACTTAAGGTTTCAGAATTTCGTAGCTCTTTAAAAGAGATGTATGCTGATGTCCCTCAAGGAATTGCGTCTTTTACTTCCTCGCAAAGAATCCCTATTTATTTAGATCCGACTGATTTTAGTGACCAGGAATTGCCATTTTTGCTTCTGGCAGCACAAAACCCCGATCAAAAGAAAAATTCTTTGTTATTGGTATTAACTCACAAAAAAAAGCAGACATTTGATTCAATTATT
>JBMOJS010000146.1:0-7556 GCA_049315665.1 Pseudobdellovibrionaceae bacterium | reverse complement strand
CATATTTCAACAGGGATGACCACGGCGGCTGAACAGGAAGATGTGGTTCGTTTTTTTGAAGAAAAAAATCAAGCTAAAGATCGATTGGTTTTGTATTCTTGCACTTCAGGTTACCCAGTGCCTTTTGAAGATGTTTGTTTACTTGAAATTATAAAAATGAAAGAACGTTTTGGATCCCGGGTAAAAGAGATCGCCTTTTCGGGACATCATCTTGGAATAGCTGTGGATGTTGCAGCCTATACTTTGGGTGCCAGATGGGTTGAGCGTCATTTTACCAAAGACAGAACTTGGAAGGGCACAGACCATGCGGCCTCCCTAGAGCCCAACGGTTTACAAAAATTATGTCGCGACTTGAATGCCACCCACAAGGCCTTGTCCTTCAAAAAACAAGATATTCTTCCTATTGAGCAGGTTCAACGCGATAAACTGAAATACAGGAGCATTTAGTTTTTGAAAACAACGGCTTTTATTCCAGTGCGTGGCGGTAGTAAGTCTATTCCTCAAAAAAATATCAAACTTATTGCTGGAAAGCCATTGATCTACTGGACCTTGTTGGCGGCTGAAAATTGTTCTGAAATAGAAAATTGTGTTGTGGCAACGGACAGTGAAGAAATTGCCGAAGTAGCACGATCATTTCATTTTAAGAAAACTAAAATTTATTTTCGTCAGGCTGAAAATGCAACGGATACGGCTAGCACCGAAAGTGTAATGTTGGAATATTTGACCAAGCACCCTTTGCCCCTCGATTCTTTTTTTATTTTGTTGCAAGCGACAAATCCTTTTACCACCGAAAAAGATTTATCTTTGGCCTTAGAGAAATTAAAACAAAATAAAAAAAAATCTGTTTTAAGTGTAGTGAGCAATAAAAGATTTTATTGGGGTGATGATGGAAAGCCCATGAACTACAACTATGAAAACAGACCAAGACGTCAAGACTTTCAAGGCTGTTGGATGGAAAATGGCGCTTTTTATATAAACACCGTAGGGGAAATATTAAAAACCAAACAGCGTTTGGCAGACCCAGTGGGCCTTTATGAAATGCCTGAATATACTGGTTTTGAAATTGATGAGCCGGAAGACTGGTTGATTGTAGATGCATTGCTTATAAGGCAAAATCAAAATAAGGGGTTGAGTTCACGCCCCTTACTCAAGCTTTTTTTGACGGATATTGACGGTGTATTGACCGATGCTGGTATGTATTATTCTGAAAATGGGGATGAACTTAAAAAATTCAATACCCATGATGGTATGGGTCTTCAACTTGTAAAAAAACTAAATATCAAAACTGGAATTATTACCTCTGAAAATCGTGTGCTCAATCAACGGCGAGCCGAAAAATTAAAATTGGATTTTTTATTTCAAGGGGCAAAAAGCAAACTTGAAATTGCAAAGCAGCTTTGTAAAGATCTGAATATTGAATTAGAAAATGTGGCTTATATTGGTGATGACATAAACTGTTTCGATTTGTTATCAGAGGTAGGCTACAAAGCTTGTCCTGCCAATGCAGTCAATCGTATTAAAAACATTCCCGGCATTCATCACCTGCAAAAAAAAGGTGGTGATGGGGCTTTGCGTGAGTGGATCGAGTTTCTTTTTCAGGAGCTAAACTTAAATCCATACTTGTAAGGCTTAATGTTGTATTTAAAACCTAGGTACACAACCATGGACCACAAGATCATCAGCATAAAACGCACCTTGGAGTGTTCAAAATTAGCCTCAGTCAAAGAGCCAATATAAAAAGCCACTTGTGCTAAAAATGCACCGAAGGCAAGGCCTTTATCGCTGCCATAATCAGGAGAGATTTTTTTAAATAAAATCCAAGACCAACGTAAAAATATTGAAATAATCAATATATAAATGCCGGCTCCTAAAATTCCTGTTCCAGCCAACAAATGCAGGTATTGATTGTGAGCATGACTTTGCAGAACCCCTTCGGGGTAGCCCAGCCGATCATAATATTCGCGAATTTTTTTAGAGTTTTGCCCGTAGCCTAAGCCAAAAATTGGATTTTCTTTGAAAACTAAGAAATGAGCCTTCCAAATCAGTTTTCTTTCTGATTTATGGTTTAACTCTGAAATGGACTCATCTATTCTGCTTTTAAATGAATTATTTGAAGAATAAAGCATTCCAAATAAGCCAAAAGCTAAGACGATAAACAAAAGCAAAAATTTACGAAATCGGATAAATAAAAACAAACTTAATGATAGGAATAAAGCAATCCATATCCCGCGAGTTAAAGATAACATAAGACACATAAAAAGTAATGCACTAGAAATGCTATATAGAAAAACCTGCTTTTTTTGATGGGTATAAAATAGAGATGTAAATATAATAAAAAATGGAATTACCATGGAATGGGCAAAGGTCATAGGGTTGGCAAAAAAACCGCCCAATCTAGGTATAGTCGTGTCAATGTCGTAACCGAAGTCTTTTAGGATTCCATAAGGGTAAAAATAGGTCAAAAGTGAAAATAGACTTAAAAATATTAAAGCCAGGGATGCTCCGGTCAGCAGAGTTGTTGTTTTAGGTTTTAAATAAATGCATGTTCCAAAAAGAACGTAAAAAATAAATATCCACTTGAACTCTACCAAGCGCAGAAGTGCATATTGTAAATCCATCGGGTGTAAAATAAATCCAATGGCTACAATAACAATCCAAATGGCCCACAATGGTTCAATACCAATTTTAGGAAATAATGAGCCCTTAGAATTTTCTGCAGACCTATGTTGCCAGGTGAAAAGAATAGCCCAAAGGCACAATAAAGTAGAAAACAGATCCATAGCGGACTGTGAAACTAAAACAGAAAACGCAAAAAGTCCCCAAAGCCAAGCAAGTACTTTATTTGAAAGAATTTTTTCCATAGACTACGAATGTATTTAATTATAACTCTTTTGTCATGTGAATTAAAATGTAAAAAGGAGAGCTTATCAAAACCTTGGTTTTTGTGCCGATAGCTGAAAGAGAAGTTTTATTTTACCTTAAAATCGCTGAACAGTTAAAAACTAAAAATGCCAATTTTAATATCGCATTTGCTTCATTGTATCAACCTGGTGATCAAATGATTCGGCAAGCAGGTTTTAAAGTTTTTAGTACATATGAGTTCGTAAAAAAGGTGGATCATCTAGATGCTCAAGCGATTGCTTTTATTGAAAATCAATTTAACATAGATAATCTTCATCGTCTGATTTTACATGAAAAACTGACTTTCAATATTTGGGATGATTCCGTTTTACATAAGAAATTTATTTCTTATCTTTTTGCTGCAGAATCAGTATTGCAGCAGATTAAAAAAGCATTTCCTGCCAAGGAATATTTACTTGTGCAGGAACTGGGTGGATTTATTGGCCCATTGTCTTTTTACTATGCTAGTCGTAAGTTGGATTTTGCTCATTATTTTACCGAGCCGGCTTTTTTTAAAGGGCGCATTCATTTTAATTTAAATTCTTTAGATACAATCATTCTGCCATTTGCTGCAAAAGATGAAAAAATTAATCAGCAGGTGCAAAGATATTTGCAAAACTCTTTAAAAAATAAAGTTGTGGTCGCTGCTGCAAAAGACAGGCATCACTTTCAGGATATGCGGCTACTGAAAATTTTAAATTTAAGAAATATAATTAAGTTCAGTAAAAAAATTATTTATAAATATATATATGGCTATAAGCAGGAGTATGAGCATGTTTTGAATCATACTTTGAGATCTTTGCAGATGTATAAAAATCGTTTATTAAATTCAAAAATATATACAAAAAAATTGTCCTTAATCCAAAGTCCTTATTTTTATTTCCCTTTTCATGTGCAGCTGGACTATTCTTTGACGGTACGTTCAACAGAGTATTTGGATCAATTGGGCTTGTGTGAAAAGATTGTGCAAAGATTACCTGCTGGAACTTTATTGGTTGTAAAAGAACACCCGGCGTCGATTGGTTGTTTGAATCAACAAAAACTGCAACAACTTTTAAAATACAATAATTTTTGTATTATGCATCCGCAGTTGAATAGCTATGATATTATAGAAAAGGCAACAGGAGTCATTACTATCAACTCTAAGGTTGGGGCCGAGGCTTTGGCTTTAAATAAGTCTGTTATTAGTTTTGGTAAAGCCTTTTACACCCATAGATCTTTGTCATTCCAGTTTGAAAATTGGGAACTTTTTGAAAAGACAGTTCGTCATATTTTAGAAGGTTCAAATAAGTCAAAAAAAGACGTATTTGAAGACTTTTTATGCTCAGTATGGAACTCTAGTGTGCAGCAAGAGCTTTATCAGCTGGACTCTGCAAATATAGACCATTTTGTAACTGGATTGGAACATTTGGTGTCTTAACTTGCTAGAAATGCTAATTTTTATCTATTTTCTTAAGGGCAATGCATAAAAAGAGGTTCTCATTTGCTTTACATTGTTGCAGATTTTCTGATACATTTCTGATACATTTCTGATACATAACAAGTTTTTAAAAGGTAGATGAATATGAAAGTGTTATTTTTAAATCCGCCATTTCATAACCGATTTTCACGGGAATCACGCAGTCCCGCTGTGGCTAAAAGTGATACTCTTTATTACCCGAAGTGGTTGGCTCATGCTGCGGGAGTAGCCATTAAATCAGGTCATGAAGTCGATTTTATTGATGCTCCGGCTTGGTGTGTGGATTTAAAATATGTACTGGATCGTATTGATCAAAAAAGTATACAAGCAGTTGTTTGTGACACATCTACTCCAAGTATTGTTAATGACATCAAAGTTATAAACTCACTTCTAGAGCATAATTCTAAATTACATATTATTATGGTTGGTAGACACGCCTCAACCATGGCAGAAGAGACTTTATTGGCTGCCCCAAAATTAAAGTCTATTGCCATTAAAGAGTATGAATACACTGTGCGTGACTGGCTAGAGGCTGTATCTTGCGGAGCCAGTTTATCAACCGTCGATGGCTTAGTCTGGCGGGATGACAATGGCATTGTGACTCGTAACAAAGAAAGAAATCCTATTGAGAATCTGGACGAGTTGCCTTTTGTTTCGGAAGTTTATAAAAGATTTTTACGTGTTGAAGATTATTTCTACGGCCACTCTAAACACCCTCTTGTGGTTTTTGATACCAGTCGTGGATGCCCTTACCGCTGTACATTTTGTGTATACCCACAAACTTTCAGTGGGCATCGTATGCGCTATAGATCTGTGCAACATGTGGCGGACGAATTTGAATTCGTTGCACGTGAACTGCCACAAGTGAGAACTATAATGTTAGAGGATGACACCTTCATAATCGATAAAGATCGCACTTTACAGCTGGCTGAGGAGCTTGTTCGTAGAGGCAATAAATTGCCTTTTGATAGCAACTGCCGAGCCGATGTTAAAGCTGATGTTGAGTTTTTTAAGAAATTGCGACAAGCGGGGGCTAGATTATTTTGTGTGGGATTTGAAAGTGGCGATGATGCCGTTTTAAAACATATCAAAAAGAATCTTAATTTAGATAAAACCAAAGAATTCATGAACAACTGTAAAGAGGCTGGAATCATGGTTCATGGTTGTTTTATGGTGGGCAATTTGAATGAAACCCAACAGACTTTACAAAGCACCTTAGACTTGGCTTTGCATTTAGAACCTGACACTGCTCAGTTTTTTCCGATCATGGTTTATCCAGGAACGGCTGCTTATAATGAAGCGAAGGAAAAAGGCTACTTGGCTTCAGAGGACTTCTCTAATTGGCTAACCAATGATGGCTTACATAATTCAACAGTAAATCTACCAAATATGACCCATCGTGATCTGGTGGAATTCTGTGATAAGGCCCGTAGAAAGTTTTATTTACGACCATCTTACTTAGCTAAAAAAGTGGTTCAGTCTGTAAAAGATCCTGATGAGCTTAGACGAAATTTAAAAGGCTTTAAAAAACTTTCTAAGTATCTCCTTCAAGGGTCCTTCAAAGAAGAAGCCGTCAAATAGTACCAATTCCACTTGATTTGTAGCTCTTCGTTGCAAGCTCCATTTGAATGCTCGACGTATTATTTATACGCCTTGCGCTTCAAATGGAACTTGCGCCTTGATCTACTTTTCAATTGGAATTGGCAGCGTGGCTTACAGAATGTCTATTTACTTTATGCTGGGTTAATCAATACTGGCTTTTTTTTAAAAATCATCAGGGCGATTTGGTAATCTTCGCCCTTGATGATTTGTTTTTTATCCGCCACCAGGCCAAAATTTCGAAATAAAAAATCGAATTGATTCATGCGATCAATATCTTCTTGTTTGTAAACAGGATTTGCTATAAAAATACGCGAGTTTTGATCTTTCAAACTCATAGCTAACTTCATAAATAATTCAACAAAACGATCTGTAAAATCACGATAGCCCAAGTAGTCCAGAATATAGCATAAAATAATTAAATCAAATTTATGATTTTTTTTAAAAAACATATGAGCATTTGAGTGCTTCCAGCTGATCTTATTTTCATTGGAAAATGCCAGCTGAGCTTTTTTTAAAGCATTCTTAGATACTTCCAAGCAGATCATATGCTCACAGTGATGAAGCCAAGTCTGCAATAAGTGGCCTTCGCCAGCTCCGACATCAAGGGCATTTTTAAAAGAGGAGTCTTTAAATTCATTCTGAAACCACTGACCAATTCGTTGTCGATCAGATTGTAAAGACCATGGATCCTCCAGTGCATGCAAGGTTTCCATTTGTCTTTTAAGTCTATAGTTGAATAAAAACCATTGCACTTTTTCATACGAAAACAGCTTATAGAAAAAATCGGTAAATTTTTGCTTCATACCGGTTAAGATTCAACATGTTATTTGTTGAATTTCAACCAAAGAAGTCATTATCTGAATGCATGAGTGTGACATTGCAAAAAGCTTTAAATATTCTGTCTAAGTCAGGTGCTTTTAGGCGTATTATTTTAGCTTGGAATAAAACCCCTTTGCGCTATCTTTCTAAGACAGCGGCTGTTATTGCCCATTTTGGTCAGTTCAAACGTCGCTATGCAATGATCAAAAACTATACCCTATCTGAATCTGAAGAGAAAATTGTCAGACAATTGCATAGTGACGGTTATGCCGATTTAAGTTCGCATATTAATTTAGATTTGTTAAATCAATTGCATGACTACAGTCATGAAAAATTAAATCGTGTAGAGTCGATTCATCAGCAAGCAAAAAATAAAAATAAAGATTTTTGGGTGCGTTTGTCGGATGAGGATATTGGTGATCAGGTTTTGAGTGCAGCCAATCCGATGGTGCAATTTGCAATTCAAGAAAATATATTAAAAATTATAGGCAAGTATATTGGACAGACTGCCTTTTTAGAGTATGTCCTGCTTACTTTGTCATTACCTAGCGAGGGCGATTTCAAGTCTTCGCAACTTTGGCATTTTGATCGTGATGAAACTAAGATGTTGAAGCTGTTTGTTTATTTAACAGATGTCAAAGAAACAGCTAGTGGTCCATTTACTTTTATTGATAAAAAAAATTCTCAGAAAGTTAAAAACAGTTTTATTATGCGACATCTGCACGATGCAGATATTTTTAAGTATGTATCTACCTCTGATCAAATTCAATGATCA
>JBMOJS010000145.1:0-7558 GCA_049315665.1 Pseudobdellovibrionaceae bacterium | reverse complement strand
CACACTGATGACCACGCAGTTTGCCCAGAAAAAATCTTTCAATACAACTTTTCAAGAGCCAAATCCAAAATGGGAAGATCTACAAAAATCAGCCAAGCAAAGAAATTTGCAATATGCGGATCTGCAATACAAATCATCGGTGGATTCTGTTTCTGCTTCACCCTCACCCGCCAGGCCAGACCAGTTCTGGTCCCAACTGCAAGTGTTAGGGCAGGCGCAACAAACTTATATCATCACCCAAAAAGAAGATCGCATGGTGATCGTCGATCAACATGCGGCCCACGAACGTGTGGTTTTTGAAAAGCTGATGCAGGCTTGGAATTTGCAAAATCAAAATCATTCTAGCCCGCAACAAAATCCATGGCCTATCCAAGATTATCTTTTTCCTTTGGCCATTGATTTATCCATCGAGCAATCTGAAGCCTTGCTAAAAATGCAAAATGATTTAGAAAAATTAGGTGTGTTTATTGAAGCCTTAGGGCCATCGACTATTGGCGTAAAAGCCGCCCCCAGTTTTATTAAAGAAGCGGCACTATCACAAACACTCACGGTGATGGCTCAAGAAGTGGTGGATCAAGGGGGCAGTTATAAACTTGAAAACACCATTGCTGATGTTTTTGCTTCTTTGGCCTGTCATTCAGCTGTCCGAGCGGGGCAGGCCCTCAGCCTTGAACAAATGAAGGCTTTGCTGGTAGAAATGGATGAATTTCCTTTGTCTAGTTTTTGTCCCCACGGTCGTCCGGTCAGTGTTGAGTATTCTTTTATCGAGATGGAAAAAGACTTTGGTCGAAGAGTTTAAATTTAATATTTCAATTCCACATAAATTTATTTTTGTACAAGGTCCCACGGCTACAGGGAAGTCGGATTGGGCCTTGCACTGGGCACAAAAATATCACGGACACATCATTAACTGCGATAGTATTCAGCTGTATCAAGGTTTAAAGATTGGTTCGGCTCAGCCCACTGAAGATGAACTATCCCTGGTCCCTCACCACTTGTATGATTATGTGCAAGCTCCGCAAGAAATAACGGCAGGGATTTATTGCCGGGATTTTTGGCAACGGATTGATAGCTTCAAAACTCCACAGTTGTTTTTTGTGGTGGGTGGCACGGGGTTTTATTTTCAAGCTTTAGAAAAAGGCATGCTGCCTGTGGCAGCAGTGAATGTGGCAACGATGTCTAAACTTGAAGCTGAATACGATGAGGACCAGGATGGGCCGCAAAAATTATATTTAGAACTGCAAGTGCATGATCCCGTGTCGGCTGAAAAGATTCACCCCGCAGATCGCTATCGTTTGTGTCGGGCTTTAGAAATCATTCGTAGTCATGGTAAAACCTTGTCTGAATTGAAATCCAATTATTTGTCCCAAGCTAAAAAATTTCCTTTTCCATTGCTAAAATTGTCTAGGCAATGGGGGACGGATGAACTTCGTGCGCGAATCACAGCCAGGGTGGATCAAATGATTCAAAAAGGACTGGAAGAAGAAGTGCGTCGTTTTGCAAAGTTTGAAAACTGGGCGCCATTGGCCAGTGTTGGCTACAAAGAAACAGTAGAGTATTTGCAGCATAGGGACAAACAGCGCTGGCGAGACGAGATGGTTTTACACACGGTTCAATTGGTGAAAAAACAAAAAACCTGGTTCAAGCGCGATAAAGAACTGGTCCATCTAGACCACATTGATCAAGCTTTGTCCTTGTTAGATAATTTTGTACAGAATGATTGAATAAATTCAATAGACTCAGTACATTGGGCCCATGATAAAAAGTATGACTGGGTTTGGACAGGGACGGGCGCAAAGCCCCATTTTAACTATTGATGTCAGTATTAAATCTGTGAATGGTCGATTTTTAGAACCCCGCTTTCATATGCCCAGGGAATATTCTTTCTACGAAAATGAATTGAAGAAAACTGTATCAGAAAAATTTGTGCGTGGTCATGTGGATGTTTTTATTTCTCGTAAAGTGAAGTCACAAAGTTTTATTTCCGATGTGGTGGTGGATGTCGATCTGGGGCTTAAATATCATCAGGCCTTAAAAAAATTGGCCAAGCAGTTAAAAATACCGGCCAAAGTGGGTTTGGATTTTGTGGCGCGTTTACCTGATGTGGTTAAAATAGAAAACACTCATGAGATTTCTACGGAAGAAAAGAAATTGCTCAGCAAAGCTTTTTTAAAAGCCTGCGAAGGCTGTTTGCAGGAGCGCCTGCGCGAAGGCGCTTTTTTGCAAAAAGATTTAGAAAAAAATCTTCAAGCTTTGGATGCAGAGGTGCAAAAAATGGCTGATCTGCGCGAAAAAGCCAATGCCCTGTTGCAAGACAAATGGCTGCAGCGTTGGAAGTCGCGCTCTCAGGCTTTAACCAACGAAGTGCAATTTGACGAAAGCCGTTGGTATCAAGAAGTCACGGTATTGCTAGAAAAAGCCGATATCAATGAGGAGCTTTCTAGATTGCAAGAACATCTATTGAATTATAAAAATTTATTGTCCAGCCCGGCGGCGGAAGGTAAGAAATTGGATTTTTACACCCAAGAGCTTTTGCGCGAGGTCAACACCATAGGATCGAAGTCCCAGGTGTCTGTCTTGACTCAAGCTGTGGTCGAGGCCAAAACTTTGATTGAAAGGCTGCGCGAGCAGGTACAAAACGCCCAATGAAAACCAATATGATTATTGTGGCCGCCCCCAGCGGCGCCGGAAAAAGCAGCTTTGTCGAAAAAATCACCAGTGAAGATGCTCGTCTTGTGGACACGGTGACTTACACCACAAGGTCTATGCGTCGCGGTGAGTCCCAAGGGCATCCTTATTTTTTTGTGGAGCGTGAAGATTTTGAAGACAAAGTGAAGCATGATTTTTTTATTGAATGGGCCGTTGTGCACAACAACTTGTATGGCACTCCCTTGTATCAGATTGAACAGGCCTGGGCGCAAAACAAGTGCATCATTATGGATGTGGATGTGCAAGGGGCTGATACTTTTAAGCAAAAATGTGCTGGGGCTAAGACGGTATTTATTTTGCCGCCTTCTTTGGCAGAGCTTCGCCGACGTATTGAAAAACGGGATGGCAAAGTCCCTGATGATATTGAAGTGCGCATGTCTAACGCTGAAAAAGAAATGCTAAGGGCCGATTCTTTTGATTTTAGGGTGGTGAATGATGATTTTCAGACCTCTTATCAACAGTTTAAAAAAATTGTGGACGATCTTTTGTCTTCCACTTGAATTCTAGACTGGCCTGAGTTAAACATAGTGTTTTGGAGGTTTTAGATGGCTCGCGTTACCGTAGAAGATTGTCTTGAGAAAGTTCCGAATCGTTTTGCTTTGGTATTGATGGTGTCTAAAAGAGCCAAACAACTGGTTAAAGGTTCAGAAAGCACTGTGCCAATGCGAACCAACAAAGTGATTGTTGGAGCTTTGCGTGAAGTGGCTGCTGGCAATGTGGGCTATGAAACAGGTATGGATGCAAACTTGGCCTTAGAAGAAATCCAAAGTGATTTGAATAAATAGACGGCTTGTTTCCTTAAGCCGTGTAAGCTAAAATAAGACATGTCGGATAAGTCGACCTTCGAGGTCAATACTTCCAATTCTATTCGCTATGTGGATGACCTGATTAAAAAGATTCAGCGTTATTTTCCCGCAGCGGATACTCAGCTGATCGAAAAAGCCTATTATTTTTCTGAAAAAGCCCACGAAGGACAAATCCGTCGTAGTGGTGAACCCTATATTTCTCACCCTTTAAATGTGGCCGGGATCTTGGCTGATTTAAATCTGGATTTAGACACCATAGCTACGGGGCTTTTGCACGACACAGTTGAAGACACCACAGTCACGTTAGAAGACATCCGTCGTGAATTTGGCGATGTGATTGCTCACCTGGTGGATGGGGTGACAAAAATTTCGCAAATGAAATTTAAAAACTCCCATGAAAAACAGGGCGAAAATATTCGTAAAATGATTGTGGCCATGGGTAAAGATGTGCGTGTGGTGCTAGTGAAGCTGGCCGATCGCTTGCACAATATGCGCAGCCTGAATCATATGCCCTACGAAAAGCAAGAGCGCATTGCACTTGAAACTTTAGAAATCTATTGCCCGCTGGCGGGGCGCATGGGGATCAGCAGTTTAAAAATTGAATTGGAAGATCTGTGTTTTCGTTATTATCGACCCGAAGTTTATTACGAGCTGGTGCAGAAAATCAAAAAGACCGAGGGTGAAAGAAATCGGTTTATTGAAGATGTAAAATCTTTGATTCAAAAAGAACTGCAAAAAATGGGCTTCAAATTTGAAGTCTACGGTCGATCCAAACACTTGTGGTCTATCTATCGCAAAATGCAGGCACGAAATATTGAATATGAACAGGTCTTCGATGTGTTGGCCTTTCGGGTGACTTGCGATTCTGTGGGGGATTGTTATGCGGTTTTGGGTTTGGTGCATTCGATCTGGAAGCCCATTCCTGGTCGTTTTAAAGATTTCATCGCTATGCCCAAGGCCAACAACTATCAATCTTTGCACACCACGGTGATTGGCCCTGGTGGCGAACGCATTGAAATTCAAATTCGCACTACAGATATGCATTTGATTGCTGAAATGGGGATTGCCGCCCACTGGAAATATAAAGAGCGCGGTAAAGTTTCTGACGAAAGCTTGCAACAATCGCGGTGGTTGCGTGAGCTTGTGACTTGGCATCAACAGTTGCGCAACCCCGATGAGTTTTTAGAAACCGTAAAAACAGATTTGTTTGAAAGTGAAATTTATGTTTTTACCCCAACTGGGGATGTCAGGGAGTTTCCTGACGGTGCGACTCCTTTGGATTTTGCCTACTCTGTGCATACGGAGCTGGGGCATCGTTGCATGGGGGCAAGGATCAATGGCAAAATGGTGCCTTTGAAGTATCAATTGCAAAATGGCGATACGGTAGAAATTATTACTTCCAAATCGCAAGAGCCTTCCAAAGACTGGTTGAAAATTGCGGTCACCAATCGCGCCAAATCCAAGATCCGTCAGTTTGTTAAAGAAGAGCAGCGCCGCCGCGCTTTGATTTTAGGTAAAGACATGCTGGAAAAAGAGTTTCGCAAATTCGGCATGTCGGCCACCAAAAATATGAAGGGCAGTGAATTTGAACAGATCATGAAGGATCAAGGGGTTGCTGATCTGGACGAGATGTATGTCAAAGTAGGTTATGGCCGGGTAGAGCCTCGCACTATTGTTGAAAAAGTAGCGCCCGAAGTTTTTACCAAAGAACCTGTGGTAAAAACCGAAAGCACTTCATTTATGGCGCGGGTCCTACGAGCCGCCAAACAAAAAACTAAAAAATCCAATTCATTGATTTCAGTCGATGGCATGGATGATGTGTTGGTGCATTTTGCCAGATGCTGCAATCCCATTCCAGGGGATCCTATTGTAGGCTTTATCAGTCGTGGTCGTGGCATTACTATTCATAAATCTGACTGTGCCCGGGCTTTTGAAATGGATCAAGCACGGCATGTGGATGTGCAGTGGAATAAAAAATATGTTGGCGGTGATGGGGAGTCCCCATCGGTCAAAGTCAAAGTTATTGCCCAAGATATTCCTGGCTTATTGAAATCCATGAGCGAAGCTTTTGCTGTGCAAGGGATCAATATTCAATCAGCGCAGATCCGCACCACCAAAGATAAAACTGCGGTTTGTGAATTTGAAATCAATGTTAAAGATGTGATGCAATTGAATCAAGCCATTCATGAGATTCAAAAAATCCGCGGCATCATCGATGTCAGCCGGATGAGTGTTTAGGTGCCAGGTCCTGTTTCGGGACGCAAGGCGCCGCTATTAAGCTGCCTTTTGTAACCTTTGCTTCAGTGGAAATTGCACAATAAATTTAGTATTTTTACTAGTGGGGTCATATTTAATTGAACCATGGTTTGCTTGAGCAAGTCCCAAGCTGACAGAAAGTCCCATCCCTGACCCCTGGCCTATATCTTTGGTTGTAAAAAAAGGCTGCATCATTTTATTTGCAACTTCTGAAGGGATTCCACATCCACTGTCGGTGATGCTGATCTCAAGGTTGTCTTGGGAATTTTTAAGATCTATAGCAATCCATTTTTCAGAAAGTTTTTGCACAGCTTCGTGGGAGTTTGCGATTAAGTTCATCAGGATTTGTGAAATATCACTGGGAATGCATTCTATGGAAACATCATGTTCAATGTTGCAGGTTAATTTTATTTTCTCATGTTCAAGTTTTTCTTTACACAAAGATAAAGTGTCTTCAATGATTTGTGAAATTCGACAAATTACTTTTGTATCATCTTCGGTGTTTCTTGTAAAAGTGCGAAGACTTTTTATAATTTTAGCGGCTCTGGCTGTTGCAGTTTCTATTTTTACTATATGATCTAAAATATAGGGTTGGCTGTCCGGTGCAGATTCTAGGTGTTGTTTTATTTGACTGCACTTGGCTTGGATAATTGCAAGTGGATTGTTAATTTCATGGGCAATCCCAGAAGCCATTTCCCCCAAGGATGCCATTTTTGTAGATTGAATTAGCTTTTCGTAATAAATATTTTCTTTAGTAACATCCCAATTTATTCCCAGCATACGGATGGCCTTGCCTTCTTGATTTCTTTCTATATGGGCATTGGAGCGAATGTGGCGAATGCTACCATCTTTTGCAAATACTCTAAATTTAATATCATAAGGCTGGCCATGATTGATGGCTTGATCAATGATCGGTAACAGTTGTTCTTTATCTTCTGGATGTAAAGTTTTTTCCCAAGCGTCATAATCATTGGTAAAGTCTTCTTTATTTACTCCATACAATCTGTATTGATTGTCGTCCCAAATCACCTGACTTGTGACGATATTCCACTGCCATGTACCCACGCCAACGGAAGATATTGTTAGCTGCAGTCTACGATGATTGTCTTCAAGTTCAGCCATAAGCGTATTTAAAATTTCTTGTTTATCTAAAGCAGATTTGGCTGTTTTCCTTAACTCCAAAAGGTGCACAACATTGCGGGATAAAATGTCTAAGGACTTTATTTGCCGTTCTGTCAGTTTTTTAGGGCTATGGTCGATCACACACAAAGTACCAATATTGTGGCCATCTGGGTTTTTTAAAACAGCACCTGCATAAAATATCACATTGGGCGCACCTGTCACTAAGGGGTTGTCATGAAAACGCTCGTCACTGCGAGCGTCTTCAACAATAAAAACTTTAGATTGATGAATAGCATGGGCGCAAAAGGCAAATTCCCTGGGAGTTTCTGTAGCATCCAATCCATGGTGAGATTTGAACCACTGGCGTTTTTCATCGATCAAGCTGATCAATGCAATGGGTGTCCCGCAAATTTCTGCTGCTAGGTGAGTGATATCGTCATAGTCGATTTCACTTAAAGTATCTAAAACTTGGTAAGATTGAAGGGACTCTAAGCGCTCTTTCTCATTGCTGGTTGGTGCTGGTTTTTTCATTTTAATCCCTTATACTCGCTCTAATCTTCTATAAGTATTTCGGAAAACGCGGCGGCTTCTTTAACAAATAATACAAGCCTTCAGGCCCTTAGTCCTGCTGTGCGAAGATATATTGATAAGTACGTTGGATAGCC
>JBMOJS010000390.1:0-1729 GCA_049315665.1 Pseudobdellovibrionaceae bacterium | reverse complement strand
AGATAAAATCTCAGACGCCGAAGCTGAAATTCGACTGGTCAATAACACCAAAGGCCCCGCCCAATCCACTTCTGAATCTGTATCTTTCAACGACGTGTCTGCATTGTCTTCGCCTTTAGAAGACTGCTTTACAACATTGCCAGTTTTAAAAAATAGACCCGCAATTTTAACAGCATCTTCTAAAGACCCACCACCATTGGTCGACAAATCCACCACCAAAGCGTCGGCTTTTTTCTCTCGGGCTTCTTTGATTAGCTTTTTTAAATCTGCGGCAGAAGAACGCCCGCCGCGCTTAGAGTCCGCATAAAAGGCTGGAAAATCAATGACGGCCACCTTCTTTTTTTGACCGTTAATTTCTTTATCCAAATATAAAATCGAAGCGGCTTGATCTTCTAAGTTCACTTTCTCACGCACCAAAGTCACCTCAAAGCGACTTTTGCTATCCCCTTTTTTACGCAAAATAGTAAGACGCACTTTTGTGCCTTTAGCCCCACGAATTTTTTTAACAACATCTTTTAAATCCACGTCAATCACGTTTTCCATGGGACCTTCAGCTTGGCCCACGGCAATGATTTTATCTTGCGGCTCTATAGATCCCGATTTGTCTGCAGCCCCGCCTGGAACCAAAGACTCCACCACTGTAAAACCATCTTGCGAAGACAGACTGGCGCCAATGCCTTCTAAAGACAGACGCATTTGAATTTCAAAATCTTCTAAAACATCTTTCGAGAAGAAACTTGAATGTGGGTCTAAAGCTCTGGCAAAAGAATCCAAATACCCCGAGTACAATTCATCTTGATCACGCTCTTTCAGGTTTTTCACTACGCGGTCATAGTTTTTAATCACATTGGTTTTAGCTTCATCAATGGGCATATCGGTCGCTAAATAATTTGAAATTTGAAATTGGATGTACTTCTTTAAATATTCGTTGGCTTCATTTTCGTCCTTGGCCCAAGACTTTTTGTCAGGATCAAAAACAAATTCTGTTTTATTATCAAATTTATAATTTTTATCCAAAAACTTTTTTGCAAAGGTTGCACGCTGTTCGGATTTTTGTACCAAAATTTTATGAGCGGTATCTAAAAAACTGCAGTCTCTGTTTTTAGTTTTTTCAAAAACATTTCCGGAAATTTTTTTGATCTGGTCTACATCGGATTGGGTTAAATACACCTTCATGGCATCCAAGCGCTTCAATTGCTGTTCAATCACACGATTTTGCAACTCATTGTCTCGCAAAGAGTACTTCACATGATTGGCCAAAAAGCCCTGTTCAATCACCGACAAATATCGACACTCTAAAGCTGGTGGTTTTGTTAATGATATGGGCTTGGCCGGGCCACTCACAGTCACATTATCATCATCGTCTCTAGACTTACCCGGCGTTGGCAGCTCCTTGGGAGGCAAGGCATACGCAAATCCCAAGACCAAGTACAAAGCAAAAAATCCACAAAGTTGTTTTCTCATAGCAATCCTTCCAGGGATGAATGTGCTATTAAGAATAACAAAAAAAGTCTTGTTGGCATCAGGTTTTATTTAAAAAATGACTCCACGCACGACTCAAGACAAGGGGTTAATACCCCAACTTCGCCTCAATACCAGCAGGACCAGAAGCCTTTTGTGGCAGCAAAAGCACAGTTGAAAAACCAATGCTATTCAATTTTTGTAAGAAAAAGGGCATGACTTCAGCCGTAGTCCTGTGGGTGTCATGAAACAAAACAATACCTCGGCC
>JBMOJS010000007.1:0-30708 GCA_049315665.1 Pseudobdellovibrionaceae bacterium | reverse complement strand
ATCTTTCTGCGCTTTATTCCTTAAAAAAAGATTTTCCCAATAATCAATATTTTTGCTTATCCAATGATAATAAAGAACAAATGAAACAGGGAATTCATATTCTGCACTGGAGAAAAGGCCTGCAAGAGCTAGGTTTTACGGATTGATTAAAACCCAGGTTCTTTACCAAGGACTTGTCGGATGAAGGGGGCTGGTGCAATGCTGTCTGCGCTGTAGCCAGTGGTAATAGTGATATTTTTAAAGCCAAGGGCAAATAAATCTTTGGCCACCACCTCACCTTTGATATTATCAGCCAAGTTAGAATCAATAAACAGGGGAGACAATGGATCAATCCAGTTCAATTGCTCTTTAAATTCTTTTGCCGAAAAAAAAGTGATGAGGGATTTATTTTTTTCACTGGCATACATCTGCCAGACCGTATGAATTAAAGGATCATCATCAATCAAGACAGCATCGTAAATTTTTTGTGGATGGGATGGGCGTGGAGTAGTTGGCAAAGAGGACTCGGGTTTTGCGCTGATAGTGACTGGGACGGTGGTCTTAGGGCTCACAATGGGCACAAAGTGAGACATGGTTTTGGGGATCAGCTGGATGCCCAGTATTTGGCAGCGCTTGCGGATTTCACTATCGTCGTAGCGGCTGGTGACTAAGATGGCATTTTTCAATTGCAGCTCTTCACTGATATCCAATCCATTGTATTTTTGTCCCAGCAGTTCGTAATCCAGCAAAAACAATCCCGTGTGGTGGATGGGGTTTCCCTGAAGTTTTTCATGCTCCACCCACTGAATCATTTCAAGACCCGAAGTGAAGCTAATGATTTTATCAAAGCGGCCCCGCCAGATGTCGTGAATGCTGATGTCGTCATCACAAACCACCAGAGGCTGATCAGGCTGAAGCACGATCTGTTCTACAAACCAATCCGGCGCTTGAATTTTTGCAAAAGACAATGTGATGGTGGTACCTTGGCCTTCTTGGCTGGCTATAGAAAAAGATCCGCCAACGGCTTCGATGCTTTGTTTAGCATGATAGACACCAAGGCCACTGCCGGACTCTGTACCGGCCTTGCCATGGGTGACACCCGCTTGGCCCAGTTTTGCTAAAATAGCGGCAGGGATGCCCTTGCCGTTGTCACTGATGGTGATGACGACCTGTTGCTGGTGGGGGGCTGCATGGGCAAAAACCCGCACAGTGATTTTACCATCGGTAGAAAAAGCCTCGACCGAGTTATTGATTAAATTGGAAAGGACTCTAGAAAGTTCGGTGGTGTTGGCTTGGATAAAAAGTCCATAGCCTTGATCCAGTTCGGCAGAGATATCGATATTGATTTTATCACGAAACTGAATTCTTTTTTCAGAAACCAAGGCATCCACCAAGGCTATGGCTAAAGTGGGTTGAGTTTTTAAAGTTTTTGCTGCTGGTGTTAATTGGCGCAGCTCATGACTTGGCGTTTCTGCGCCAGTGGTACTTTTTGTTGCGCCAGTTTTAGAATCCACTTCCCCATTGGAAGTGGTAGTTCCGCCAGACCCTGACTGACTGGCTGAGTTTTCGTCCACAGCCTCTTTTCTATTAGCATGATGAAGTAAATCATTGGCTATGTCGTTGATTCTTTGTGAAGCATTACGAATCATCAATCTTTGCGCCTCTGGCAAGCCATTGGCCACACTGACGACCATATTCAATGCCGAAAGCGGCGAGCGGATATCATGGGCAACTTGTTTGGCGAGGGTGGCGAAGTTTGCCATAGCTAATAGTTCAATATCTTTTTTGTGCGATTCTTCAATTTGCAAACCCATTTTTCTTATTGAATTTTCTAATAGAATGAGTTCGTCTATATCGCCGTCAATTTTTATATTGGTAAGCTTTGAGGTAGTGGGATCAGAAAAAACATCTTTGACTTTAATCAGTGGATCTAAAATTAATTCTTTGATTTGCTTGCTGGATTTACTTATAAAATAAATTAGAAAAATATAAATAAAAATTACTAATAGCGTATTAAGAAATAAAATTGTATTTTTCTCTAATCCATCGAATTCTAACCTGATGTCTGCAGCGGCCTCAATCTGGTTTTCGTCATAATAAATACTATTACGTATTATTAATGGAAAAGTATTAAATTTTTGTGAATCACAGATTTTTTGATTCAATGAGGTTACTACTAAAACATGTTTTATAATATTTTGACTTTTTAGCAGATCCTCACACTTTCTAAAAACTTCAGCGTGATTTCCTTTAACTAAATCTTGTTTGATATTTTCAGAAAATAATTTTAAAGTAGACATGTATGACTGTTCAAAAGCTTTGTTAGTTACTGAAAATAATATTATTAGCGAAATAAAAAGCATTAAGAATGAAATTAATAACGGATAATATACGTTATAAACTCTAAATTTTTTCGAGATAGTTAATTTAGAGAAAATAAATTTTTCTATTACTTCCAAAAGATTTTCCATAGCTCGCCTTCATATCTAAACTTAGTGTTTGGCAGCGACAATTCTTTTCTAACTAGAATTGGAATTTTCAGTCGAAAAAGCGGTATAATATAAAGATTGGCTTCAAAATCTAAAAATTCTTGAGCGTACATTTTTAGTCTAGTGGTCTCTATTTTTTCAAATCTATATTTTTCCAATTGCTTGAAAAATAAGCCCGTTTCAAAATTACCATAATACAAATTGGAAAATTTATTAATGCTGTCAATGAACGCATCTGGATCAGGATAATTACCAACATACCGGCCGCCAATTAAATCAAAATCTTTATTTTTCATATGCCTTAAAAATTCAGTGCTATCTGAAAGGATTATGTTAATAGTGATGTTGTATTTTTTTGCAATTTTCTGTGCAATCAAAGAAAAGTCTTCAGAGAAAATACTTTTATTTAACACTATTTTAGCACTAATTGGACTTTTATAACTCACATTAACTAATTCAGCTTTTATTCCTTTGTAGTATTTTTTGGGCAATAACCCATCAGGTATAAAAGTTTTGAGTCTTTCAAAGTATTCAGTTTTATTTGTAAAAACATCTGCTACTTCAGAAAACATTAAAAATAGTCTTTTTCTATTTTCTTGTAATTTATAAATTCCATCAGTGTTAAAATAGAGATGTGCAGAAGCTAATGATTCCGAATAAATTGGATGTATATTTTCTTTTATAAACCTATTTTCTTTAAAGTCTACTAAATTTAAACCTAATGATAAATCTATTTCAGAACTATTAAAAGCATCAATAGCTTCATTGGTGCTAGATTTTTCAATTAATTTTATTTCTTGCAGCTTGATTTTTTCTTTAAAGTATCCATTGCTAATAAAAGTGAAAGCTTTCTGATCTAAAAGTTTTAGCGGACCACTTCCAATGGGAATAAATTTCTTATATTTTTTTGTAACTGAAAATCCAGGCATTGTAAGTACAAAAAGTAAAGGGCTATAATATTTTTTAAGTTTTATTTGTAACTTAGTATCACTTAAGCAAATAAACGAAGGATGAATACTGTTATCTTTAATTCGATTTTCTAGTAATGCTATTCCCAAATAATTTGCTACTACAGAATTACTGCTTTCCCAAAAGTGTCGGGAGAGGCTCCATGCAACATCCTCACAGGTTAATCTGCTCCCATCTGAAAATAGGGCTTCATCATTAATATTAAAAGTAAAAGAAGTAGTTTTTTCTTCATAAGACCATCTTTTTGCTAAATAACTAATTATACTGCCAGTTTCATCAACGCGAACTAAAGTTTGGGAGTAAAGTTGAACCAATAAAAAATGCTCCATAAATCTTAAATTCGTAGGATCCAAATTTTCTGGTAGTTTATTTAACGACACGTTAAGCATTTTGTGCTCCTTCCTAGTTTTCCAATCCGAAGCAAAAGAAAAATTATGCATTATAATAAGAAAAAAAGGCAAAAGCTTTAGTAGCTGCATTTTATTTTCCACTTAATATTTGTGAAATAAATCATTGAATTGTATTTTTCTAACTTTGTATCAATATAGAGTTCTGAATATTTATCATGGTTCCTCAGTAAAAATGTTGATAAATGAAGTATGTTAATCTTGAGGCTATTCTCCCTTTCATTTTTTACAATATCAACAAATTTATTGAAATCTACTTGCCTGATAAAAGTAGACTCATTCAAGTTAGTTTGCATTCTACTTGGCATTCCATCATAATAGTAAAAAATATCGATTCCATCTAAGTATCTAAAAAAATATGGGACATCACCTTTTGCTAAT
The DNA here is from genome assembly GCA_049315665.1 of Pseudobdellovibrionaceae bacterium. GTDB lineage: Bacteria > Bdellovibrionota > Bdellovibrionia > Bdellovibrionales > Bdellovibrionaceae > JBMOJS01. The sequence goes on along the minus strand of JBMOJS010000007.1, from coordinate 26,483 downwards.
TGATTAACTTCTTCCTGAATAAAAAATGTTGAATCTGAATAATTATCATCAAGGTAGTCGCGATAAACAGCAGAGTTTTTTAAAATGACTCTGACTATATCATTTGGTTTAAAGCTTTCACGAATTATTGAGATAATTTTTTCTGAATTTGAATTTAAAGTTAAAAAATGTTTTATATAATTATGAACAATATGTATTGGAGATATGCTTTGTGCTTCAAACACATTTTTCAATCCCCAATTTAAATCATCTCTTTCGATTTTAATTAGATTTGTTTGTGCAATAATTAATATTTCTTGAAAAAAGCACTCTATGTCAATTGGTGCTAATAATAGGTTGTTGTGCTCATCATAGCCAAAAAAAATATTTTCAACGTGTAAATCCGATAGCCCAAACCAGTGGGATATAGCTAATAAGCACCCAATAGCTTCACAGAGTTCATCACTGCTCGTTGGAAAATTTATATCTGAGTAGTTTAGATATAAATTTGAAACAACCCCATCTTTTCTTATTAAACCAGTAAAATCTATATTTGGAAAATATTTAAAAACACTATTTATTTCTTTTAAAGATCTAAGTGGGCTTTCCCTGTTTAAAAAAAACCATTCTGCAAGAATCGGTCTTGGTTTATAAATACTATTATCATCTAATAAACATACAGATTTACCAGAGTTATGCCTGTCCCCTAATATTTTCTTAATAATCATTAAAATGTTCTGTTTATACTGCTTATTAGTACTTTTTCAATTTCAAGGATATCTATGTTTTCAAAATTATCATTTGAAAACTCATTTTTTTTGATTTTATCTAAAAGAATTATTTTTTGTTCATTTGTTAGATTTACTAATGAAACATCTCCATAAAAAATATTTTCTATGTTTGTATCTGATTGGCTTTTTGCAAAAGAAATTACCGGTATCAATAATAAAAAAATTACCTTAAGCATAAGTACTCCTATATTTTAAAGAAATAACTATCATATTTTCAAAACCTTTTCAAAGAAAATAAAAATATATTTGATTTAATGACGTTCTATCAATAGACCTCTTTTTGCAAAATTAATTTAAAAGTGTAAAAAGTTTGTACAGTTTATTGTTATTTTCACTATGCTAAAAAAATATATATTTCGGAAATGCGACGATAGAAACTACCTTTACTTGCAAGCTTACCCTTAATGAAACACTAAGGCATTCTTCTTATTCGTATTTATAATAAAGGGTGATTATTGGCTGTTACAAAATTGAAAATATTTTGTAATTGAGCTAATGATAAAAATCCATTATTTAAAAGCGTCTAAGTATTGGATTCGTTTAAACGTTTTAATTTTGCCTAGGCTAACAGCCATGTCTAACCTTTAGACAGCTGTTGACGATTTTTGAGCTATCCTTACTTTTCAAAGTGATAAAAACTGCTTTTATTTGCAACAGTGTTTTTTAATTTGCAAATGTCCCCTTAATGGGACACAATAGGGATCTATGGGTAATTCTTGGAGTAAAGTCTTCATAACTGAGCCAGCGCGCAAGGAAATTCTAGAATGGCCTTTGGAGATTCGAAAAGACTTAGGCTCCATTTTGACTAAACTTCAAAAAGGCGCGGTGGTTGGATATCCTGATACTAAGCCAATAGTCACAGTCGCACCTGGTGTTTTTGAAATTCGCTTAAAGGATTCAAGTGGGGCTTTTAGAGCCTTTTATGTGATCAAAACAAAACATGGGATAATCCTTTTTCATTCTTTCAAGAAAAAGACACAGAAAACCCCCAAGCAAGAAATTGAAACTGGACGATTAAGATTAAATGCCTATTTAAAGGAGTTGAGTAATGAAAGTGAATAAAGCCAAAAGACATCTTATTGGCGCTAAAAACCCAAAACAAATTGCCAGTGCTATTGGTATTGAATCTGCCGCTGACGTAGCTTTAATGGAATACAAAGCCTTACTTTCTGAACTTGCAGCCAAGGCTATTGAAAGCTCAGGTTTGACGGTGAATGAGTTGGTAAAGCGATCTGATGTAGCTAGATCTAAAGTATCAGCCATTAAAAATGGGGCTTTAGCTGGCATCTCGAGCGATCTTTTTTTGAAGGTCATTGCCGCCACTGGTGGTCGGGTGACTTTTAAATTGGCAAGCTAAGGCTGAACCCAAAATATTTTCCTTAGCTCGCCTTCATATCTAAACTTAGTGTTTGGCAGCGACAATTCTTTTCTAACTAGAATTGGAATTTTTAGTCGAAAAAGCAGTACTGTTAGGTTGCTCAAACAATTTTATTTCATGCAAATTAGGCTTTTCTGTAAAACATTTATTTGTGATAAATTGAAAGGCTTTGGGGTCTACAGGCTTTAGTGGCCCTTTGCCAATTGGAATAAATATTTCATTTTTTTTAGTTCTCCTAAATAGTTAGCTACTACTGAGTTACTACTTTCCCAAAAATGTCGAGAAAGGCTCCAAGCAATATCCTCACAGGTCATCCTGCTCCCATCTGAAAAGCGAACTTCGCCGTTGATATTAAAATTAAATGAAGTAGTTTTTTCTTCATAAGACCATTTTTTTGCTAAATAACTAATTATACTGCCAGATTCATCAACACAAACTAAAGTTTGTGCAAAAAGCTGAACAATCAAAAAATGCTCCATAAATCTGAGACTTGTTGGATCTAAAGTTTCTGGCAGTTTATTTAAAGATACATTCAGCATTTTGCACTCCAAAATTTGATCTATTAAAATAGTTTTTATATAGTATATTACATTTTAGATTATTTTTTACTTTTGTTTAAAAATTTCGGAAACTTCCTTATTGGAGTTGTTATGAATGTTAGTTTAGCCAAAGAAATATCAGTAGGCTATGTGCCTATTACATTCCCAAGAGACCCTACTGAAGTTAATCTTGTCGAAGAGCATACTATCTTAGGTCAAATTCTTGAGCCTTTAATAGATTCAGATCATTTTGGTAATATTATGCCGGGCATTGCACACAAATGGTCATTCGAAGACAACGACAAAAAGATTAGATTTTGGATCACTACAAATAAAAATTTTTCTAATGGAGAAAAATTAGTACCAGAGGATGTTTTATACTCTATCAATAGACATTTAAAATCTGAAACAAGTCAGTCAAGGTCATTTTTAAGTGATATAGAGTCAATAAAAATTGAAAAAGATCAAGTCGTATTTTATTTAAAAAATGCAAACCCAAGCATATTAAAAGCTCTTACTAGAGATCAACTTGGCATTCTACAAACCGGATGGGAATTAGATAAGAAATCAAATCGCCCTTTTATAGGAACTGGCCCCTACCAAGCTGTTAAAATTGAAAATCAATGGTTTTTAGAAAAAAATAATTTCTATGTAAATCAAAGGAATATTTTTTATGACAAAATTAAACTAATCTTCTATAAAAACAATGACTTTAAAATACCAGTAGATCAATTGCCAGATGTTATGCCTGATATACCTATCAGAGTTATGGAAAAAATAAAAAACTTAGAATCAATTCAGAATAATAGTTACACAATACAAGAAAGACTGTCATTTTCACAAACCACTTTTTGGCTTTATCCAGGTAGTAAGTTGATAGATGATACCAACTTTCGTCAAAATGTTTGGCATGCGCTAGATTTGGCCACAGACAGTTATACAAAGAAAAAGTCATTAGCGCGTTCCACCGGGATGATACCAGTTGGTGTTCAGGGTCATTTATCAGAAAGAATCAATATTTTACCCGCTGCTTCTACGCAGAAAGAAGTAACAACAATAAAGTTAGCCTACTTACCTGGGGTTTTTAGTGATTTTTTAAATGATGCCCAAACACTAAAAATCATGAATGATCATAATATACAATTAGAGCTTATTGAATTTACACCTCAAACCATAAAGTCATTGGTTCAAAAGAAACCTGATATAGTGACCGGAAGTTGGGCCGGTGCTTTTAATGATCCTTTGGGGTTTTTAGGTCTATTGGATGACCTGTTAAATATGCCTTTTACAAAATATATCGGAGCACTTTCTAGTGAATTTGAAGAAGCCAGGTTAGAATCTGACTGGTCAAAAAGGGCATTGTTGTTTAAAAACCTATCTAAACATATAATTGAGGATGGTCTTATGTTAGGAGGTTGGAAAACAGCATCTTACTTTGTGGCTAAAAATGGAATAAAAGAAAATGATATTCAATTTAGATTTACACCTAGATTTATAAATCTTTACCGATCATCCTGATTTTTAAAAACTTGCCAAGGGTATGGCGCTTGTATTGAAAAAGGCATATCTTGCATATTAGATTTGTTTTTTTCTAGATAAGCTTTTTAATAGTAAAGAATGTTCTTTATAATCGCGTCGCTTTATATGTGTTACAAGCTGAAAAATCTTTTAAAGAAATTTCTGGGAACAAATCATGCTAATATAAATGTCTAAGTAGCTGATTTTGATCAAAATTGTATTTTCGTCTAGACCATTAGCCATGTCTAACATTTAGACAGCTGTTGACGATTTTTGAGCTATCCATGCTTATGTCTAGTTAATCATTTTGCGACATAGTTTGTTAAGGTATTAAAAAACTTAAGGTATTCAGTTTTGTGCCGATTTAAAACAAAGCAGACAGAAATAAGACAAATTGAAGAACTCTGTCAAAGAGGGGACATATCATGAGTCAACTGCAAAAGGCGATTCGTTTTAAAAGATTTAAAATTAAGGATGGCGGTAAAGTAAAATTAATCATCACCAATAAGCATGGTGATGCAATTACATTTAATATTTTAGACTGTTCTATTAATGGCATGAGGGTCGTTGCAGAAACTGTTACGTCGCAAGACTATGATTGGGTAGATATTGGTGGTATTATATCAAATTCCAAAATTATTTGGGAAAATAAAGAGGTCTCACTAGGTCGATTAGTGCTAAGGCGATTTCAGCCTGAAAATCATGAATTCGGTTTCTCAACGGTTGATATTCAAGTGCCAGTCAGTGGACCATTAAGTCATCATTTTGACCAAGAATTTATACAAAATGATTCATTTGTAGACAAAGAACTGAGTTCTGAAAAGTTTTCGCTAGCGCACTTTGTTGAAAATGATTATGCCAGCAGAGATCTTTTTGATAGAGTTAAAGAGTTTTCTTATTTTCATGCGGAATGGGTTAAAAGTAAAAAATACGGATATCAAAATTTTAGGTCTAATTCAAAAGGATCTAGAATTAATTTAAAAAGAAAAAGAAAAAATGGGAGAGTTGATTATCTTTTAATGGGATCTAATGACTATCTTGGTCTTGGTGCCCATCCTGAAGTTATAGAAGCAGCAAAACAGGCACTAGATGTTTATGGATTTGGTTCTACTGGCTCCCCAGTCACAACAGGTCTTTCTGATTTACACTTCGAATTATGCGAAAAATTAGCTAGAATGCATTTAAAGGATTCAGCTTTATTGTTTAACTCTGGATATGCTGCGAATATTGGCATCATTAGTTCACTTTGTGCTGCGAATGATCTTATTATAGCAGATCAGCTATGTCATGCCTCTATTCAAGACGCCATGCAAATGGCTAAAGGCACATCACGTTTTTTCAAACACAATAATGCTGATCATCTTAGACAGGTTCTTGAACGCGAACGATCAAATTTCAATGGATGCTTGGTAATTACTGAAGGTGTATTTTCAATGGATGGTGATGTTGCTTTACTAAACGAAATTTTTCAAGTTGCTAGAGAGTTTAACTGTCGTATCATGGTTGATCAAGCGCACTGCTGGGGTGTTATAGGGCCAAATGGACTAGGCGTTTGTGATAAGTACAACCTATTAAAAGATGTAGATATAATTATGGGAACGTTTTCAAAAATCGCTGGTGGTATAGGGGGATTTGCCGTAGGCAGCAAAGAGGTGATAGACTGGTTGCGCTTTTTTGCGAGATCGCAGATGTTTTCTGTTTCAATTCCACCAAGTACCGCGGCTGCTGTTAGTAAAGCTATTGATATATTCCAGAACGATAAAAGTTTACTCTATAATCTTAAGCTAAATATACAACATTTCATCAAGGGTTTACGAAACTTAGGCTATAATATTGATTCAAATCATGAAAGTGCTGTGGTGCCTGTTGTTATTGGCGATGAGTCGATTATGGGCGATATGTATCAATCTTTACTAGAAGACGGTGTTTGGTGTGTGCCTATTGTATACCCAGCGGTATCGCGTAAGAATTGTCGCTTTAGATTCACTATGATGGCTACACATAGCATATCTGATTTAGATTATGTTCTGATTTGTCTCGAAAAGGCAGCTATGAAAAGCAATTTTCAGTTTTCAAGTCAAAGTTTAGAGAAGAAACAAGCTGCATAAGAGATGGAAAATTTTGCGATAAGCATACTTTTGTTCATAAATAGTTTTTTAGGCATATCAGAGTATCCTAAAGATTTTAAGGACAATTGGAAAATTATTGAAGACTGGCAACAAGATGGAATTGGTTATGTGCTACATGCAGAGTCTTCCATATTGATTGAATCTTGTAAGAATAACCCAAAATACTTTATAGAGTTTCCGAGAATTGTCCATAGTGCCCACAAGATTTTGATTGATGGTAAAGAAATATTTCAAATGGGAGATTTTACATTTAAAAAATCTTCGCCATTTTATGAACAACCAATTATAAATTGTCAAAAACTAATATCTGGAAAAAGTATTGAGTGGATAGTTTCTTCTTATTCGAAATATTTTGCTCGTTTTTCAACTAGTCCAAAAATTGTCGAGAACCCGAATGTTAGAAATTTTTTTAATACCGATGCCAATATTATTGCCACTGGTGTTTTGCTAGTGTTATCATTATTTTCAAGTTTAATATTTTTTGGCCGCGTACCACTTAGTCTTGCATTAAGTGTTGTTGCTGGCGGCACTACCCTTGCTGGTTACTTTTTAAATGTGGCAAACGCTAGATTTGGCATAGACACATCAATGCTAGTCAGTCATAAGTTAGCAGATCTATCACTATGGGTGGGGATTTCATTTTTCTTTTTTGCTTTCTATATTGATAAAGTAGTAAAACGCTGGATGATGCTTTTTCTGCTATCCACTGTTTGTATTTCAATTTTTATTATTTCTTTTGGTAAGACTGGAAATCAGATTCAACTTGGAACAATTTTACCAATGCTGCCATATTCAATAATTTCTTGCTATGCCAGTATTTTATTATTTAAAAATTGGATAAAGAATAAAAAAGATAAAAATAATCTTACCAGACTTTTATCTTTAGGACTATTCTTTACCCTTGGAAATGTTGATGTATTGAATATTTTTGGTGTTATTGACTCTGTTCTGCTTTTATCTGTTGGTATATCGGGTGCTGTTTTTGGGCTTGCTGTTGCTGTCAATCAAGATATTGATAAAACATACCAGGAAAGAGACTCTTTGCTTGTTGTTCTTGAACAGAAAGTTGCAGAAAAGACAATACATTTAACTGAGGCAATGACAAACTTAAAATCCGCGCAGGCAGAGCTTGTGCAGTCTGCTAAGTTAGCCTCTTTAGGGACACTTAGCGCAGGGGTGGCCCATGAAATCAACAATGCTATCAACTTTGTCAATGGTGCAATTATACCTTTAGAACGAAAGGTGACTAAATATATTCCAGCAGAAGAGTCAGTGATTGTTGGTAAATTGTTTGAGGCTATCAAGCAGGGTACAAGCCTAACAGTAGAAATTGTAAAAAGTTTACGTAATTTTACAGGGCTGAATCAATCTAAAGTTAAAGACGTTTCAGTTTTGGAAGTGGTAAATTCAGTATTAACCATTTTAAAAAGTAAAACTAAAAATATAAAAATAAATTTAAATATTGATCCAACATTATCTTTGACTTGCTTTCAGGTGGGACTGAATCAAGTCATTATGAATATATTATCCAATGCTATTGATGTGCTTCCAGAAGTGGGTGGGCAGATCAGTATTTCAGCAGAGTCTATGCAAGTTGCAAAAAACTCCTCATCAAGTATGGCTGAATATGTAGAAATAAAAATTAAAGACAATGGCACTGGTATGAAGCCTGAAGTGAAAGACAGAATTTTTGATCCCTTTTTTACCACCAAAGAAGTGGGCAAGGGCACGGGCTTAGGTATGCATATAGTTTTAAAAGAAATTGAAAAACATCATGGTAAAATTTATGTCAACAGCGAGTACGGTCATGGTGCTGAATTTGTAATTCAATTGCCTAAATCTTTAGATTTAGATCAACAAGCAGAGGCGGCATAATGAAACCACTGATTGTTTATGTTGACGATGAACCAATGAATTTAACAGTTTTAGAAGCTGCTTTGCCGTCTGACTGGGACATCCGCACTTATGACAGTCCGCTCAAAGCCTTAGATGAAATTTCAAAAATAGATCCTTGGGTAGTGATTTCAGATCAAAAAATGCCTGGTATGAATGGGGTTTCATTTTTAGAAATTGTTAAAAAAACCAACCCGGATGCCATTCGGGTTATTGTAACCGGGTTTTCTGACGAAGATTTGGTTGTAGACTCTGTCAGAAAAGCACAAATTGCAGATTATATTAAAAAGCCCTGGGACGTAGATGATTTATGTCACCGTATTCAAAAACTTGTAGAAACATTCTTACTTGAAAAAGACATTAAATTAAAGTCACGGCAGCTTGAAGAAAAAAATCGTGAGCTGAATGCAGCGCTTAGTTTTGTAGAGCAAGCAAAAAATGAAGAACAAAAGCTGCGCTTAGAGCTTGAAAGCTGGGCGCCGCCCTTTATGTTAAACAGTATAGGCTCTTTAAATCAGTTTCCGATAAGCAAGGATTTAACCCTAATCACATATGATCTTAAAAACAGTTCTGATCTGCACAATATAATTGTCAATGGTAAGCCGGCAAAATCTTGGATTATGTACAAATTCACAGAACTGGTTTTAAAATATGGTGGCTGGCGTGAGCATCACTCTGGTGATTTGGCCTACGCTCACTTTGGCCTACTTAAAGAAGTGGATAAGCCCTGCGATATTGCTTTGGCTGTGGCCTCGGAGTTTCGAATGTTCCTAAGAAACTTCAGTCTACAAAACAATACTGAAATAGAGTGTGGCATTGGTTTGCATTTTGCTGAAAACTGTTTTGTAGATTTGCACTCTATTGAAGTGGTCATTGATGGCAAAAAAGTTATACAAAAATCATTTGATACATCTTCTAAAGAAGTGGATTTGGTTTTTAGAATTGAAAAAGAAGCCCATCAGCTGGCCGGAACGAATATCATGATGTCCGAGGTCTTTATACAAAAATTAAAAAATCCCCCGACAGATTTATTTGAAGTCCGCAACTTTTTGCCAAAGGGCTACGGAAAAGAGATCAATATCTTTATCAAAAAAAGTGATAAATGCAAACCCGAGGATCTAGAAATTCTTAATAAAAAAGCAAGTTGAGTAATTTAGCCACGCTAGTCGCTGGGGTTTTTGCTGAATTTTGTAGGTTTCAGATTAACGGCTTGTCTATTCAGCAAATCAAATCTATTGAAAGACTGAGCTGGCCTTAAATCGATTGCCGGACAAAGTGCTCTAAAATAAGTCTAAAATTCAGGTGAGCTTCTATAAGTTAAGGCAAGGCTTGTGCCATTCTTTGATAGTCAGTATGATCTATTGCTGAGTATTATGCTTGAGCAATGTTAGCATATGTGCTAACATGTAAACTAGGAGTATTTTTTTGGAACGAACCCATTTAATTTATAAGGGACAGTTTTTTCAGATCGAAGCTGTTGTTTTAGCAAGTGGTTCTGTACCTGCCGAAGAATGGCTTGACTCGCTTCCTCAAAAGTATCAGCAAAAATTTGCGTCCTTGTTTGCAATTCTCGCAGATGCTGGGAAATTATGGAATGAAAGAAAGTTTAAGCACCTTGAGGGTTCAGATCAGATCTTTGAATTCAAGGTCGATGATGGGCGTATATTGTGTTTTTTCTTTGTTGGTCAAAGAGTGATCTTGACTCACGGGTTTGCCAAGAAGTCCGCCAAGACGCCTAAGGGTGAAATAGAACGTGCAGAAAAATATAAATCGGATTTTATAACGAGGGTAAAAAAATGAAACAACAAACTAAGTCGTGGATGGATAAAAAACTGCAAAATCCAAAATTTAAACAAGGTTTTGAGCAAGAGATTGAAAAATTGTCTATCGCTGAACAGCTCTTGCGTTTGCGTATTCAGTCTGGGTTGACCCAGGCTCAGCTGGCAAAAAAGGTTGGTACGACAGCCTCGGCTATTAGTCGCTATGAAAATGCAGAGTATGATCGTTATGAACTGCGCACGCTCAAACGAATGGCTGACGCTTGCGGTGGTCATATCAGGCTTGTCATTGAGGGGCCCGATGATAAAAGTAGGGTTGCATAGGTTTAAGCGAAGGTTTTATTGGCGTTGACCATAAAAATCTAAGCGCTTGAAGATTTAAGAACAGAGAAATTAAGCGTTCTTAATCCGGGATTAAAAATTCCTAAGGAGCCGCAATGAAATTCACCATACTCATACTTAGCAGTTTGCTGTTTTTTACTGATGGCCACTGCGCCATCAATAATTACCTTTTTGCAGATTTCTTAACAGCAAAGAATGCAGAAAAAAAGTGGGGAACAAAGAAATTTGAAGCGATCAGTTATAAAAAATCCTCAGCCCCAGACAAGGCAAAAATGGCAGTAGACTTGATAAAAAATAAATATCTGGTGGGTTGGACCTTTACTAAACTTCGTGAACAAATGGGTGCTCCAGACAGTTATTTTTTTAGCGACACCATTTATGCTTATCGCATCGATGAACCCGTGGAAAATAAAGAATCCTGGCAATTGTTGTTCATCCCTGATGATAAGCTAGAAAAAGTAGCTGATATAAAAATAAACAAATTCTGCTGCTATAAAGATCCATTTAGGTAAAACCAAAAAAACTGCGGCCTATTGTGTACTTCGAACCCGAGGCTTTAATTCGTGTGATTAAGGGTCCTAAATATAAAATATTATAGGTGATATCTATGATCAGTGTTTTAGGCCTCATATTAAAAACGGAGTGGGCGTGATTGATCCAGCAACTTTTATGTAGTTGTTTAAGTATTGAATTATGATCCCTTGAAAAACTCAAAACTTGGCATTTGAGACAGCACTGGCTGGCGCTGAAGTGCTTGTCTTGTGGGAGCTTTTTGAATCTATCTGCAGTTGAGTTAAGTGAACCGAACCGGGCCGAGCCTTGTGACGCTGGTTCGGGCCGCTTGAAAATTGGCACTCAGAGGCGGCCTTGAACCGGGCAACAAAATGCAATCCTATCGAAAAATCACTTAAAGATAGCCTGCAAATTATAAAAGAATCAGATGCTTAGCAACTCTAAATGGAGTTCTACCAATTGGAAATGGATTTGGTATCATATATGAAATTACGATGCAAAAGGAAGAATTGGCCTGTAAATTGATCAGTATTGGCGGGTGAGGGTCTTTTTATGGAATTGAAAAACACAATAATTTTTATAGGTCCGATGGGCAGTGGCAAAACCACGATTAGTAGAGAGTTATCAAAAATTACCAATAAACAGTGGGTGCCTCTTGATCGTGTAAGGTGGTATTATTACTACAAGAATAACTATTCCAACGAAAAAGAATTTGGGTGCAATACCCTAAATTCTTTAGGAGAGTATTGGAAAAGCTTTGAAAGAATGGCAGTTATTGAATTTGTTAAAGATTTTTCTGGATGTATTCTAGATTTTGGCGCTGGTCATTCCTATTACCCAGACGAAAATGATTTGAGTCAGGTAAAGTTAGCACTCAAGGACTGTCCATATGTATTTTTTTTAATACCTTCTAAAAGTCACATAAAATCATTGGAGATATGCACGGAAAGAATCGGTCTAAGAAGCGCGGCAGCCCCGAGTCAAGAAGAGATTGAACTAAACTTACAGATGATTAAGTCAACGGCTAACGCTCGGCTAGCTACATATACTATTTTTACGGCGGAGAAGTCAGTGGCTGATGTTGTACAAGAGGTTTTAGGGAAGGTAAAAACTAAAATTTGTTGAAAATATATTATGTTTACAATATAATCTGCCTTGAGAAGGAGAATGAAATGAAAAATAGAAAAATAACTTCGAAAGAAATCAATAAAATTAGGGATTTGGCTAAAAAAAGTATTAAAAAAAATGAAAAAACAAGTGTAAATTCCTCTAATTACTCAGGCTCAGGTAGCATGGCCTATACCCGTTAAAACCTGTAGATCTTTAAGGCGAAGTAGAATATTTTGTAAATACTTCTTCTTAAGGATTTTGAATGAACGTTTCTTTTATAGGTCATCAGACGTGGTTAGTTGAAAGCGCGGGCACCAACATTCTTGTTGATCCCCTATTAAAGACCACGTTTGGTGCGAGTAAATTTTCCTTCGGTGCTATTTATCCTTTCAGAGAAGTTGATTTTCTTTCATTGCCTAAAATTGATGCTATCGTACTAAGTCATGAACATCCTGATCATTTCTGTATAGATTCGCTGAGCATGCTTGATACAAAAATTACAGTGTATGTCGGACCACTCATGGTCGAAAGTGTAAAGTTTGCCTGCCTAAAATTGGGCTTTAATGTTAAGGTTGTTTATCCAAAAACAACAATAAATATTGGGAACATTGAATTCACACTTTATCCCGCAGGAAAAGAGACACCTTTTTGGGAAAATAGAGTCTATCAAATATATTTTAAAGCTAAAAAAAATACGTCCATTAGCTTTTTTCTTGCGGTTGATGCAGGGATGTCTACCGAGTTTATAAAGTTGATACATGAAATTGAAGCTGAAAATCCAAAATTAATAGCCCTATCGAATAATTCACAAATCACTAAAATTGGTAGGCGTGCCGCATTTGAAAACGCAATAACGCCTGAGACTGATAATCCAACAAAAAAGGGTTTCCCTGGACTGCAAGTGTATAAGTCGCTCGTTGTAAATTACTTAATAGAATTAGACCGAATGAAAGATATAGTTATTTGTGGTGGTGGATTCCTTAAGGGCGCTAGGGATCTTGAAGAGCAGCCCTATTCCGAACAAAATATAATTGCAGAGAATGTATGCAACAGTTTGACATATGGATCGCTAAGGTTTTTAAAACCTGGTGAAACGTTGAAAATTGATAGTGGTGGTAAAATTACGCGGGGTAAAAGATTAAATTTTATCAAACTAAGAAATAGGGCATGGATAGAAAAAAGTTTGAATATTAAATACAATTCAAAACTAAACAATAGTCTTTTTTTTCAGTATAGCGATTGCGATAACGATCACAATCTGAGTACAAATAACTTTGTTAAAATAAATAGACTTATGCAAGAGTTGTTAGGCTGCTTGCAGCTATCAAGTGAGGGGTGGGCAATCTATAACAATTGCATTGAAAGGAAAGAGGAACCAAAAGTTGAAATTGGCCTAATATCTTCTAAGAATAAGATTGATATTGTTTTTGAATTAAATTTAAATAATGGCTCTGTAATAGCGACATCTCAATTTCGCAATAAATCTAGTTATGGCTTAAAGATTTATACTAATGACTTACTTTCTGTCCTAAGCGGCGAGATTGAGTTCTGGGACCTCTCAGGTTCCTCGTTAGCGAGTTGGTATGTGGGAGCGCCAATGGAAAGTTTGGTTCCCTTTTTATATGGTTTTTTTGGTGAGTGTGTGAGGCAAGATTTAGCCCTTAAAATGGTTGAGTTAAAATTAAGGACGAAGATTAAATTATGAAAATTACGCATCTTGGACATGAAAGCTGGGCCATAGAGCAAAGTGGTCTCAAGGTACTAATTGATCCATTACTCAATGACACATTTGGTACCAACCCTGACTACCAGTTCACTATAAGACCTGAAAGAAAAATTAACCCAGAAATATACGCTCAAGTAAAATTTGTGATACTTACCTCAGAATATTATCAACATTTTGATCTATGCTCGATAAATAAGATAACTAAAAACGTTGAAATAGTAGTTCCCAGTAGCTTCTCAAATTATGCAATCGAAGCCATTAGGAAATTAGGTTACAAACTAAACGTTGTTTCGATAGGCGCCTCTTATTCTTTTAAAAAGTTGGAACTTATCTTCATACCAGGAGACAAAGAAACTTCTTTTTGGGATAGTCGAGTTTGCAGTTTAGCTATTTCTATAGATGATAAAACTACAAACAAAGATTGGATTTTTATTCAGTCGGATACAAAAGTAAATTCCAATTTGAATAGATTTCTTCCTGGAAATTGGACCTTAAATGCTCAATCAGTATTTCTTACTTGTAACTTGAAAATATGGCAAACCCAAGGGTATCATGCCTTGGACAATTTCATAGATACGTTAGAAATTCCGATTAATCCATCAAAGTATATAGATCTGATATCAGATATAGTGCCACTCAATATAGCTTCTATAAACGCTTCTTCATATTATTTTATTTGTGGTGGCGGCTATGATTTAGAAAGCATCAAACGTCCGAAGCCTATGATTGATAAGTATACAATACTTAAAGATCTGATGTATTTTTCGCTGAACGCGCATGTGTTTTGTCCAAAACCAGGTGATTTATATGAGATAATAGATTCGACAAATTACTTGGTAAATAGTAGCCCCGACATAAAACATGTTTCACCCAATACCCGCGAAATCAAACCATTTTCCATGAATTCGCCCTTCAAAAATAAAAAAATCAACATTATCGACCAAGATTTTTTTGATAGTTTAATATATTTAGAAAGACTCTTCTTGTTTTCGCGACTAGGCCGTGCGCTAATTTATGTCAATGAGTACTTAGATAAAAAATGTGCAAGTGAACGCTTTTGTCTTCAATTTGAGTCTGGCAAAAATTCTAAGCAATATACATTTTGCTTTTCAAAAAATGTGTTTAAAGAACAAAAATATTGTGGAGACGCAGCTATAGCTTTGTATCCTGCGGGTGTTCGATTAAGCCTAAACGACTATCGCTGTCTCACAAGGGGTGAAATTACTATTGCCGAGATATGCCACTCTAGCTCGATGCAATGGCATACTGGAGGAAGGGAAGACTCACCCGTAGGTTTTCTATACTCAGCTTTTTCAGAATTTTTAGCATCGGATCTATCTAAAAAAAAATATGCTAAAATTTTAGAACGACTAGAGTCAATTAAATAATATGTTTAATTCACCCACCGCCTTAGCAAAAAAAGAACTATTCACGCCAAGGGCTTTTTCAATTCTTATTTTTGTCGTATGCTCCGTACTCTTATGGATTACACCGCTTATTATTTTTTCTTTAGTTGGAAAAATGATGAGTTCATCACAACTATCAAGTAAGGAAGTGGTCCTATTTTTTATAGCAGTTATTGGTCAGTTTGGTGTCGGACTTTTAAGCATTCATGGCAAGGGAAGAATTTTAAGAGAAATTCAGATATGGTTCGCAGAAAAAACTGAAATAAAAACAATAAGCAGAAATAAAAGTAGCGCTGTCATATTTCGCAATCTAGAAATCTTTGCAGATAATTATTTAATAGGTTTCGATTTTTACATGCAACTGATTTGTCTTTTTGTAACATTACTTATTTATATTTATCTTTTTGGTTTTGCATCAATGTTTATAGTTTTATCAATTTTGTTAATCATACCCATGGTAAGGTTATTAACTTCTAAATCAGACTATTACTTTAAACATGCCTTGAAGATTACCGATATTCGCACCCATATGGCTTCACAACTTATAGATGCTCATGTTTTGATTGCTTCATTAGGATTTTCCAATTCGTATCGAGTGAAAAAACTCAAAAATGTGTTAAAAAAAGAGAATCTTGTAAGAAATTATGATTCTTTTTATAGATGTCTTGAACTCTACTTCGAAATTTTTTTAAAGTTTCTTCCTTGTTTGTTAATAATAATTGTTTATAGATTTGTTTTACCCAGTAAATATCAAATTTCATCCCAGTTATTTTGGTTAACACTACCATTGATCGGAGTCATGTTTCAGCTACCTAGGGGATTAATTGGCAGCCGTACAGTATTCAGAAGCCAAAAAGTGCTTTCAGACTCTTTTCTTCTACGTATAAATCGTTTGCATCAAAAAGTATATCTTAATAAAGACTGGGAAGTTTGGAAAGGAACCTTGATAGATAATATTTTGTATACAAATGATTCGGCTTTTATGATGCAAAAACTAAACCTCGAATACGAAATAGGATTGGGTCGCATCATTGAATCCCAGGGTCTAAATATTTCCGCCGGTCAAAAAACAAGAATAATTTTTCTTAGGGCCCTAAATATTGCTTTAAAAAACCAAGAAAATCTTTATATTGATTTAAGTTTTGACTCTTTAGACGCTAAGAATAAAAACAGAATTAGGAATATGTTGGACCATTATAATGGCAAAATATCAATTGAACTCTCTGAAGAGTCGAAGGATTCGTTATTTAGAACAACAAGCATACCAGCCGAAGTCAGCAATAATACAAAACCAAAAATTGAAGTTGAAGTAAACAGGCAGTATGGAAAGTATAAAATATTCAACTTATTTAAAGAATTTAGATTGATCATTGTTTTGTTTATCCTTGCTGGGATCGCTAATTCAATGATTTATAGTTTAATCGGCGATTTACAATTGACAAATGGATATCTAATCTTTTGTATTTTGCTAATTTTAGCAGGATCTATTTTAGCCTCTATAGGGGGTGTGTTGCTAGAGAAATCAATTAGGGATTTGGCAGCTAAAAAATTAATCCAGTGTTTCACCAACAGACGGCTAAAGTATGATGAATTAAAAAATATATTTATGATCGAATATAACAACGTTATAGAAAAGTACGCCTTTTATGTACATGACTTAGCTTGGATCAGTTCATTATTTTTTGTAACTTTGATTACTGTGCTTGTGAGTTCAAAAGTATATTCCCTGATTCCTATTATAGTATTAGTTGGGTGCTTTTTATTTCTTTTTGTAAGAATATTGCCAAGCTTACAAAGAGCGCGGGATGCTTACGTTCAAACGGGTAGTGAATTGCTAACGGGCTTCAAAGATTTGCTTTCTGTTGATCTGATTGAAAGCATGATGGGTGTCGATGATTTGCGAGAAAACATAGTTCGTTCAGTTTTTACTAGAAAATTAGAAATTTGGACAGATAAAAAAATCAATATGTTGTTTTGGAAATCGCTATTAAGCTTACTGGGTAAATTATGCGTCGGTATCGTTTTTTTGATTTTAATCATACTATTTGAAAGATTAAGCGTCACCAGTGAATTGAAAGCCTTGGCCTTCGGTGCATTGTTTGCGATTGATGCTGAGTCGATAAGACTTTTTGCAGCTTTCTCAGGGTACAATATGCAGCTTAAGGCAAAACATGCCCTTGAGATTGGCGCCGAAGAAATTATAAAAAAAGACGAAATATTTGGTATCACTGAAACTCAAATACAAATTAAAAGTTTTGTTATCGCTCATCTTGGCAAAAAGACAAAGATCTTAAATTTCAAATTTGGTTTATATAAACTTTCGTCTTTTTCAGGGGATGGTAAAAGCAGTTTCATGAAAGAACTATTAATGAGATCTTTTGACGGTTCAACCATAAAAGCTTCTTATCTAGATACCAACGCGATTAGAAAAACAGAATGGATACAGAAAACCAAGTATCAAAATATCTATGATTTTTTAACTTATCTCCAGATAAACAATTATAAAGTTATTTTAATTGATGAACTTTTACTGTCTTATGATATTTCCGATAGTCAGAAAATCGTACATTTCATAGATACCTGGGCGAGAGATCATAAAATACTCGTTTTAATTGCTGATCATCGCGAAATGGCAGTTCCCACAGTGAACCTTGCTGAGATTTTGGAACCAAATCATTGAAAATTAGTAGGCAGATCAGAAATAAGCACAAAAAGCTTAAAAAGGTGAAAATATGAAAAATCCCAGTGTTTTTTTTAAACCCATAGAGGGATCTGCGCCAATGACAGTTTCATTTTTTGATGGCCCTAAAGGCAAAGCTGTTGAAGATATGAACGAGCTTGGAGTTGGTTTTTTTTCATCTGATGGCACTCTTCTAGGTGTTATTTTTGATGATGTACAAGAAAACGCTGACCATCAGGTTTTAGAATTCAAGGGTGGCCTTCGTGTTGAGGTTAAAGTTAAAAAAGGCCATACACAGGTCAGCGTTCAACATAAAAATCCAAAGGCTTCTTAGTTTTCTTATTTAAAAGAATATAGCCTGTTTTGAATTTCTATTTTATGGAAAAGCAAAACAGGCAGAATTTAAAACATTACTTCGTCCAGCCGGCGTAGCCCAAGATTTTACCGGTCAGTGGATCAATAAAATAAACATCTAGTGTGCGCTTCGAACCCGAGGATTTAATTCATGTGATTAAGCGTCCTAAATATAAAATTATTCTAGGTGATATCTATGATCAGTGTTTTAGGCCTCATATTAAAACGGAGTGGGCGTGATTCATCCAGTAACTTTTATGGAGTTGTTTAAGTATTGAATTATGATCCCTTGAAAAATCCAAAACTTGGCATTTGAGCCAGCACTGGCTGGATTAGGGAATCATTCCATATCATAAAATCAAGAGGCCAGCGACCTCTATAAGGCGTTCGTCCGTGGGTACGAATTCTAATCGCAATATCTGCAACAGTTTTCTGCTTTTGTTCAGAAGGAACTTCTAGATCAAGAGCAATCATAAAAGAGAAGTCACCGTCGACTTCCATTAACCCATACGCCGCTCGATTGACCAAGCCCACCTCAGAAAACTGTTGTCTTAATTCTTCAAGATAGTCGTTTGGTATGGGGTCTGCAGGAATGCCAATACGAACAGTTTTTTCTTTCTGGTAATTCCGAATAGACACTTCTGAATGAGGGGCCGAGCCAGGTTGATTTTTCATAAAAAGTTTTTTTAGAAATGAAAACATATAAGATATCCTCGTGAGGTTAATAAATTAAGTGAGCCTGCTTTGAATTTCTGTTTTATGGAAAAGCAAAACAGGCATAATTTAAAACATTATTTCGTCCAGCCGGCGTAGCCCAAGATTTTGCCGGTCAGTGGATCAATAAAATAAACATAACCATCGGTGGTTGTAACCGTTCGTCTTGATGTTGGGCCTAAATTTGTGCCAGCAAATAGGGCTTGGGTGCCATCTGGTTGAACATCAATGCCCTCAATCTGCCAGACTTTTTTAAAGTCTTTGTCGAAGGCAAAAACATTGCGATACTTGTCTTCTTGGGCAAGTTTTTCTGGTGAAAATGTGACTATATAAAGGTCATTTATATATTCTGCTTTATAAATATAGTGACCAAAATCTTTATGCTTACCATTTATATAAACTTTGTGATCAATCAATTCTACTTTCATTTTATTTCTCCTGATTTAGTTGTTATCTAATTGGATCAAATATTAATATCTTTTTAAGTTCATCTTTTGGCAATTTTGTCATCAGTTGCACTTGCACGCCGCCACCTTGCAAAATCTGGCCATGGATGGTTCTTTGGGGGCCGGCCAAACCAATTTTGGCCACCAAGGGTTCTTTTAAAGTCACCTTGGATATTTTCGAAATCTCATTCCATTCTTTGGGGAGGGCCAAGAGCTCTCTGATCTCTTGAACAGATTTACCTTCGATCTGTTCAACACTGGTCAGCCAGCTGCCAACCTCATCAGCCTCACCACCCCAGACTCTGATATACTGAGAGCCTTTAGGAAGCAGGGCTTCGATGACATGATTGGCTTCTCCTTCCAGCCATTGGGCTTTTTGTCCGATCTTTAGTGCGGCCCTGTTCAGTGCCTCAGGGCTATGCACGGCCAGTATTTTGCCAAATTTGGTGAGTCCCTGTTCCGAGGATCTAAAAAAACCCGCCCAATGATTTTGAACTAAGTTGGCCGTTTTTGAAAATGGAATTTTAGCGCCTTCAAAATTGGCAAAACGTCGTAAAACCTCAACGGCCCGATCTGCCACTGTAAAGCCAGTTTTAAAAGCAAGCCCGCCAAATCCTATGGTGACTAAATTTAAAGCAGAGACCCCATAATCAAAACTGGTGGCTTGATCACCCAGCAGTGTTCTGCCGGTGGTTAAGGTAAATATACTTTTACCGACCGAAGTGATGGGGTTTAGATCCGTGGCGATATCTATTAGAATCTCAGCTGTGGTTTGCCAAAACTTTCCTTCAACGGCGGGATTGAACATGTAGATGTTGAATTCGAATCCGCCGGCATAGCTATCATCCGATTTTCTTAAGGCCTGGTAGGCGGCTTTGTGGGCGTGTCTACGAATGGGATCGCGTGGATTCGCCAATTCTAATTTTCTACGCAGGTTTTCTAATTCTTCAGCATGGGAACTGGTGTAGGGATAGGGGTCATTGTAATTCCAAAGTGTGTTGTCGGCATCGGTGTAATTGGCTCCAAGGGCAGCGGCCAGTGTGGCCTCCACCGGATCAATACTGCTGCTTGTTGCATTCAAGGCGGAGCCGCTTTGTAAGTTTGCATTGATTCTGGCCATGGTGTCCGAAGTCAGTGCTTGATTTTTTAGAAATTCTGCGCGACTGGCTTCAAGCTCTTTGCTAAGCGCTTGACTGCTAGCTACAACACTTTCATTGACGGAATTGATAAAATTTTTCCGGCGCTGCTGGATCTGGTGAGCATTCAAGCGCGATGCATTGTAGTTGGTGGAAGTTGAATCCCTAGAATCATAGCCATCATAATTTTTGCCATCGCCATAATGTTCACCACGGCCCGAGTGGCTAGAGCCGCCTTCGCCTGAATCACTAGAGCCACCGCCATCGCCGTCATCTGAGGCTTCTTTGCTATAGTCGATGTAAATGACTTTACTACCACGATCAACGCTTGTAGAGGGATTATCAACGCCGCCGTCCACAACCACACCACCAGCCAATAAGCCTGTGGGGAAGAGGCAGGATTGTAAAAATAAGAAAGACGCAAAATATATTTTTAAATAGGATTTCATGGTTGCCCCTTGAATGATTGCAGGTTGTTCAATAAGCCCACCGACCAGGGGGTGGCTGGTAATTTTTGACAGTCTTGCGGATTTAAAATGCTATTTGATTTAGCCAATCGACAGATTTTATTTTTGCTTTTGATAAAATTCTGCACCGTCAATTGTTTTTGTAGCCGTGGCAGCAAAGATTCCAAATTCTTTGTATCTACTTTTGCAGCACACAGCAATTTGAACTGATCCACTGTTGCTAGCATATTTAGAATTTGTATTTTGTAAGAAAATAAAACCGTGTAGGGGGCTTTCTCTTCTAAAGCTATGTTTGTTTCTAAACCTAGCTTTTCGCCCTCGTAAGGCAAACCCTTGCATTGTAAATTGAATATATAATTGTATTTATATTTAGCCAATTTGTTGCGAAAATCTGAGACAACGAGTTCGCTATTCCAACTAAAAAGCTGCTCAATTTTTTTATTGCATTCTGTGTTTATGAGATTTTGCAAAGATTTAATGTTTTCTAGCAAATCGCCCAGTGACCCTCTGCTGCTTACAAACTCAGATTCTATGCGTGGTAAAGTCAAACTCAAATAGTTGATGTTGGAATTCAAATCCATAACCCTGTGTTTGATTTGAATATAGCTTTTTGCACAGTTTAAATTTGAAATTGGTTTGTTTCTAAAACACTTTTCATCATTTTCAAGCAAAGAGGTCTGTTGGGTTTTCAGCTGCTGTACAATATTTTGTAAATTGTTTTGCGCCAGCCTCACTTGATCTGCAGATTGGGCCAGGGCATCAGCATGGCAAAGCCCACGTAAAAGTATCATTATAAATAAAATTAAAAGTTGCATGACTTTCTTTCCTCCTGTTTATTTTTTTCTTCAGTGGCTTGACGAATTTCTTGGATCAGTCCTTGGATTTGAGCATTTAAATTTTGGCTACCAGCGATCAGGTCCTGTATATTTTGTTCTTTATTGATTAGCATTTGTTGCAAATTATTTTTTTGCTGCAGAAGTGATTTTAGTAATGTCTTTGAATAATCATTAAAGTGGTATCCATGAAGTAAAAGATCTTTCACTTCAAATTCAAAATGTGTGTTTTGTAGCTGTTGCAGTTTTTGTTGTAAAGTTGGGTTTGTTGTTTTGTTAGCCAACTTTTGCCATATATTTTCAGTTGTTAATACTTGTTTCGACTTCAATAACTTTCGCAGCAAAACTTCTATTTCGCTGCCGTATTGATTTAAGCTGTTTAGTAAATCTAGATTTTCATTTTGCTGGTTTAGCATCTGATTCAGCTTTTCAAACTCTTGTTGCTGTTGCGATTTATTGCTTTCATTGCTGGTCAGTCTTTGTTGGGTGGTTGATAAATTGTTATTTGTGTATGAAATGACTTGGTTGTAATATTGAATGTGCTTATTGGCATCATCGCGAATTTGATCGCAACGTTGCTGGCGCTCAATAACACGTATTGTATCTAAGGGATCAATGCCCGGAATGCTGGGCGTGCCGGGAATGCCTAAAAATCCATGGCTTAGGCTGCCAACAAAAGTAAATGTCAAAGGCAGAAGAAATTTACAAGTTTTCATTTTAAGACTCCTTGGGGTTTGGGTTGGCCAAGGAGCAAAGCAAAGCTAAAGCCAGGCAGAGCTGGTCTTAAAATCGATATCCGGATACAAGAGCTAAAATCTGTCCTAGGATATAGACAGATTTCTAGATCTTAAGACAAAAAAACAGGCTGACAACGCAGGATTTAAGATCCCTAGGCGCCTGGGGAAAGTATTTTGATCGAATTATCACCAGCCAAATAGGTTTGCACCAACTGTGCGGTGTTTGTGACCTTGAATTTTTTCATAATATTTTGTCGATGGCTTTGCACCGTTCTAAAACTGATATTTAGTTTGTCTGCAATTTGTTTAGAATCCAAACCCTCAATCACCAACAGTAGAATCTCATGCTCGCGGGCAGATATGTGGGCCTCTTCAAGATCTAGGGGTTTTCTTTTATTTTTTACCCCGCTAGAAAGAAATTTCTGTCCGTTGCTCACAGAGTCGATGGCATTTAAAATTTCTTCGGGTGGGTCAGATTTAACCACATAGGCCTGGGCGCCCACTGACATTCCTTTATCTACGTAGACTCCTTCGTTGTGCATCGACAAAATAATAATTTTACACTGCGGCTGTTGATTGCGAAATTTTTGAATCAGTTGATAGCCTTTGATTTCTCCAAAAAAATTAAGGTCGATAATAAAAACATCAGCTTCGATATTTAAATTTAAACAACTCAACCCAGGGTCTTCATTGATGATTTGTACCTTAGCTTGTGGTATGCGTTTGCCGATCAGGCTTTCTAGGGCTGATCCAACTATGGGATGATCATCAATGATGCAAATTTTCATAACTACCTTCTTTGCTTGTACTGACAGCAACTTGAATTAGAGTGCCCTTATTCGGTCTTGAGTGAATAGATATTTTTCCGCCAATGGACTCGATGCGAGTTTGCATATTCCGTAACCCCATACCACTAAAAATTTTTGTGTCTATAAAGTTGGAGTCAAAACCTTGACCATTGTCACTGACAAGTAAATTCACACCACCATCAGTATTTGCAATAATTTGGCATTGAACCTGCGTAGCCTTGGAATGTTTAAAGGTATTTTCAATAGATTCTTGCATAACTCTGTATAAGGCTATGGCTTGTCCTGTAGATAGTTTTTCTAGATTATTTTTTGCATCTGCGTATTCCCACTCAAACTCTACGCCACTTTCGATGGCGCGCTCTAATACATTTTCAAAAAAACTTTTGCAAAGGGCTTTAAATCCATGGTGGTGCAAAATATTTAAAGACAGCTGGCCTGACAAATTTCTGGTTTGTATAGAAATTTCTGACAATCCTTTTTGTAAAATATTTTTTTTATCCACAGATTCTACAAAAGATTCTATTTGCCAAGCCAGCGCGGCTAGGCGCGGCCCAAGGTCATCGTGCAAGTCCATGCTGATTTTTTGTCTTTCAAGTTCTTGTCCTTCAATCAGACTGCGTTGTCTGGTGGCTAATAGTTCTTGCTGTTTTTCAATATTATGCAAAAAAAACTTCGACAGCCAGGGTGATAGTGCCAAAATCAATAAACTTAAAATAACTAATAAGCCACCCATCCAATATGTCAGTCGTTCTAATGGCAGAAGCACTTCTTCAAGATCAATTTCAGAGGCCAAGTAAAGAGTTTGGTTACTGATTTTTAGTTGGTTCCAAATGGCCAACACTGAAATATCACGGTAGTCAGGCTTTAGTCCTTGCCAGCGCGAGCTGGTAAATTCTGGAATGGGGGCTGGGGGTGGATTATTAGTAAAGCGTGATTCGGTCAGCAGTGTGCCATTATCATCCATCAGATAGGTTTCGCCACTAGCACCAAGGCCAGTGCGATCGGTCAGGTGGTTGGATAGCGAGCCCCACTTGTTCAAGTTTGGATTTTCATTCAAGTACTTATTGAAACTACCAATAGCACTTTTTTGTGAGAGTTCTAAAAGCTGGAATCCGCGGGACAGTAATATTTGCCTTGCAGTAAAATAAACACTGGTAAAAATTGTTATTAACAGAACTGCAGCAAATCCTATCAGCACAATACGCAGCTGATGACGGATAGATAATTGAAGCCATTTTTTTTTAAATACAAAAATCTTACTCACGCTTCAGTATAAATACTTGTTTTTGCCATTGTCTATAGGTAGAAGTGCGTAAAAATTATTTTATTTTGTCAAAACAATTCAAGTGTTTAGTGTTCGAACCGATGCAGAAATAGCAAGAGGTGCGAAATGAGATCCTGGGGCATTAAAATACAGTTATACAGTTTAACCGGAGTGCTGGTTTTAGGTTTGATTTTTGTGGGATCCTTGGGCGTTTATTCAACCATAGATCTTTCACGCAAACTGCAAAATGTCATTGAAAACGATCTTCCCTTGGTGCGAGATTTAACTTTGGTGGACATGGTGCATGACGGTGTACGTGGGGCTTCATTGCAAGCATACTTGGGAGCAATGACCGACACCGATGAAAATATCGATACAGCGACAAAAACTTTGGCTGAGCATGAAAAAAATGTCAAAGAGCTGCTAATTGGAATGAAGCAGCTTAAAGCCACCGCAATATTTACTGAAAAGTTAAAAGATGTTGAGCCAGAGCTAATGGGGTATTTAAATCTAAGCCATGCCGTGATCGTTGCAGCTAAGCAAAAAGACAAAGATCTTGTAAAAAATAAGTTTGCCGAATTTGAAAAAAGTTTTGAGGCCCTGGAAGAAAAATTAGGCAATATGGGTGAATACTACGAACAAGAAAGTAAACAAAACTTTAGTGTGATTTTGTCAAACTCGGATCGATTAAAAATGATTTCAATAGTTAGTTTAATTGTGGCTTTGACTTCTGGGATTGTATTGGCTTTTGTGATTGCTCGATCGATAGTAAAAAGTTTGACAGAAATTACAAAGACCTTAGTTGTTGGCGCAGAAGATCTAGCCAGGGCCATACAAAGTCTAACCTCTACTTCAACAGAATTGTCTTCAGCATCGGCGCAACAGGCTTCCGCCTTGCAACAGACGGCCTCTTCTGTAGAAGAGATTTCATCCATGGTTCAGCAGTCTTCCAAAAATGCTTTGCAAACAGAAACAGCTTCTGGCGAGTCCAGAGCCAAGGCTGAGCAAGGGCAAGAAGTGATGCGTGAAATGGTCCAAGCCATTGCAGATATTCATTCGACCAATGACAGTGTGATGGAGGAAGTTAAAACCAGCAATGATCGAATTACTGATATAGTCAAAGTGATTCAAGAGATCGGTTCAAAAACCAAAGTGATCAATGAAATTGTATTTCAGACCAAGCTATTGTCTTTCAATGCTTCAGTGGAAGCGGCTAGGGCCGGTGAGCAAGGCAAAGGCTTTGCTGTGGTTGCTGAAGAGGTTGGTAATTTAGCCAAAATGTCAGGGGAAGCTTCGAAAGAAATCACTGTGCTTTTGGAGGAAAGTATTGCCAAAG
The DNA here is from genome assembly GCA_049315665.1 of Pseudobdellovibrionaceae bacterium. Taxonomy (GTDB): domain Bacteria; phylum Bdellovibrionota; class Bdellovibrionia; order Bdellovibrionales; family Bdellovibrionaceae; genus JBMOJS01. Next base: position 605 of record JBMOJS010000007.1, on the reverse strand, counting down.
TCAGTGGTATAGCAGAACAAACAAAAAGCAATGTACAAGATTTGATGGCTAAAACAGAAAAAACAGTTGAGCGTGGATCTGACATTGCCAAACAGTGCGAGAAAATTTTAGCAGACATCTTATCCGAAACCGCAAAAGCTGCTGGTTTGGTATCGGGGATTTCTGTAGCCAGTCAAGAGCAAGCCAAGGGAGTAGAAGAAATTTCCAATGCCCTTCAGCAGTTGAATCAATCGACACAAATCAATGCGTCTTCGGCCAACAGTTGTAGTAAAACATCCGAAGTTTTATCAGCTCAGGTTTCTGATTTGCAAAATATAACAATTCAATTAAAGCAAATTGTGAATGGGACTTCGTCAGAAGTTACAGAATTTAAAGGCAACACTGAAATTGCAGAGGACGACTCTGGTTCGTACGGCAAAGCGGCCTGATCGGCTTTTCCGGGGGCTCGCCCATGGGGGCTTCGAGTACTGCGACGATTTGCTAGCGGTGCTCGCTTCATCGTCTCGGACGCTCGCTGCATGAAAATGCTTTGCATTTTTGTGCAGTTAAATTGGTAGGGGCTGCCCTAAAGTCATTGAACCACAGGGGCTTACCGTAAATCGGGT
>JBMOJS010000144.1:0-7617 GCA_049315665.1 Pseudobdellovibrionaceae bacterium | reverse complement strand
ATATGTGTGCTTGGTTCTCTTTGGCATGTACCGACATTTATTTGATTTGGTTTTAGGCGTATCAGAACAACAGCCTGACTTTTTGTCTGCAAATCTTTGGAGCCCAGTGGTGGACTGTGCACAAGCTGTAAAAGTCCAAGTGTGGATTGATTTTTCTTCTCCAGAAGGGCTGCAAAGTTTACTTCCTGTGGCAGAGAAAAATAAATCGGCTGTGGTTTCTGGTAGCACCGGTTTAACTGAGGCCCACTTTGAACAAATACAAATAGCAGCAAAAAAAATTCCAGTGTTGTGGGCTTCGAACATGAGCCTTGGTGTGGCTTTGCTAAGTAAAGCTTTAGAAGTGTTTGCTCAATTTCATGATTTTGATTTTCAGATCGAAGAGATTCATCACAATAAAAAGAAAGATATTCCATCTGGAACAGCCCTTTCATTGCAAAAAAAATTAGAAGAAGTCATTGGGCAAAAGACCCCCTTGCCATTGGGGCTTAGAGGTGGTGGTGTTTTTGGTGTGCACCGTGTTTTTGCATTTGCCGAAGAAGAATATCTGAATTTTGAACACCATGCTTTAAACCGCGCCGTATTTGCTAAAGGTGCCATCAAAGCTGCTGAATGGCTGTATAAAAAAGCCCCTGGCTTGTATGAAATCAAAGAAGTTTTAAATTAGTTCAATATAAATAACAGGAGAGTTATGAAATTTTTTATAGATACAGCGGACGTCGAAGAAATCAAAGCAGCCTACTCAAAAGGTTGGGTCGATGGGGTTACTACGAATCCATCTTTAGTGGCAAAATCTGGAAAAAGCTTAAAGCAAGTGATTCAGCAGATATGCGAAACCGTTAAGGGCCCCGTTTCTGCAGAAGTTATTTCTTTGAAAGCAGAAGAAATGATTCAAGAGGGTTTAGAGCTAGCTAAAATTGCTCCGAACGTTGTTGTTAAAGTGCCCATGACTGAACAAGGTCTGATTGCTGTGAAAGAATTTTCATCCAAAGGAATCAAGACCAACGTCACTTTGGTATTTTCATCTTTACAAGCACTGCTGGCTGCAAAGGCCGGCGCGACCATGGTCTCGCCCTTTGTCGGTCGCTTGGATGATATTGGGCAAGATGGCATGCAGCTGATTCAAGACATCGTGCAAATTTTTGATAATTATAACTTCAAAACAGAAGTGTTGGTGGCCAGTATTCGCCATCCTATACATTTGTCACAGGCGGCCCTGATGGGAGCCCATATTGCGACCATCCCCTACAAAGTGATGCAGCAATTGACCCATCATCCATTGACTGAAAAAGGTCTGAATCAATTTCTAGAAGACTGGAAGAAATCAGGTTTGACCTTGTGAAGAAGTTTGTTTTTTTACTTCTAGTTTCAATGGTTTTATCAGGCTGTCGTACTGGCGGAGTTTTTTTAAAAGAGACCCCGCTGAATGCCAGTGACACTCGCAAAGTAGTGGTATCTGTGATTGGTGTGCCGATATCAACCAATGACAATGGTCGTGAACTGGTCTCTAAATTTCATGATAAAACCGGAAAAGAAATCGAAAAACCCACCCAAGTAAAACGAAGATATTTTACTCGAGTTAGTATTTTGGGTGATAGAAGACCCTATGATATTCAGGTCGAGGTTTTTTATGAACAAAAGGACGCTGCTGGAAAATATGTCATCATTAATCAAGACTATAGTTTGGCCGAGGAGCGGGCCAACCAAATCATGAAATTGCTGAATGAAGGTCGTGATCGGCGCAACGTGATTGACGATTTCAAGCCCTACTAAAATAATAGTAGAGTGATCCTTATGGATGAGGGTTACGAAAGCGAGACTCGTGCTCAAGCATTTTGGTTTATTATTTCTAGGATGGATTTTTTCTTTTGCTTACCCCGCGCGCATGGGCCAGCAGAATATTTATCTTATTCAAAAACCACTTATTATAAAATCTAGTGCACTATCGCCGGCCTTTGTGGCATTTCAAGAATTAGATAAATCTCAGCAAGTAAAAGTTTTAACAGAGGATTTTCAATATTTAGGAGCAACAGACAGTACAGAGTCCGTTGTGCCATCGATCGGAATGCAAAATCTAGATTTTTTAAGCGAAAATTCTAAACAAATACCCTTTCAGAATAAACTGGACATGACTTCCTGGACTGGTGAACAAAAAATAAGTGGTCCTTTAGAAGTGGGCGGTGGTTTAGCAGTAACTAATTATAAAAATATTGAAATTTATCACGAGAAAAATGGAGTTCGACAAAAAGCTGGCAGCTATGATTTATCTACTGGCACATACAAAGTTCAAGTGGATGAGCCCCAGGGATCTTTGGTTGCTGAACTTAAAGATGACCATGGTGAAATTCAGGGTGAAGGGCGTATATTTATACAGCAGAAGTCTGAAAGTCAGCCGCTGACGATTTTACCACGCAGCCCGAAAAAACCCCATCAAAAAAATAGTCCAACAGCAACACCAAGAGTGGGAACCAACGAAGAAGTGGCATCTAAAAAATCAATATTGAAAAATCAAATGGTGGATCAAGAAGACGACACACCCTCGGTAGATTCACTTGCAGAAAACTCTAGCACTATGATGTCTGCCACAAGCAAAAATTATCACACAACCAACAGATTGATGCTGGCACAAAAGACCACATCAGTGCCCCTTTTTCCCAAAGAAATGATGCAGGCTTTTTTTGATTGGATCACCGAACCAGGACAAAAAATCAATCGTCTTGCGGGTCTTATTTGGGGTAAAGTTTTGATGGATGGCAAACCTATATCTGGAATTCAAGTGCAATCAGAAACGGATGATGGCATAAAGCCCATTTACTTTAATGAATTGATGTTACCAGATAAATCATTACAGCAAACATCAAGCAGTGGGGCCTTTGTATTTGTTGAGGCCACAGAAGGTGTGCATTCCCTTCTAGCGACCCAACAAGGAGAATATTTTTCGCATGTAAATACAGTTGTGCAAGACGAAGCTATTGCCTATGTAGAGATCGAAAATTCATTGGCAAAAAAAACCATTATACTAAAATCATTTGATGCATTTTCTGGACAGCCGCTAACCTCCAGCGTGCAAATACAAAGTTTACCTGACACTGTTGTAGTCGAAGGTGAAGCCCAAGTGCAAATTTCCGATATACCCAGGTTGAGTTTTGCAGAAGTACAATTTGATAGAAATTTAAATTATAAAACAGCTCGTTACATTTATAACGACAGTACAGGCAGTATTTCTTTTCCAGCAATTTCTGAACAAAAGCTGAACGCATGGCAAACGCAAAGGAAGATAAATATAAATTTTAACGCTGGTATTATCATTGGTTTTGTTTCGTCTTTAAAAAACTACGAAGTGCATTTGGGGGGAATAGAAAGTTCAACTTCAATAGACCTTATTTACTTTGATAGATATGGAAATATTATTTCCCAGCCAGAGCTGGGCGGTGGCTTTGCAATTTTTAATGCACCTCTAGAACATCAAGAAGTGATTTTAATTGAAAACAACAATAAAAAAATCTATTCACAGTTGTTACCTGTAGATGCTGGCCATGTGCATTTTCTTAGTTTTTAGCTAAAACATATTGACGAAAAACTTCCCCACGTTCTTCAAAGTTTTTAAACTCATCTAAACTAGTTCCACCGGGACTTAGCAATACTACATCTTTAGGTTTAAGATTTTTCCGGCATTCATCCAAAGCGGATTTAAAATCAATTAAAACTGGACCCGCTAGTTGCGAAGAGGATTGGATCAATTGTCGGTCGGCACCAAAAAAATAAAATTGAATTCGAGGGTTTAATTTTAGATCAGATAATTTATGCCATGGCAGGGATTTATCTTTACCCCCTAGAAGTAAATGGATTGTGTTTCTTCCAGGAATTTCTGCTGTGGCAGAGATGGCGCTTAAAACACTTTCAATGGTCGTGGCTTTGCTGTCATTAATAAATAAAACTCCATCGTGTTCACCAATATTTTCAAGTCGATGGGCCATGCCAGGATAGCATTTAAGTCCCGCAATACAAGCTTCGCCCCAATCAGCAGATAAAGCCATTTGCGTGGCCAAAGCCAAATTATCAATATTGTGAGATCCTACAAGCCTATTTTCTTGCAGTTCATATTTGGTTAGATCTTCTTTTTTAGCAAAGAAAATCTTTTTTGCTTTTTCTTTTGCTATGCCTGTTCGGCTTTGCTCATTGATGAAGCTAGCCAAGTCGCCACCATAAAAATTCATAAAACATTTTTCTTGGGTGATATCTAAAATTTTCCATTTGGTGTGATAGTATTCATCCAAAGATGAATATCTTTCCAAATGATTGGCTGCAAGATAGGTTATTGCTGAAAAATTCAATTTTAATCCAAATGCATTTTCTAATTGATAACTAGATAGTTCTAAAACAACCCAATCAGCAGGCCTTCTTTTTTTCTGCACGATTTCAATGGCGTAATCTGCAAATGGAATACCTATATTTCCACCAACAAAATACGAAAGTTGAGTTTTTTCTAAAGCGGCGTTTAGTAGTGAAACGGTTGTACTTTTTCCTAGAGAGCCAGTGATGCCAATGGTTTTTTCTGTAGTTAAAATAGAAGCAGCTAAAGAAATTTCGCTTGTGATCAGAACACCAGATTTTTTACAATTTTGAATCCAATCTGTAGACAAAGGCACGCCTGGGGAAACCACTAAAGTTTTTGGTTGGACTGTTTGCACAAACAGTCCGGAGTCTGTGAAATTGGCAGATGGGTTTTTACTATCAAAGGTAAAAAGCTGTTCTTTTGAAAAAAACAGTGAAAGCAGTTTATAGGCGGACTCCCCACTTTTGCCTAGACCAACTATTCCTATAGGTTGTGGTAGATTCTTGATAAAATCAGACATATTCTGCATCATATACAAGAAGAGGTGCAGTTTGGCCACCATGAATATTTCTGATACTTTATGGCAAGATTTTACTACCGCGAAGTATACCGCTGTTATCAGTGATCTGCACTTATGCGAAGCCGAACCCATCCATCCCAAATTTCCGTTATGGAAAAAATTTAAAACCCGTGAATTTTTTTTCGACGATGCCTTGGCTGATTTTTTAAGCAAGATTGTTGCAAAAGCAGAAGGCCAGAAAGTAGAGTTGGTACTAAATGGTGATATTTTTGATTTTGATAGCGTCACAAGCATTCCTGACCAGCCTGTTTTTCAGATATCTCGATTAGAAAAAAAACGAGGGCTGCTGCCTCAGGCCGAAAGGTCCACCTATAAGATAAAAATGATTTTGCAAGATCATCATGTGTTCATACAGGCTATAAAAAAATTTGTTGCTGACGGGCACCGGGTGATCTTTATTATTGGCAACCATGATATCGAGTTGCATTTTTCTCAAGTTCAAACTGAAATTTTAAATGCATTGTCTTTGGACGAGGACTCTAAGAAACGCATCCGTTTTACCGAATGGTTTTATATTTCAAATAAAGACACACTGATCGAACACGGCAATCAATATGATCCTTACTGTGTGTGCGAAGACCCTATTCATCCCTATGTTAGGGGCTATAATTTTATTTCACTAAAGTTACCATTTGGAAATTTAGCTTGTCGTTACATTATGAACGGTATGGGGTTTTTTAATCCCCATGTGGATAGCAATTATATTATGTCCCTAGGACAGTATATTCGATTTTTTTTCAAATACATGATCCGCGCACAACCCGATTTGATTTTGATTTGGTTGTGGGGATCCTTGGTGACTTTGAAAGAATCTTTCGTCGATCGCTTGGCGTCGCCGCTTCGCAATCCATTAAAAATAGAAGATCGTATTAAAGAAATCGCAATGAAAGCCAATGCAGAAACTAGGGTTGTTCGCGAACTTAAAGAGCTTTTTGTAGATCCCGCATCCAGCCGGCCTTATTTACTGGTTCGCGAATTATGGCTGGATCGTGCTTTTTTTATTTTTTTAAGTTTTTATATTATTTTTCAATTGATGGTTTTTGTAAGGTCTATTTTTAACGTCTCATTTTTTTGGGCTTTTGTTCCCTTGTTCGCCTTGCTGCCCTTTTTTTTGTTTTACAGTAAGTCAATCATTTCAAGAGTTTCCAACTACAAAGAACCGGATGATCATATTTTGGCAATGACCAGTGCCATCACTGGCGTGCAAAGAGTGATCTATGGCCATACACACTTAGCACGTCATGAGTATCGTGGAGCCGTGGAGCACCTAAATTCAGGATGCTGGTCTCCGGCATTTTTGGATTTAGAATGCACCAAGCCCATTGATCAAAAAACTTTTGTTTGGATTGCTGAACAATCCGATGGACTTCGCACGGCCGAACTTTTTAAATTTAAAAATAATTCTTGGGAAAGTTTAAGTCGCGGCTCTAAAAACAATGCGACGCATGAATAATTTCCAATTGTCAGGGGCAACAACCCTATGTCACCCTATTGCTTACCACGGAGAGAGGTAAACATGTCTGAAGTATTAGTTGTTACCAGCAAAGTTAAAAAATTAATTAAAGAAAAAGGCCAAATGAATACATCTGGCGAAACTGTAGATGTTCTTAGCCAAGCCATCGAAAAGTTGTGCCTGCGCGCCATTGAAAGTGCCAAAGCCGACGGTCGTAAAACTGTTATGGCTCGTGATATCGTTATTGATCATATTTAGGTATTATTAATAAGTACGTTGAATCGGCTATTGTCCATTTCGGACTATGAAGACGTTATTCTGCAATTAGAAACTATTATAAAAAAGATTCATCTTTGCATAAGCAAGTCAGTGACCCCTGGCTTGTGCAAAGATGAGTGCATGCCCCTCCTTAAAAAATAGGTATAGCATGATCAAAAAATTCAACCAGTATAGGATTTTTCGATTGGTGTTGAAAATACTTAAGTTGTTTTTAAAAACCCGAGTGGGTACGCATCTACGGATATCATAGGCTGGGGGGTTGTTTATTATCAAATAATCGATCGACTTAGATGTTCAACCATCACTCCAACATCTTTAACAATTCATTCCAGCTTATACCATAGCCAATAAAAATCCAGATATGGGTTTCAGACGGAAGTGCTGATGCGGCAAGGATTTATTTCAGCGGCGATTGATCCATAATTTTTTCATTGGGTTTCAAACGGAAGTGCTACAGCAACAATTCTTTTTTCAATTCCAAGTGGAATTCGAATTTAAGTTATTGTACAACATGCTTTAAAAACAGCCTTTGTTTACAACACCAAGCATTCATTGAAAATTAATTCTTGACACTAAAACGTTGCATCTAAAATTGTTTATATAGCGATAAATTATTTCGATCACCACGCTTGGTGTGGCTTAGAAAAAAGTCTCTACAATAGGCTTTGACGGCGACTGATCGTGATATTTTGGTCTATGTAAATTCATATGCGTTTTTTCAAAAAGCCCTAAAAATGGTGTTTTTAAAGCTGTGATAATGTTGGTGAAATTTAGGAGGCCACGTGAACACATCTTATACTATCAACACCACTATTCCTTTAGTTTTACAAAATTTAGCCAGCGAAGCTTTGCACGGCAAGCTGGTGGAACTCACTTCCCGCGAAAGAAAACTGACCACCCACATTTTATGGCACTTAGCTGAAGTGGACCGACGCAAACTTTATTTGCAAATGGCCTATCCCAGTTTTTTTG
>JBMOJS010000143.1:0-7645 GCA_049315665.1 Pseudobdellovibrionaceae bacterium | reverse complement strand
AGTTGCGTAACCAGATCCTAGTTCAGGGACATTTATCTATGAGTCAATACGGTCTACCCGGAAAAGAAAGGATAATGGATTATCCTTTCTTTTATGAAGGATCAAAGAAAGGGCTGACTGATTCAGAAATTTTCACCTTAGCGATTTCAGATGGAAGTGGTGCCGCATCAAAGCCCTGTCAAAGTCGGATGAGGTTCTTAGGCTGGTGCTAGTCCTTGCAGTCTTTAGCCATTGGCGCAATTTAGGTCAGTAGGCCATCATTGATGATGGTTTGACTGTGAAGCGGCAGAAGATTTATATATCCAGCATATGGTTAAAATTCAAGACCACTTCAAATCAGCAAAGATGGGGCGTAAATTAAATTCAGAAGATCAGTCACAAGCACCACTTCTATCTATACCAACATTTGAAACCAGCCATTTCATTTTGCGATCGTTAAAAGCTGAAGATTACGATGCTCTATACTTGGCGGCATCAGATCCCAAAATTTGGGAACAGCATCCAGCGAATGATCGCCATACGGCTAAAGGCTTTTTAAATTTTTGGCAAACAATATTTGCTTACCCAGGTTCAATGGCTATTATTGATCGCAAAAGTAATGAAATAATAGGGACTTCGTCTTTCTACGATTATTCCCCTGAAAAAAAAGAAGTAACCATTGGGTATACATTTTTAAGTAGAGCCTACTGGGGAGGTCATTTTAATTTTGAAATTAAAAAAGTTATGATCGAGTATGCTTTTAGCTTTGCCGATAAAGTTAATTTTCATGTTGGCTCACAAAATTTGAGATCCAGAATGGCCTTAAAAAAAATCGGAGCCGTTCAAATTGCAGAATTTGAAAAAAAACAATCTGTAGGCCCAGCAATGATCAATGTTGTTTATCAAATAGACAAGCTTCGTTGGTAGAAATTGCATCAATTAAAAATATGATGCTGCAAATATTTTGACCATTCGCCACTCAATGAACATAAAGTCCACCCCTCATTATTTAAAATCCTGCTAAGTTTATTGTATTTCACAAACTTCTTAGCAAGTTTTCTTTCAATCTGTTTTTGAATTCAGCAATATCGATAGGGTGGCCTAAAAGTTTTTCTAAACTGATCATTGTTTGTGATGTGTAGCCGCAAGGGTTCAAGCCCTGAAAAGCTTTTTCGTCTTCCTGTAAGTTGATGGCGGCCCCATGGTAAGTGGTCCACAGCTTCACTCCAATGCCCAAGGACGCTATCTTTTGCTGACCCACCCAAACCCCAGTGTCTTCTAGGCTAGCAGTGGCCGCCAAGGCATCGCGCTCGGCTTTGGTTTTTAAAGTTTTTCCAACGGCTTGTACGCCATAATGTTGCAGAGTCTGGACAATGGCCTTTTCAAAATCACGCAGGTACCCGGTGATTTCTTGGGGGCCGCGCTGATGGCGGGGAAATTTTAAATTCAATATAGGGTAAACAACCAATTGTGAAGGGCCATGATAGGTGGCACGACCGCCACGGGCCACGGATAAAGTTTCACCGCTCCACGCAAATACATCCTCAGCGCGGGTAGCGCGACCTAAAGTAACCACAGGCGGGTGGGTGCAAAAAATCAAATACGCTTTTTCAGGCTGGGCAATGACTTTTTCTACCAACTGCATTTGTTGATCCAGGGCTTGTTGGTAATCCACAAGCCCCCAGTCGATAAATTCTAAAGGTTGGTAGTGTATAGATGAATTCAAAGCTATAAATTCTTTCTAGCTGTACGATCTTGTTGCAGCCAACAAAGCAGATGCTGCGTTGTTGGCTTAGGCACTAAGCATGGGCCGATCGGCTAGCGCTATTCAAAGGCTTCTGAATCACATGAATTGCATGACCTAATGTAGCTTCTGCCGCTTCCATCACAGTTTCCCCTAAGGTGGGGTGAGGATGAATCGTCAGTGTCAGATCTTCCAATCTTGCGCCCATTTCAATGGCCAATGAAGCTTCCGAAATCAAATTGCTGGCTTCAGGCCCAACAATGTGTACGCCCAATAAAATATTGGTTTTATTATCAGCAATCATTTTTACAAAGCCTTCAGTCTCCATCATCGATACGGCACGGCCATTGGCCGCAAAAGGAAATTTGGCAATTTTTAAATCGGTGTAACCTTTGGCTTTGGCTTCCAATTCAGTCAAACCCGCAGAAGCAATTTCTGGATCAGTAAAGACCACCGCTGGAACTTGTTTCACATCGTAAGCGCGGTTCATGCCTTTCATCACTTCAGCCACCAAAACGCCTTCGTAGGAAGCCTTGTGAGCCAACATCGGTTGGCCACAAATATCACCAATGGCAAAAATATTTTGCACATTGGTGCGCCGTTGAGCATCGACTTTAACAAATCCACGTTCGTCAATTTGTAGTCCTGCGTTTTTTAAACCGGATTGATCGCTGTTGGGCTTGCGGCCCACGGTGACCAAGATTTTATCACAAAGAATTTTTTCTTCTTTACCATCTTTTTCAAAAGTGACTTCAAATTCTTTACCGACTTTTTTCTGCCCTTTGGCTTTTGCCGCATAAAGAATTTTAACTCCACTTTTTTCTAACTTACGGGCCACCACTTGCGCACATTCAGGGTCGGCCACGCCGGCCAACAAGCTGGTTTGTGCTTCGATCACAGTGATTTCTGTGCCCAGTTTTCTTAGGTAAGAAGAGATTTCTAAACCGATGTAGCCGCCGCCAATCACCACCACTCTTTTAGGCACTTCATCCAAGGCCAAAGCTCCGGTGGAAGATAAAATATTTTTTTCATCAAAAGGAAAGCCGCCAATTTCAATCGGTCTTGAACCTGTAGCTACAACAAAATATTTGCCAGCCACAGTTTCAGTGCCTTGCGAGGATTGCACTAAGATCTCTTTACTGGTTTTAAACTGGGCTTCACCTTTAAGCACAGTGACGGTGTTGCCTTTCAGTAATTGATTCACGCCAGAAGACATACGGTCGCACACGGACTGCTTCCAGCTGACCAATTTTTTCATGTCGACTTTAATTCCACCTTGAATCACTAAACCCATTTCAGGAAAGTGATGCTGGGCTTTGTGTAACAAGTGGGTGGCGGTGATCATGGCTTTGGATGGGATACAGCCTACATTCAAGCAAACTCCGCCCAAAGCTTCCCGTTCAACTATAGCTGTTTTGAAACCCAATTGAGCGCTACGAATAGCGGCCACATAACCACCGGGACCAGAACCAATAACGACAACATCAAAATTTTGCATTTGCGAGCTCCTAATTAAAACATATCCAGCATCAATACGCCGGGGTTAGAAAGACGTTGCATGAAGGCTTTCAAAAAGTTGGCTGCCACGGCGCCATCGATCAAACGATGATCAGCGGTCACGGTGTAGTTCATCACTTTGATAGCTGCTAATTGACCATTACGAATCACCGGCTTTTCACTGATTTTGTACATTCCTAAAATCGCTACTTCCGGATGATTGATGATCGGCGTCGCATAAGTGCCACCCACAGATCCAATATTGGTGATGGTGATGGTAGCCCCTTTCATTTCATCGGGTTTTAATTTGCCATCGCGGGCCCGTTTGCTGAGATCAATAATTTCTTGCGACAATTGCAAGATGGTTTTTTGATCGGCATTTTTAATCACCGGCACTAACAAACCATTGGGTGTATCAGCGGCAAAACCCAAATTGAAATATTTTTTATAAACAATTTGAGAATTCGCATCGTCAATGCTGGCATTGAATTGTGGGAACTCACGCAAAGTCGCCACTAAAGCTTTCATGACAAAAGGTAAATAAGTGATTTTTGTTCCCGCTTTTTCGGCCTGTTCTTTTAGGGACTCACGCAATTTCACTAATTCAGTGACATCGGCTTCATCCATAATGGTGAAGTGCGGAATAATGGCTTTGGCCATTTGCAAGTTTTCAGCAATTTTTTTGCGAATGCCTTTAAGTTCAACCCGTTCTTCCAGTTGAGCTTGATTGCTAGTGAACGCAGGTTTAGGGATTCCACGAGCCAATACGCCTGCGGCAGAGCTTGCTGCTGCCGATTGAGGTTGGCTTGCGCTGGCGCCATTACGAACAGCGCCAGTTCCTTTGGCTTGCAAAACATCTTCGCGGGTCACGCGGCCGGCTAAACCAGATCCTGTTAAGCCATTGATATCCACAGCAAATTCACGAGCCAAACGGCGAGTCGATGGTGTGGCTAAAACACGAAAGTCTGCTGCTGGTGGATATACGGATAGGCCAGCAGAAGAGGATTGCGCCGACGCTGACATTGGTGCAACTGAAGCCGCAGGGCCATTGTATTTATTGGCCGCAGCAGGAGCAGCGGGGGCAGCGCCATTAGTTGCTGCTGCGCCAGCTGAAGCGGCGGCATCTAAAACTAAAATCACGCTGTCGACTTTGATGGTTTCGCCTTGTTTGAATTTCAATTCTTTAACCACGCCGGCAAAAGGCGATGGCACTTCGACAGTGGCTTTGTCAGTCATCATTTCTAAAATCGATTGATCGGCTTTCACAGTGTCGCCGGGTTTAACCAACCACTTAACAATTTCACCTTCGGTGACGCCTTCGCCCAGCTCAGGTAATTTTACATTTTTAGGAGCAGACGGGCCAGCTGCAGGCGCTGCCGCTGCCGCCGGTGCTGATTTTGCTGGGGCACTAGCTACAGGTGCCGGGCTTGCTGCAGCTCCCGCTGCATCCAGAACTAAAATCACGCTGTCGACTTTGATGGTTTCGCCTTGTTTGAATTTCAATTCTTTAACCACGCCGGCAACCGGGGAGGGCACTTCAACAGTGGCTTTGTCGGTCATCATTTCTAAAATGGATTGATCGGCTTTTACGCTGTCGCCGGGTTTAACCAACCATTTTACAATTTCACCTTCGGTTACGCCTTCACCCAGTTCTGGTAGTTTTACATTTGTAGACATAGTTCAAGAACTCCTTAGCTGTTGATCGATGAGGTTTGTATAAAACCTCACCCATTAATAATATTTATTGGGTTATTTCACTAGACGTTGCGCTACTGACCAATTCTAAATTGGATTTTTGTTTTTTAATCAAACCTTCCATAAAAAATTCTCCGGCGCGGTAAGAGCTGCGCACCAAGGGGCCTGAAGCCACATACAAAAAGCCCATGGCTTCGGCAATTTCTTGCCACTCTTTAAATTTTTCTGGGGTCACATAGTCCACCACTTTTAAATGGCGCTCTGTGGGTTGCAAATATTGACCAAAGGTCACTACGTCACAACCGACGGATCTTAAGTCAACTAAAGTTTGTTTGATCTCTTCATCGGTTTCGCCCAAGCCCAACATGATGGAAGATTTGGTGTATTGATTTGGCTTTCGTTCTTTGACCATTTGTAACACTCGCAAAGACTGACGGTAAGGGGCCCTAGGGTCACGGACTTTGGGAGTCAAACGCTCCACCGTTTCAATATTGTGGGCAAACACATCGGCATTGGCATCCACAAGGATATTGATCAAATCTTGCTGACCACGAAAATCAGGAGTCAAAATTTCTACCAACACATCAGGATCCAGTTTTTTTATAGTGGTGATGGTGCGAGCAAAATGGGCGGCCCCTTGATCGGGAAGATCATCGCGGTCTACGCTGGTGATGACCACATATTTTAAACCCATTTGTGAAATAGAATAGGCCACTTTTTCGGGCTCAAAGGCATCGATCTGTCCTTTGGGGTTGCCGGTTTTAACATGGCAAAACTTGCAACCACGGGTGCAGACTTCGCCCATCAGCATAAAAGTTGCCGTGCCGCCGGACCAGCATTCGCCCATGTTAGGGCATTTGGCTTCTTGGCAAACAGTGGCTAATTTAAGCTCACCAACAAGATCTTTAATGCGAGCATAGTTTTCTCCAGAGGGAGCACGAACTTTCAACCAATTCGGTTTCGCTTTTTTAGCAACTTCCATAAGTTCCTTTGTGACAGTGCGCAATTTTTTAGGCAAATTACACTAGTTTTGCTGGTCAGTCATTAGTAAAAAGATCGCAAAAATAATCGGGGAGCCCATGCAGTATACAAAAACCCTCATCGAGGGAGTTTTCTTGAAGCGTTATAAAAGATTTTTTGCCGATATACAGTTTCAGTCCGAAACACTGGTGGCCCATGTGGCCAACACGGGAAGTCTTAGAACCGTCGCCGTGCCCGGCCAGGCCTGTTTGTTTTCACGCAGCGACAATCCCGAGCGCAAATTAAAATATTCTTTGGAGGCCATCGCTTCGCCGCAAGGGGGCTGGGTCGGGGTCAACACTTCAGTGCCCAATCTTTTGGTGAAGGAGTTACTGCAAGGGGTGGTAGGTGGTAAGGCCGATGACGAAGCTGCGGTTGCTGGTGTGTCTTCTGCGCCAGCAGGCTCCGGCGATTGGGCAGCGGCGCTGGACCGTTGGCAAAGATTTGACCAGGTTCAGCCTGAATATAAAATCTCTGCAGAAAGTCGGTTGGATTTTGCTTTAAAAAAATCAGGCACAGACCGCATGCATTTTATTGAAGTGAAAAATGTCACCATGGTTTCTGGTCGGACTGCTCAGTTTCCTGATGCCGAAACAGTGCGGGGACAAAAACATTTGCGCGACTTGATGTCTTTAGTGCAGCAAGGACACAGCGCTGAAATTATTTTTGTTATTCAACGCACCGATTGTGATTCATTTGCGCCAGCAGCAGAGATCGACCCCGAATATGCCCGCTTGTTGGCCGAGGCCAGCCACAGCGGGGTGGTGGTGACCCCGCTAGAGGTGGAAGTTGGTAATAAACAGGTGCAGTTTACTAAGCGGGTTTTGGCTTTTACTAAAACATAAAATTGATCTGATTAAATCAAATAATTATTTTTCGCATTTAGTAGATACAGTTATTTTATTTGTTTTTGAAAAAGTAACATCTCTCAAGTAGATTACTCCATAATCTTCATCACTTTTGCGTACGCTGCTTTCTGCAATCACAACAATAAAATCCCCGTTATCATTTACAAAACTATCGAATGCACTAATTTTTAAACTTTTGTCACAAGGAGTTGCATTAGCTAAATTAACGGCTATAGATTCTCTTTTTTCAATTTCTGAGTTTCTATCTGCAAAAGTTGATTTAGCGGCATTAGCGTAACAAGCTGAAATAACACCAAACACAACCAATAGTTTATTCAAGAAGGATGATTTCATATATGACCTTTCAATAGTTATGGGATGATTCCCTGTTATCTAAAATTATCTAGTGCTAGTAAGTGCTAACGTTGTGCCAGATAGTTTTTTTGGAACTAGTCGATAACGAGCTATCTAAAATGACTGATGAAAATAAAATTTTCTTAATACCCTAACCAAGAACTTTTTTAAAAAAATAGCGTTTATGATTTATACAAAGTGACGTTTGGCGCTGAAATGCGGAGATTCTTTATGACGAGTGAAACAGAATTAAACCAATAGTTTATTTGGTGTCATTAAAATCCCATAAGACACCAGGTCGTTTTTTATTAGCCAGAGGATTTTACGCAAGCTTCTTACACAGCCCTGACCTCATTCTCTGCTTGGTAGCGATAGGTATTGTGATTGCGACAATAAATTCTTAGATTTTGTGGATCACTGTTGCCGCCAGCAAACTGCGGTTGAATATGATCCACACTTAAAAATTTTCTACTTCCACATTGAAGTCCTGTCTTGGGATCTTGGTACT
>JBMOJS010000389.1:0-1749 GCA_049315665.1 Pseudobdellovibrionaceae bacterium | reverse complement strand
TGCAGTGACCCAATCCCCCAAACCAGTTCCACTTGAAACTAACTCAATGATCTCCAAAAACAAAATGTCTAAGTTTTATACAGTTATTTTTTACACGCGAATCAAAACGGCCCGCACAGAACCAACTCATGCATCCATCCACGCACTGCACACCCATCACCCCGGGTAAATCAAAAGCATGAATTCGGCTTTGTCATGCTTTAGATTTTTTAGAATTTCCTGGGGCAGGCCTTCGATTTGGGTTTCGTCGGGTTGGGATACATTGATAAGCAGCAAGCATTTTCGCCCCGGCATGTACTCTTTCAATTGTTGCATGGTTTTTTGCAAACGGTAGGGAGTGTCCATCAACACAATAGCCTGTTTATATGAACTGATTTTTTTCCACTCCTTGATGCGGACTTCGCTTTCTGCGGGCAAGAAGCCGCGAAAGTAAAAGTTTTGTAGGTTGTGCCCACTCAAAGACAAAACCGCCATCAAGCTTGAAGCCCCCAACACAGATTTTATCGGAATGTTTTTTTGCCGGCACAAGTGCACCAAGTGAGCCCCGGGATCACAAAATCCCGGAGTCCCACAATCCGTCAACAAAGCCACCTGTTGACCGGCGCACAGTTGGGCCAAGCGCTGCACATCCGCCAGAGTAGAGTGCTCATTTAAAATTTCAAAGGGTTTGTGGGTGATGCCATGATGCCGTAGCAGCTTTCCAGATTCCTTGGTGCTTTCGACAATAAATAAATCCGTGGTTTTAAACACCTCTAGGGCCCGCAAAGTGATTTCATCCATTTGCCCTATGGGAGTGGCGACTAAATAAAGCATTATTTGCTTTCGCCAGCGGAAGAATAAATAAAATCAACAATGGTTGGCAAATGCAAGGGGGCTTCGGCCTTTCCGGCGTGGGTGGTGTCTAAAAAAATCATATCCACTTCGGCGCAGTGCTGATCAATCAAATGAATATTCACGGGTTCATTTTCGAAAAACCAAATTTTGTCGTAGTTTTTTTCGCGATTCAGTAAAAACCAATCTTTTTTAAATTCAGCATCATCCATACTTTTGTGCGGCTTTAGTGCAAGCTCGCTTTGCGGTGGTTGCAAAGGAAAGTTCCATCGCTTTAAAACTTCTTCCGACCCGATGGCCATGCGTTCTTGATCCCGGCCGGTCAAATACACAATTTCTGCCCCGGCCTGGGCCACGGCATTGACATAATCTTGGGCGCCAGCGTAAGGCAGATCATAGTGCAAATAAGAATTCGAAAAAAAGTGCTGCACCCAAAAATCGCGAATGGTGTTGTGAAAATCCGGGTGGTCTTCTTTATATCCAGCGCGAATCAAAGCGGCACGAATGCCCCAGTCTTTTTTTTCGGTCTGAATCCGTTGGAACAAGGGCAGGTGTTGTGAAAACTGCTGCTGATATTCGGGATGATTGGCAAAATCCATCAGAATTTTTTGCAAACGGGGGCTGACATCAAACAAGGTGGAATCCAAATCAAAAACCACTTGGATGCGGCGCCCCTGTTGCTTTAAATCACGTATTTGCAGAAGAATCTGTTCAAGAACATGGGCTGATTGCGTCATGCGGGTATTTGAAACATAGAAGTCTTCCTTCTGTAAAGACTTTTCTTGCCCAGGCTTGGGATTTTTTGTTACGGTTTTGACTTCGCAATCTGTGGGGGGTGTGGATGAGTTCAAGAATAATGGTTTTGCTAGCAACAGTGTGTTTAGGCCTTACGGCTTGCACCAGTAAAAAAGCTGAATT
>JBMOJS010000142.1:0-7674 GCA_049315665.1 Pseudobdellovibrionaceae bacterium | reverse complement strand
TTATTTTGATTTATATATTAACTGATTATGTGGACCTCCATGGATTTGAAGTTGTGAGCCATTGGTGCAAACAAAGGCCCATACATTTTTTAAGTAGATAAGCGATCAATCTTTCCGATCATGTAAGAAAGTTGCCGCATGAAAAGATTCATTTCTTCATGAAATCTTTTTGAAGATTTGCCTTGCGATGATTTTATGACATCTATGACGCTAATTCTAACTAAAGCCAGTCTTAGTAAGTTTTTAGCTTTTATCATGTTAGTATCTAGATTTTCTTCGCGATCAATAAGCTGTTTTTCCATATCTAAAATGCATATATAGCCATTTTTTTTCATAAAACGTCCTTTCATTATTTGCAGTGATTCTTTGAAAAAGACAATTGGATGCCTTTCAAAGTTCAACTTTGATTTTTGCTGAGCTGTTATTATTTCTGTTTTTATTTTTCTAAACTGAGTTAGTTTGTCGCAATTATTTTCACAGAACCTAGTCGTTTAAGTTATACTTTGAATTTGCTCATTGATCAGATAATCCAAAGCTGTTGTCTTTGATCCACTTTTCAAGGGACTTTTTTTCAAACCTAATACTTCGTCCAAGTTTTACATATGGAATTTTTTGTTTAAAAATTAAAAATCTCAAATTTGAAATCTTTAAATTTAAATATGCGGATGTTTCTTCTAGTGACAAAAATTCTGACTGCATTTTACCTCCCTAAATGAACTATTACTTCCTATTTGTATTTTCTATTTGTGAGACAAAATGAGAATATGATATTTACTGCTGGGCCAGTTACCGCTTTAAAGTAGGGAGATTTTAATAATGCTTAAGTATTCAAAAAAATTAGATTATTTTAGTATCGATGTTGTAAGTCATAGATTTTTCAGGGCTTTTTTACAGCATGCATTATATGACTATTCGGTGCATTCACAGAGAAATCTAGAAAGAATAACCAAACAAAACGACAAGTTGGTTTTATTAAAAATGAAAGTACATACGACTGCATCGCGTACTCCTTTGCTACTTAAGCCTACAATGTATTTAATTGGGGTCATCAGTGAATTAGAGGACTTAATAAAAAAGATTAATCACGGTCCTGATGGTCAAAATAAAAAATGTTTGATGTCTATAAAGTTTCAACTCGATCTAATTAAAACTGCATTTCAGTCAGGTTCTTTTATTGAAGATCAAAACAAATTGTATTTTCCATCAGAAAAACTACCTATTGGACTAATTTATAAATCAAATAAGTATGACTCATTTTCTAAGTTTAAAGAACGTCTTTACAATAGTATTTTCAGAGGCAGAAAGAAAAATTTTAAATGGCAAAAAAGTATCATTTTGATGTGTAAAGATATGGCTACATGTTCTGAGCGAAACTTCATTGATATTATTGAGCTTGGTAATTATTCTAGTGTTAATTTAACTCCTAGTGAGTATTTAAATATTTATAGAAGCAATAAACATAATTGTGTTAGTATAAAGAAGAGCAAAAAATCTAAAAATGATGATGATATTTCAAATATTCTTTTTTATGACGATTATGTTGATTCCAAGGAAGTAGTAAGTAAAGGTACAAAGTACTATCGAAATCTAAAAAAAATTAAAAAGAATGCATCAGACTATGAAAAAGAATTTAAAATTCATAATAAGCAATAAAAAACTATTGGGGATTGTATAAAGCTAAGCAGCCTCCACAGCCACCTTAAGTTTTAATCCCGCGCCATCAATTATTGATTGTAAAGAGAGCTCAACAAAGCGTTCTGGTGAATGCTTAAGGGCTTTGGCAAACTTAGCCGCACGTTCGGGGCTAACCGCTTTATGGCCTTTTTCGATGTCATTTAGGTGGGACCTAGATATACCTAAGTATTTAGCAAACTCCGCTTGTGACAATTCTTCACCAAGCCTGATGGCTTCGATCAGTCGACCTAAAGTTACTGGTCCGCCAGTGATTTTTTCTAAAAATTTACTGGTTTCACTTTTTTTAGTACTCATGTTTATCAATCCTTTCAACTCGGATAAATTCAATTTCTTCATTTACAATACGGTAATAAGCTCTATAAGCCCTACTTAAACGGATCGATCTGAATCCCTTAAGATCCCCTTTTAGCGGTTCATCATGGTAGCCAGGAATTCTTCTGACTTCATCCAATCCACGCTTTTCAACATCTTCAGACCAGTTCTGAAAATGAATCACAATATGCACTGGCAGCTTTCTGAGCTGTTTTTTTACCAATGAAGATAAAACAATGATGTTGATCATGACCTAGTGTACACTCAATAGGTGTGCATTGTCAATAGCCATTATTACTTCAAATAAACGGCTTTATTGGCATTTATAAGCAACCATTATAGAAAATGGCCCACCCAGTTTATAAGCTTTATGTTGGATGATATAAGTGGGTATGCTATTTTCGGCAGGAAGGATTGTCCATAAAAAGATATTTCCCGATATAGATTCTTCAGTGAAAACACTTTCGGAAATTTTTTTAAGTTCAACTTGTCCTAAGTTACCTTTTAAAAGGACCTTCTTTGCTGAAACAACGAAGGAAATTACAGTGGGCGCCCTGGAGTCTTTAGCTTCGGCTACTAGACCTTGCTTACTAAATATGCCACCGTACTCCCAGGCAATTGTTGCTGATTTTTCTTCTTTGCATGTATAAATCGTTTCTGCACGTGACGATAAACTATGCACTAGAAAATAGAAGCACAACAATCCAAATTTAGTACTTAAAATCTTTTTGATCATTTGGAGGCCCCTTTTCGCGCTTTATGTCTTTGAACTTCTTGAATTCATTGGATTGCCATTTGCTTGTTTTAAATCTTTAAAAGTTAATTTGGTCACATTTAACGGTATATGTTTGCCCATTATTTTCGGTTCTGTAAGTGTCCGTCACTGTTTTTCCAGTCAAATTTTTACAGAGATCTTCAGGCTGGATTTTTTCATATACTGTGGTTTGAATAAATTCCCATTTATCTAAAACATCTTTGCTGCTTGATTTCCTTTTTAAAGTGATTGTTTTTAAACTAGGACAAACAAAAGTGTTGTATTTAGCTTCCCAGCTGTCTTTGGATTTTCTTTTAAAATCTATTTTAAAGTCATTGGTCATTATTCTGCAAGTTTTAGGCATTTCATCGAAAAATTTCTGTGTCACTGTGTGAATACATTCCTTAGAGTCATCAGCTTTTTTGCAAGCACATATGTTGTTCATATATTTAAAAAAGTAATCATTTCTTTTACTTGGTTTGAACAATTCATCAATGTCAGATCTAACCAACTTAGGATCGGTCTTATCTTTACATGCATCTTGGATTAAATTTTTAGCTTTTTCTACGCTTAACTCTTTTGGGTCCCATTTCTCTGAATTTGGGTAAACCAGTGTTTGAATAAAGCTACAGGACATTGTTTTAAACTCGTCTTCACTTTCGCATTTTAGTTGAATGGATTCTGGTTTCTCGCTACTTTCTAAAGCACGAGTTATTGGACTTTGAAGTTCTTTGGATTCCGCATTAGTGTGACCTAATAAAAGTAAAAAAATGCATATTTTGTAATTAAAGAATAAGATAAGCTGCTTCATTGCCTGTCCTTTGTTGAAATCTTCACCCTCTTAACTGAAATTTCAAAGGTTCCAGCAAAAAAATCTTCTTTTAAAATCTTTTGCATTGGTTCTTCACTGTCTTCTTCGCCAAATAGTAAATAGTGAAGACTAACACCTAAAAACTTAGCTACGGCTTTAACTTGGTTTGGGTTTTTAGGAGTTCTGTTCGTCTGCCATTCAGCTAATGTGGTGGCCGGAACGCCGGTAGCCTTAGAAATTTCTTTCATTGTCAGCCGACGTTCTTGAATAATTGTTGATAAGACATGACCAATTTGAGTTTTCATATAAACACCTTTCGTATGAGTTGGTTCGGAGCCTTAAGCAAATCCGACGACTCGTCTTAAATTACGATTAAAGTGATATTAGAAACGACTGAGTTCGTATTCCGAGGGGCTAAAAAGGGGCTATAGCCCCTCGTAAGAACTTACATAAACTGGCAACAGTTAATAAAAGTCAGAGGCCTAAAGTTGAATAAATTATTGATTTTTCGAATGAAACTAACAATATCTCACAATCACTAACATTGATTAATAAATCAGCAAAAAAGGCTTTAGACGAATCTCGCATCCTCCGCCAATATTTTTGCAATGGCTTTAAGCAGCCTTCACAGCCACCTTAAGTTTTAATCCCGCGCCATCAATTATTGATTGTAAAGAAAGCTCAACAAAGCGTTCTGGTGAATGTTTTAAAGCATTTAAAAAGGTTAATTTGGTCACACTGAATTGTATATGTTTGCCCATTATTTTCAGTTCTGTAAGTGTCCGTCACTATTTTTCCAGTCAAATCTTTACAGCGATCTTCAGGCTGGTTTTTTTCATATACTGTGGTTTGAATAAATTCTCATTTATCTAAAATATTTTTGGTGCTTGATTTCCTTTTTAAATCTATTTTAAAGTCATCGGGCATATATTTATGCCATTAGCAAAAGCAAATGAAATCTATTAAAAATAATAGCCAACGATAAAGTTTGAATAAGTAGATCCTAAAGTAATAGGTTCTATCTGAGTAGGCGAGACTTGATGGGTATTCTCCAAAAAATAAATTAAGGCGTAAAATTTGTCGCCTTGGTACCCAAAATTTAAAAAATACCTATTAAAAGCAAAAGCTTCAAAAGCAGATGATGGGCCGAGGCTCTGCGCCACTTTTTGCGTTCCCAGCTCTACGCCCCAGCCAAGTCCCGTCAGCCAATTTTCCAAAAAAACAAAATTATAAATTCCCAAGGCACCTACTGAGGCAGAGTAAATATTCAGATCATTTTTATATGTGCAGCACTCTTGAGAATCTTGTGGATAGGGGATTAAGCCTCTGTCTGACTTGAGAGATGTCTGGGATAAAGAGCCAGTTCCCAGAACAGTGCCACCCGATTTTTTTTGTCGTGCTGATCCATTAAAAATAGCTGGCAATGAAACTTTATCGCTAAAAAAATTATACATGCCACCTAAATTCCAACCCTCCAAAACTATGTCGGATCTTTCTGCAGTTGTCTGACGAATATTAGGAATATCTGATTTATTAACTTTGAATCCCTTGTAACGCATCCATGATGCCTGTGAGCTCCATTTTTCATCATATTTATAAAGTCTGTAGTCCTGGTAAGATTTGTCACTATTCTTATTGAATAAGGTATTTAACGATGCAGAAAAACCCACTTGATTTTTTTCCAGGGCGGCAAAAAATGACTGCTCAGCTTCAGGATAATATTTAACAGCCTGAGTTCCCAATTGACCAGATCCAGGGATTTCCACATATACACGACGACTTTGAATACCTGTCTTAAGGTTCCAACCTTGAAGTTGGCGATTTTCCCAATTTGCTTCATCAGATCTTGCTTCAGCTGAAAATGCTGTAAAAGGCGCAATTATCAAAGATGAAAATAAAACTAAAAACGCAACAGAATTTTGTTTCACAATACTCTTCCTCTGATGGGTACAGTTATGTTTTGAAGTACTCGGGCTTGTTTATTTGTGAAACAGTTATAGCAAATTTTTGCTTCGCACTATAGGGTGGAGGGAGTTAATAATACCCTTTAGGAAATCATTACAAATTGCTGATCAGAAGTTCGACAGTAAACATTGAGCTTCCGTCAAAAAAGGCACTAATAGGCCTATTATTTTGAGTCAGCACGTTCTGTTTTGGCCACGTCCTATACAGCTCGTGTTCGAATTTCCGATATGTATTTGGGTTAGTCATGATGGCATCCTTTTTGTTAAAGTGGCAATTATGTTAACCCGTTTAAATCTTTTATTTAGATGGGTTTATAAAGCGCTTAGGGTTGAAATAGTATGGGTCACATTACACTTCGTCCTTTGCAATCTGCTGATTTTGAAAACGCCTTTCAATGGACCGGTGACCCTGATGTCACTCAGAGCCTTTTCTGGGACGCTCATGAATCACCTAATGCCACACAAGTGTTTCTTAAAAAAGTTGCAGAAACGCATCCGTGGTTCATGGCCATTTGCTTCGCTGGAAAGCCCGTGGGCGCCATCACTCTTGATCGGGGATCTGGTAGAGGTGTCAAGCGTGCTGAAATGGGATACGTGGTCGCAAAAAAATACTGGGGACAAGGAATTGCTACCCAAGCCATTCGTTTGTGCTTGGCTAGAGGTTTTAGCGACCTTGATGTGGAACGCATAGAGGCTTTTGTAGATCCTGAAAATAGAGGATCTGTAAAAGTGTTGGAAAAGGCGGGTTTGAATAAAGATGCCTTTTTAAAACGTTACGTGCTTCATCGGGGACTCATTCGCGATCGTTTTGTGTTTAGCGCCTTAAGGCCATCAGAAAATTCATCTGTAGGCCCGAAGTGAAGTATGAACCTTTTTTTACTTCGAATGGACTTTTTTAAGAGTTCGCGGCTCTTATTCATTAGGATAAAAAGAAATTGTCTGCTAGTCTCGTTTAGGGAAAAATAGAGCCTATGCCAGGGAAGAAGATTCGAAAGAAAGTCACAACGGTCCGCGAGCATCCACTGCGTGTTCCCGTTAGTGCAAAAAATCCGACTGGGATAACCATACGAGATCGTCATCTGAGACGACTGAAGGGCACCTATTTAGACGTTGCAGAAATTGAATCCATTTTCAAAAACTATGATCGTAAGGGAATTGTCTATCCAACCAAGGGCAAATTAACGGCGAAGTACAAAAGCGCAGATAAGTATGATGAAGTCATCGCTGTATGGACGCACTACTTCAATAAAAAGTTCAATGCTGATCCGCCACTCGATCCAGATGTCGTAAAAGCGCTCATTGCAAGCGAATCAAGTTTTAACCCTGATCCATTGGGGAACAGAAAAGTTGCGCTCGGTATTGCTCAGATCACCAAGAAAACCTTGAAGATTCTGCAAGATTCAAATGGCGAGGCCAAAGATTTTATTTTCGTAGATATTCGGCAGAAAGATCTTAAAGACCCAAACATTTCGATACCAATGGCTATACGGTGGTTACACCGCAAAAATGAGACGGCAGCAGGTAAGCTGGTGCGCGATCCAGATCATGAAGAAATAATTTTGGAATATAAGGGACTCCTAAAGAGTGATTCTGCATACAAAAAGGCAGGACTTAAAAAATACAGGGAAGATTATGCCGAACTTAAAAAATAATTCATTTTTGTCGTTCCTCTGCCTCTTGGTTTCTGCATGCCAATCTACAGGTGCTTTTAATTTGAAAACCTTCCCTGGTGTAAAACAAGACAAAGCGCATGATCTCCATGTTATTCAGATAAATTCAGATCGCGTGCGACAAAAATGTCTTTTCCTAAATGCAGAGGCTGGGAACAACTGGAGACATCAATACTTCATGTACGTTTTAAATGACAAAAATGAAGTTGTGGAAATTATGCAACCAACACATCTGGATAAAGACTCCTGCCATTCTCAATTTCATAAAATTGAAAAGCTATTACAGTCGGAATCAAAAGTGAAAGTATGCGTTCGTGACGAATTGAAAAAAGATATTCAAAATCCTGAAAGTCAAAAAGAATGGATTCAATTTGGCCCGCTAGGAAATCACCAGGTTGGTTACGATCCACTGACCTTAGATTCTATTTGCAATTCAAAAAAATGCTTTAGTAATAATGTGGTATGGGT
>JBMOJS010000388.1:0-1751 GCA_049315665.1 Pseudobdellovibrionaceae bacterium | reverse complement strand
GTTTCTTCACTAATTTTAAAGCTTCTTTTAATTGAGTGCCATTTGGAAAAGGTCCAAACTTTTTAGCAATTTTTAAATCTTTGGCTAAACCTAAATTATTTTTCAATTCTTTACCACGAATAATTAAAACACGGGGAAAATTTTCTTTGGTCACTACTACAAAATTGTAACTGCGGTCATCTTTCTCTTTAATATTATATTTCGGCGTATGTTTTTTAATTAAAGCTGATTCCAAAATTAAAGCTTCTAAAACTGAATCCGAAACTTGAAAATCAATTTTGTCAGCCAAAGTTACCATGTCGATAATTCGAGAACCGCGAGTAGAAATTAAATCATTAGCAAAATAACTGCGAACCCTATCACGCAATGAAGTGGCCTTACCAATATACAAAATTTCCTGGCCTTTTTTGAAAAAGTAGACACCAGGATTTTCTGGTAAATTGAATTTAGCTAATTGTTGACTATTCATTAAAATGATTATATATTTTTGCAGGGATAAATCAAACAGCACCAACAAAAATGGATAAACAAACAAGGATATCAAAGAAGTACAACCGGTTACTGCGTCAGATTGCTCAACTTGAGACATACATCGAGGATGCCAAAAGGGCAATCAATCGCCTTCAATCTGAATGTCCGCACAAAAAAACAAATGGAAATGTGAGTGTGGACTGCAATTTCATCACAGACAAAACAGAAAAATAAGCACCAAATGGCAAAACACAAAAGAACACCAAACAAACCAGCAAAGAAAAAAGTCGGGGCAAAAAAGAAAGATTTTAAACAGACTTTCACCCTTAACACCAAAAACAGAATCGATATCGGAATCTTTCTAAAGAGTGGCAAAACCCGAGTCAGAGTAACTCAAAGCCCACAACATAAAGGTCCCATGCGTCACGGATAATTCCAAACTTCAACACCAGCATTCGCAAGAGTGCTGTTTTTATTTTTTGTAAATTTTACTTCTTCAACATCTTCTTCAGATACTTACCAGTATAACTTTTCTCGCTATTAGCAATCTGTTCTGGAGTACCTTTGGCAATAACATCACCCCCTCTAAAACCTCCTTCTGGTCCAATATCAATCACATAATCAGTACATTTAATAATATCCAAATTGTGTTCAATCACAACGACAGTGTTTCCTTTGTCGACTAACTTTTGCAGAATTTCAATTAATTTTTTCACGTCTTCGTAGTGCAGACCAATAGTTGGTTCGTCTAAAATATAAATAGTTTTTTGTAGGTGGGCTCGATATAATTCGCTGGCAATTTTTACACGTTGCGCTTCTCCACCTGACAGCGTTGTTGCAGACTGACCCAACTGTAAATATCCTAGACCTACATCAAGCATTGATTGCAGACGATCAGAAATAGCTGGTAAGTCTTGGAAAAATTCCACACCCTCTTCGACAGTCATATTCAAAACTTCATAAATGTTTTTGTCTTTGAATTTTACTTCTAAAGTTTCTTTCATAAATCGACGACCTTCACAAATATCACAAGGCACATAAACAGTCGGCAAGAAATGCATTTCGACAGCAATGTAACCATTTCCTTGGCAGGCTTCACAACGACCACCTTTCACATTAAATGAAAAGCGGCTTGGTCCCCAACCTCTAGCGCGGGCTTCGCTACTTTCAGCAAACATGTCTCGAATAAAAGTAAAAGCTCCTGTATAAGTTGCAGGATTTGAACGTGGAGTTCGGCCGATTGGAGATTGATCAATTAAAATGGCTCGGCCTAAATATTC
>JBMOJS010000141.1:0-7684 GCA_049315665.1 Pseudobdellovibrionaceae bacterium | reverse complement strand
CGCTGTTCTAGGTTTTGAATATGGCAATGCTATATCTGACCCAACATTTTTGACTTTGTGGGAAGCCCAATTTGGTGACTTTTCAAATGGAGCGCAAATCATTATCGATCAATTTTTAACCAGCGGTGAGTCTAAATGGCAGCAGATGAATGGCTTAGTTCTACTGCTGCCCCATGGTTATGAAGGTCAGGGCCCAGAGCACTCTTCTGCACGTCTAGAAAGATTTTTACAACTAGGGGCGCAAAATAATATTCAAGTGATGAATTTAACCACGCCGGCACAGATTTTTCATGCTTTACGTCGTCAGATAAAGCGCGAGTTCAGAAAGCCAATGATTGTGATGTCGCCCAAAAAATTATTGCGTTATCCACGGGCAACTTCTACTTTGCAGGATTTGTCGCAAGGGCAATTTCAGGAAGTCATTCTAGAAACTTTATTGAAAGACAGCAAAAAAGTAGAAAATATTATTTTTGTTGCGGGTAAGTTTTATTATGACCTATTGGAAGAACGTGAAAAACGCGGTGACGAAAAAACGGCGCTGATTCGTTTAGAGCAGATCTATCCTTTTCCGGCGAAGCAGATTTCATTGGCTTTACGCAGCTATCCTAACTTGAAACGTGTGGCCTGGGCCCAAGAAGAACCTAAAAACATGGGGGCTTATCACCATGTTCACTTTAAGTTTTTAGATTTACAAGACAGTGAAGGCATGGAGTTCCCACTGCGCTATGTTGGTCGATCAGAAAGATCGTCCCCAGCAACAGGCTCTATCTACAGACACAATGCGGAGCAGGCTGAAGTTATCAAAGCAGCCTTTGAATTGAAATAGTATTTTTTATTTTTAAAAGACGGAGTTGCAGATGAAAATTGAAGTTAAAGTTCCCTCGGTTGGTGAAAGCATCACAGAAGCCACCATTGGCAGTTGGGCCAAAAAAAATGGCGAGTTTGTAAAGCGCAATGATATTATTTTGTTGTTAGAAACCGACAAAGCCAGTGTTGAAGTGGTGGCTGAAAACGATGGTGTTTTGCAAACTTTGGCCGGGGCCGGAAGTGTTGTAAAAATCGGTGCCACTGTTGGAAATATCGATACCGAAGGCAAGGCCACCGCCACAGCGGCGGTAACTCCACCACCGATTCCTGGGGCTGGAAAAGCCACTCCTCCGCCGATCCCTGCGGCGTCAGCTTCGGCTTCGGGGCACTTGTCCCCAGCTGTTCAACGCATTGTCAGTGAAAAAAATCTAGATCCAGCTTCAGTGGTTGGCACTGGAAAAGATGGCCGATTGACCAAAGCTGATGTTTTAGCTGTGAGTGCTGTGGATGCAGCGGCGACCGCCAGCAAAGGCTCGGCTTCAGCTGCTCCAGCGGCAAAAGCTCCGCCTGCGATTGAACTTCGTGGAGCTTCAAAACAAGGCGATAAAAAATTAGTACCTATGACCACTATTCGTAAGCGCATTGCTGAACGTTTGGTTGAAGCTCAGCACACGGCTGCAATTTTAACCACATTCAACGAAATTGATATGACCAAAGTCATTGAAATTCGCAATAAGTACAAAGAGGCTTTTAAAGAAAAGTATTCGGTGAATTTGGGTTTTATGGGCTTTTTTGTCAAAGCCACCATCGAAGCTTTGAAAGCTTTTCCGGCGGTCAATGCATCTATCGTTGGTACTGATATCGAATATCACAATTATTACAATGTGGGCGTCGCTGTTTCTACCGAGCGTGGCTTAATGGTGCCGGTGATTAAAGATGCGGATCTTTTATCGGTGGCTGGTGTGGAATTGGCGATTCGTCAGTTGGCCACCAAAGGTCGCGATGGTAAAATCAGTATTGATGACTTGAATGGCGGAACTTTCTCTATCACCAATGGTGGAGTGTTTGGCTCTTTGTTGTCGACTCCGATTTTAAATCCCCCGCAAAGTGCAATTTTAGGAATGCATAAATTGCAAGATCGCCCCATGGCTATCAACGGCAAAGTAGAAATTCGCAAAATGATGTATGTGGCCTTGTCTTATGATCATCGCATCATTGATGGCAAAGAAGCCGTGGGATTTTTAGTAAAAATTAAAGAGGGCGTAGAAGACCCCGAAAGACTTCTGATCGAAGTTTAAAGGAATATAAATGCAAACAAATTATGATTTAGTTATTATTGGCAGTGGTCCCGGTGGTTATGTGGGGGCCATTCGTGCGGCCCAGTTGGGATTAAAAGCAGCTGTTGTTGAAAAAGACAAAACCTTTGGTGGCACTTGCTTGAATGTGGGCTGTATTCCATCAAAAGCTTTGCTGGAAAGTTCTGAACATTACCAATCTGCTTTGCATGATTTCGCCAAGCACGGAATTAAAGTCCCTAAAGTGGATTTGGATTTGCCCACAATGATGGGGCGTAAAGATAAAGTGGTGAAAGAACTGACTGGGGGCATTGCTTTTTTATTTAAAAAAAACAAAGTGGATAGCTACAAAGGCACTGGAAAAATTCTTTCTGCCGGTTCGGTTGAAGTTACTGGCGAGGATGGAAGTAAACAAGTTCTATCTACAAAAAATATTGTTATAGCCACCGGCAGTGTGCCCGTTGAATTGCCCTTTTTAAAATTTGATGAAAAGAAAATTGTTTCTTCCACAGGCGCTTTGGCCTTGAGCGAAGTTCCTAAAAATCTAGTTGTTGTAGGTGGTGGAGTTATTGGCTTAGAAATGGGCAGCGTGTGGCAACGCTTGGGCTCTAAAGTCACTGTCGTGGAGTATGCTGATAAAATCTGTTCAATGATGGACCATGAAACCATTGCGGTTTTACAAAAAATTCTAGCTAAAGAAGGCATGCAGTTTATGCTTTCAACCAAAGTGACGGGATCATCGATCAAAGGCAATCAGGTTGAATTGACCTATGAAACTTTAGCCGATGGAAAAGCCGGGACTTTGCAAGCCGATGTGGTTTTAGTGGCTACGGGGCGCAAGCCTTTTAGCCAAGGCTTGGGCTGTGAAGAAGTGGGTATAGAAAAAGATCCTCAAGGGCGTATTAAAGTCGATGCTCACTATCAATCCAATATTCCAGGTATTTACGCTATTGGTGATGTGATTGTTGGGCCAATGCTAGCGCACAAAGCTGAAGAAGAGGGTGTTGCTGTGGCTGAAATGCTAGCCGGCGGAGCAGGGCATGTGAATTACAACACTGTGCCTGGCGTGATCTATACTCACCCTGAAGTGGCTTCTGTAGGATTGAGTGAAGAGCAAGCCAAAGCCCAAGGGTTGGATGTTAATATCGGAAAATTTCCATTTATGGCCAATGGCCGCGCCAAAGCCATAGGTTTTACCGAGGGCTTTGTGAAAATTATTGCTGATGCCAAAACCGATCGCATTTTAGGTGGACATATTGTTGGACCGAAAGCCTCTGAGCTTTTGGGCGAGATTGTGGTGACCATGGAATTTGGTGGCAGCAGTGAAGACTTAGCTAGATCTTTTCATTCGCACCCCACATTGAGTGAAGTGATTCGAGAAGCTGCTTTGGCCGTGGATAAACGCGCTAGGCAGATGTAAAGCATGAAACGTGTACAAAAGATTTTTCTGCAAGGTTTTGTAACTATTTTGCCTTTTGCATTGACGGTGTACATTTTATTCACCGGGATCAGGCTGATCGATAGTTTACTGGGAAACGCCTTGCGGGATTATTTGCCTTTGTACATTCCCGGACTAGGTCTTATTTTAACTGTTATATTTATATTTTTGTTCGGCTTATTAATGAATAATTTGATTACTCGTGGACTTTTATACAATCTAGAAAAAAGACTGACTCAAGTTCCCTTCATCAAAGCTATTTATTTTCCCCTTAGGGATTTGATGAATCTGTTTTCAAAGAACAACTCGCAAAAATTGCAACGGGTGGTTTTGGTGAACTTTGCCGGTCAGCACGTCAAAGCCATGGGGCTTGTGACCCGAGAGCATTTTGATGATATTCCAGGGGTCGAGGCCCATGTTCAAGACAAGGTCAGTGTTTATATTCCGATGAGCTACGGACTTGGAGGATTCACTTTGTTGGTGGATAAATCTCAGTTGACTGAAGTGGATCTACCGATTGAAAAAGCCATGAGTTTAGCCATCACGGGATGGGTGAAGTCCGATAAAAAAGATGAGGGCGGGGTTTAACCATATGGTTGTTGAAAATAAAGCTTTACGCATCAACAAAGATCTTAAGCGCTATGGAACTTTTGCTGAAATCGGGGCTGGGCAAGAAGTGGCTCGGCATTTTTTTCAAGCGGGCAAGGCTTCCCAGACCATTGCTAAAACTATTTCTGCCTATGACATGACCTTCAGTGATGAAATTTATGGGCGTGAAAAAAATGGCCGTTATGTTTGTGAATCACGATTAGAAAAAATGCTGGATCACGAGTTTTCACTGTTGGTGCAACGTTTAGATAAAAAACGTGGGGCCGACACCTGCTTTTTTGCTTTGGCCAATACTGTGGCCACGGGCTCTGGCGCCAACAAACAAAGTCATGGTTGGATGGGTGTACGTTTTCAATCTGAACCCCGTGGGCTAGCCAACGAGGTTGTTTTGCACGTGCGTATGTTGGATCGCTATAGACTGCAACAGCAAGAAGCTTTAGGCACTTTGGGTGTGAACTTGATTGATGCGGCTTTTTATCATCAAGAAAATCCAGAAGCATTTATTGATTATTTAGTTGAG
Organism: Pseudobdellovibrionaceae bacterium; assembly: GCA_049315665.1. Lineage (GTDB taxonomy): Bacteria > Bdellovibrionota > Bdellovibrionia > Bdellovibrionales > Bdellovibrionaceae > JBMOJS01. The sequence goes on along the minus strand of JBMOJS010000141.1, from coordinate 3,015 downwards.
TTTTTAAAAGAAGGTCAGATAGTCATTGATGTGATTAAATTCAAAGGGCCGCAGTTTACCCATTTTGATGAATGTTTAGTGAATTTAGAATTGGTGCACAAAGGCTTGGCTGAAGCCATTTTGTTTTCTCCGCAAAAAAATATTTTAAATATATCAGATTCTGTTTACGGAAAAAACATCTTGATCCAAAGGGGTACGTACAGACCAGTGACCAACACCCATCTGGATGTTTTGCAAAAAGGGATTTTAGAATTAGAAGGCGAAATAAAAAAGCAAAAGTTGAAAGAAACAGAAATCCTGCCCATGATGGAACTGACGATGAACAGTTTGGAGTCGGACGGTGACATCAATGAAAAAGATTTTTTAGAACGCATCGAAACTTTAACCAGTTTGGGTTACCATGTTTTGATTTCTAAATTTAATTTGTATTTTGATTTGAAAAGATTTTTTCGCAGATACAATTCAAACATCATGGCTTTGGTGGTTGGCGCCAGTCACTTAGAAAAGATTTTCAGTGAACAACACTATGCCAATCTAGAGGGTGGATTGTTGGAAGGCTTAGGTAAACTACTGGATAGCAAAACCAAGCTTTTGGTTTACCCGCATAAAACCACTATGACTTGCTTCACCGCTAAAAGCTTTTTTCCGCCCGAACACTTACGCCATGTGTATTCTTACTTTATTGATAATGACCAGATCGTAGATATTTCAGGCTGTGAAGAAATTCAAGAGTACTTGCACTCCCAAGATGTGAAAAAGCTGATGGATGAAGGCAGCCGCAAATGGGAGGCCCTAGTCCCCGAAAAAGTGAAAGATCTGATCATCAGCAAAAAGCTGTTTGGGTATAAATAATTGTCTTAGTAAGTTTTTAACAATTATTTGCTAGAATTGTTATAACCTCATTTGCATGAACTCATACCAAGAAAAAAAATATGCGGTCTTAGAGTTGGTCGTCGGTTTTCTAATATTAGGCCAGAGCATTTTTTCCCCGCTCTACCCAGCGACTCTGTTCAAATTCTCTGCTTGATAGCGATAGGTATTGTGGCTGCGGCAAAAAACTCTTAAGTTGTTTGGATCATGATGGCCACCCGCAAACAGAGGTTGAATGTGATCTACGCTTAAAAATTTTCTACTTCCACATTGAAGTCCTGTCTTGGGATCCTGGTACTGGCAGCACTGATCGCGCATAAAAACTTGCCTTTTTGCCGCTAATGATGGACCGCCAGATTTGGATTGATGTAAATATGGCGGCTGTGAGTCAGCAGGTTTTGATTTTTTTGGGACTTGCGCTTTACTTCGAGCCTGCTGCTCTTTGTTCACCAAAGTTTTTGCCAAATGCACTAGGGTTTCTTTCAAGCCCCCGTCGGTGGCGTTGGATAAAAGATCTTGGGCTGTTTTGATCCAAGTCATTTCTTCGGCAGTGAATGTAAGTTCTACCCGAACCGAGTCATCTTGTTGCACATGCATGCGAGTATGCTGCTCCGGTTTGATATCTAAAGCTGTTGCTAAAATTTTTTTGGTTTGTAGTACAGATTGATTTTCAATCTGCTGCAAGATCTGACTTTTTTGTTCAATACTGACGGTCTTGCCCGTTTCTTTGCGGGCCTGGCGCGAAAAACTTTGCAGTTTAGAAATCTGCGACAGATTTAAATCCCCCGTTTCAATTTTTTCTGCCACTTGCCGGGATTCTGTTTGTGGCAGTTGCGCTAACAAACGGGCCGCATCAATGCGGCGTTGGGCACTGGCTGGGGCATAGCCCAGTCCTGTCACTAAATATTCAAAGAAGCTGGGAAACGCCATTTGCAAATACAGTTTGCGTCGGTCCACTTCAGCCAGATGCCATAAAATATGAGTGGTTAATTTTCTTTCGCGAGAAGTCAGTTCCACCAGCTTGCTGTGCAAGACTTCGCTGTCTAAATTTTGTAAAGCTAAAGGAATAGTAGTGTTGATGGTGTAAGATGTGTGCATAAGCAGTCCTCTGTAATGTTTTTTAGTAGTAACAGTCTTATAAATAGTAAAAATAATACTTATAAGATCTTCTACGTAAATCAAATCCGTTCAAATCAACGAACTTGATCTTTGAATCAAAAACAGACTACCATATCTTTTTTAAAGCCATTTTTAGGGTTTTTTGAAAAACAAAGTATGAATTTATAATGCTTAAAAAACCACGATCAATCGCCACCAAAGCCCATTGTAGAGGCTTTTTTTCAACCCACACCAAGCTTTGCGTGCTAAAAATTTTCAAGTCATATAAACAATTTTAAATGCATCGAATTGCCGTCAAGAATTAATTTTTGATTGTCCTGTTTCTGTGATTTTGTCACACTCTCGTTTCCGAGACTTTGTCACATTAGAAGTAAGTATGGCGATGGATATTAAGCTTTATAAACAAAATATATTTTTAATCATTTTTTTACATAATGAGTTTCAAACGGAAGTGGTGCCGCGGCAAAGATTTATGATTGCCTGCTAAGCTGCAGATGGTTTTAAAAGCTTGTTTAACAATTGTTAAGGCTTTAGAGATTAAGATCACAATTAAATAATAACCAGCCATCGGGTAGACTGTCGGCAATAAAGCCTGGCAAATAATATAAAAAATCGGGAAAGTCTGAAAAAACTCCGTTTTGCAAGGGCACCTTGTAGGGTGATAAATTCCATTTATTTTGCAAAGCTAAGGAAGAGAATTCAAAATAAATTTTATTTTTTTCAACTTCCATCAGCTGACCCAACAGACCTTGTTCAGATCGATTGTGAAAAACAACATTCACTTTTTTCATCGGGCTCTTTTTCTTTTAGATTTTTGTTTGATTTTTTCTATTTGTTCAATTTCTGCCAAAGACTGGATTTTTAATTCAAATGCATTTTCTATTGAGCTCTGCAATCCAAGTGCAAATACAATTTTCGTAAAGTTTTCAAAAGAACACTGATAATTTTTTTCAAAGTTTTTAACTGTCCCAATTGAAACTCCGGCTTGCCTGGCCAGCTCAGCTTGGGTTTTATGTTGAAAAAGTC
>JBMOJS010000140.1:0-7691 GCA_049315665.1 Pseudobdellovibrionaceae bacterium | reverse complement strand
CCAATACTCTTTGCACATAAATAGAAACTAGTAGAATCAATAAGCTTAGTCCCAATGAAAAAGTTAAAGCAATATCCAAAAGCACAGGCGGCAATGGAATTATCATCACCGCTAAAATTATTAAAAGACCGAATGCAATTAACAAATCTGTATTTTTGGTGATTTTTTCGAATCTTTTAAAAAATAAAAATATCGCATCCATTATTTTTTCACCTTCTTACGCAGTTTATATACATAGGAAAGCACTTCAGCCATGGCGACAAAAAGTTCTCGGGGAATAACTTGCCCGATCTTCATGGTTTTAAAAATAGTACGTGCCAAAGGTCTATTTTCAACAATTGGTATTCTATGTTCACGAGCAATACTTTTAATTTTTTCTGCAATAAGATCAGCACCCTTAGCCACCAATTGTGGGGCGGGTAAATTGCTGTCATATTTTAATACCACGGCAATATGGGTTGGATTGGTAACCACAACATCGGCTTTGGGAATAGACTCCATCATTCTTTTATTAGCCATTTCCCTCTGCAAACGACGAATACGGTTTTTGATCTGCGGGTCCCCTTCTTTCTGCTTATGTTCTTCTTTGACTTCTTGCTTGCTCATCATCATTTTTTTCTCTAGATCCCAGCGCTGATAAAAATAATCTGCTGCTGCAATAACCAATATGGTAAATCCCACTCCAGAAAAAAGCTTAACGACAATTTTGCCGGTATAACTGACAATTTCTTCAACAGAATAGGTCATCAAATAGGGGATTTCTTTGTATTCACCACGCAATAAAAAATAAACAACCATAATCACAGCAAGTAGCTTTAAAATAGACTTCAAACCTTCTACTAATGCACGCAAACTAAAAAGTTTTTTAAAACCTTCTAAGGGACTAATTTTGTTTAAATCAAAATCAAAGGCGTCTTCAACTTGTAAAAATCCAACCTGAACAATGGATGAGGCCATACTGGTGATAAAGGCAATGGCCAATACTGGCGCGCACAGCAATAGTACTTTTAAACTGCCAAATCTTAATGCTTCTTGAATGTTTCCCGAATGCACTAAGCGAGTCATTTCTGCACCAAAAGCGTAGTTGAACAATTCATATATATTTTTGAAAAAAAACTGACTTAACAAATAAATAGATCCAGCCGCAATAAGCAAAAATAAAGCTGTGGCCAATTCTTTGGTTTGCACCACTTGACCGCGATTACGAAAATCTTCACGTCTAGACTGTGAAGCTTCTTCGGTTTTTTCATCATCTTTTTCATCAGCCAAGCTACAAACCCTTCATAAATTTAAATAATTCAGTCAATGACACATCCATCACCGAATGCATTTGCATCATCATCAAAGGTAAACATAAAAAACATACAAAAAATCCAATAATGATAGTTACAGGAACGCTAGTGACCAAAACATTGATTTGGGGAACTGCCCGGCCCAATATAGCCATGGCCATATTGGTAATAAATATGGCCACTAGAACCGGGGCACACATCTTCAATGCTAAAACCATGGCTTTTTGTACAAAAAGAGCGACGTCGACAAAGCCAGCCGTAGATACAGTCATGCTTCCAATTTGTACCCAGTGAAAACTTTGAAAAATAGTTTGAATAAAAATATGGTGACCATTTACAACGAAAAAAATTAATGTAGCAAACATGATGTACAATTGCTCGATCGAGTTACTTTGACTGCCCATCATGGGATTATAAAGCTGCGACGTGCTTAAACCAAGAGTGATAGAAATCAGGTCCCCAGCCATGCTGATGGTAAAAAAGAATAGACGAGTTAAAAAACCCAAAGTCAAACCAACCGCTATTTCTTTAAATACTAAAAATGCGATATCAGTAGAAATATTTAAGTTAATCATTTGCGCAGAAATTAATGGGTAAACCAAAAACGAAATAAGCACTGAAAATAAAATTTTCACATGAGGCATCAAAACTGGTGAGCCGAATATAGAAGAAGAAAGAATAAAACTACTGATTCTGATTAAAACCAATGCAAATATTAAAATTTGAGTTTCAGTCAGATTTGATAAATTCATTATTCCCTTACCATGACAGAAATATTTTCAAATAAAGTTATTGTATAGCTGCTCATCACATCCATCATCCAAGGCCCAGCTAAGGCAAAGATCAGCACCACCACAATCATCTTTGGAATAAACGTTAATGTGGCTTCATTGATTTGCGTCAAAGCTTGAAAAATACTTACGGCCAAACCCACAACCAATGTGCCTAACAACAATGGGCCTGCAACCAAAGCTGTGGTTTCTATGGCATCCCTACCCAATTTAATAATTAAATCTTCAGTCATTTTTATCCTTTTTAGCCAAAACTTTTAACCATTGAACCGACTAAAAGCCCCCAGCCATCGACCATCACGAACAACATAATTTTAAAAGGTAAAGAAATAATCACTGGTGGCAACATCATCATCCCCATGGCCATCAACACACTGGCGGCTACAATATCAATCACCAAAAAAGGTAAAAAAATGATAAAACCAATTTGAAAAGCTGTTTTTAATTCTGACAAAACAAAAGATGGAATTAATACCATAGTAGGAACATCCGCCCTGGTTTTTGGTTTTTCAACCTGGGCCAACTGTATAAACATCGCTAAATCAGTGTCTCTGGTTTGGGTAAACATAAATTTTCGCAGTGGTGCTAAAGAATTTTCAAGGGCTTGATCTTGATTGATTGTTCCCGCCATATAGGGTTGCAAGCCTTTTTGATTTATTTCTTTAAAAGCGTTGCCCATAATAAAAAAAGTTAAAAATAAAGACAAACCTACCAACAGTTGATTTGGCGGCATTTGCTGTAAGCCAATGGCTTGTCTTAAAAATGATAAAACGATAATAATTCGAGTAAAGCCGGTCATCATGATCAAGATAGCAGGGGCCAATGTTAAAACTGTCATCATCAAAACCAGTTTGATAACGCTCACCACATCACCGGGGTTGTCTGCATTTTTGAAACCCAAATTCATGGTTGGCAAAGCCATTTGCGCATGACTGATCGGGGCATAGAATACCAATCCTAGAATGATCAACAAAAAATAAGGTTTTAAAAATCTAAAACTCACTGTAAGCCCTTCATGTTTTTCATTTTAATGCTGACAGAGTCTTTAATTCCTTTGAAATAAAAGTCTTCATCTTCAACTAAGTTAGAAAACTTTTCGGGAGTTTGCTCTGGAATATCTTCATCCAATAAAGCTAAAGACTTAATCAGATTGATGTTATTTTCTGTTACTCCGATCAAAATGGATTCACCGGCGACTCGTATAATAGCTAAACTTTTTTTTGGCCCCAAAAAATGTTGGGTTAATATTTTTATTTGCTGCTGTGAGTTTTTGCTGCCGGGTTTGCCATACTTTTTAATTGCTAAATAACTAAGTAGGGCTAAAATTCCGACAATACTAAAAGCAAATAAACTGCGTTGAATAAATGAAGTTTCGATAGCTTTGCTTTTTGGAACTTCTAGGTTCAGTGGAACTGCTTCTTCGTTCAAAGCAGTTTCTGATTTTTTTTCTGTTGCAATAGAATCCACTGTATCTTTTTTGACAGCAGACTCTATAGCCCATAGTGGACTAGCTATAGATAATATTATAGAGAATATGATAATATAATGTTTTATAATCATCTTAACTGCTCGACCCTTTCAGCTGGGGAAATAATATCTGTCAATCGAACACCAAATTTTTCGTTGACGACCACGGCTTCGCCCCTAGCAATCAATTTGTCATTGACCAGAACTTCCATAGGTTCACCGGCTAATTTACTTAACTCGATCACGGAGCCTTGGGTTAAATTAAGCAGTTCGGCCACTGGCATTTTTGTTCGCCCTAGTTCGACAGTGACTCGTAAAGGAATATCTAAAATTAAATTTAAATTACGATCTTTACTAGAATTCATAGTCGCAGCTCCAGCAGCATTTTCCGTAGACATAGAGTCTGCTTCATCCAGTAGTTGCTGTGCTAAGTTGTCTGCTCCGTCGTTAGCCATGATTGCTCCTTTTATTTCTCGATAGGCCTAGTCACTTGCACCGCAACAGTGCCGTGGTGTACTCCATAGTAACCTTTAAATTTTTTAATATTTTCGACCTGAACATCAAATTCTCCGGTAGCATCTTGCCCCAACGGAATGACGTCCCCTACTTTTAAGGTCATTAGGTCTTTCAATTGAATTTGGGTTTCACCTAAATTGACTTTTATATCCACATCAGTTTCATACAATTGTTCGCGAATGATGGAAGTCCAAAGTTTTTTCTCGGTCTGATCGGACTCTATCTGAAATCCGGTTTGTAACTTTTGTTTGATCGGCTCTACGGTTGCATAAGGGATAACTATCGAAACTGTTCCCGTGGCATGTTCCAATTCAATATCAAATGTAGAAGCAATAACCACATCTGTTGGCGGCACGATACCTACAAACTGAGGGTTGACTTCGGTTCTTACAAAGGAGCAGCCTAATTTTTCGACAGAGGCCCAAGCGTTTTCTAAATCATTGATGGCCAACGTGACTACTTTTTGTACGATCGATAATTCTATTGGAGTAAAATCTTTGCCATCCACTTTGGTGTAAGGACGGTCAGCACCACCAAAAAATGAATCCACTAAAGCATAAGCCAATTTACTTTCTATCACAAACAAAGCAGACCCACGCAAAACACTAAAGCGCAAAACACTCATACAGGTTGGCATTGGCAAAGTATTGATAAATTCGCCAAATTTTAAAAATTCAGTACTAGTCAGAGTGATCGAGGCAATTTTACGCAAAGCCGATGATAAAGACACCCTAAAGGCCCGCATGAATTTTTCATAAATAACTTCAAGTTGTGGAAAACGACCGCGAATGATGCGATCTTGACTGGTTAAATCATAGGCGACAATTTTTCTATCATCAGTGGCACCGCTGATATCATTTTTGGTTGGAGCAGTACTAGCAACATCACCATCTGAAACTGCAGCTAAAAGAGCATCAACTTCTGTCTGCGATAATACTTGATTCATTCGCTGCTCCCTAGTTGTAGATTAAGTTAGTGAAAAAGACGTTGGTGATCTTTCCTTGAACTAGAAAAGAATTTACAGTGTCTTTAATTTCAGTACGTAAAGCATCTTTACCTTCACGAGTAGCAATCTGTTCAAAGGTTTTACTAGAAAGAATGATTATGATGATATCGCGAATTTGCGGCTTTCGTTTGTCAATTTCTTCGGTGACTTTTTCACCTTCAACTTCAAGCTCCATATTAATACTAATGACTTTACGTCCTTTAGATCCTGCTAAATTCACTATAAAAGCTTCTAACGGCAAAACCTTACCAATGATTTCTTTTTCTTCGGTAGCTTCGTGGTGCTGGGCTTCGGCCTCACCTTTAATCACATGTTCTATTTTTGGTTCAGCCGCTTCTTTTTGTTTACCTTTGAGCAACATAAAGCCTACGCCAGCCACAACCAGCATATTTACGACGGCTAAAATAATAAACAAAGTGGGCTTTTGCCCAGAACCTGCGGACCCTGATGCAGCACTGTCTGCTGCCCCTGCTTTTTCTTCAGCCACAACTTCCCTCCATGGAAGCAAAAATAAATGACACTATCCTTTATTAAAAAGGCAGCAACAGAAGTGCCAACATGACTTTGGTCGACCTTTTGTCTTTAAAAGCAATTAATCCGATATGGGTTTGGCAAGACTTCAATCAAGAGTCAAAAAAATGACAATCCAGTTTCTTTTTAGTGGGCAAACGGAGTCGCTCATAGAACCTAAGTCCAGCAAGGAAATGCAAGACTAATGGGTATCATCATCGATATATTGAACCAAGGCTTTCTGCAAAGAATTGAATATAAATTTGTTTCCTGCAATCAGACTATTTTTATAAGGACTGTAAGAATCACCGCGATAAGTAGTCACAAGTCCACCAGCTTCTTCAACCAGTAATGAGCCAGCGGCAGAGTCCCAAGGCCCCAAGCCCTTTTCCCAATAGGCGTCAAAAACCCCGCGGGCCACCATACACAAATCATAGGCGGCAGCACCAGGACGACGTATGCCACGACACTGTCTGACAATATCAGAAAATATTTTAATTTGTTCCTGCAGATACTTTTCGTTTTCACCAAAAAACCCTGTGGCCAATAAAGAGTCTTTTAAATTTCTAGTCTCACTGGTGCAAATTTTTTGCCCATTTACAAAAGCACCCTGACCGCGAATGGCGGTGTAAGTTTCATTCATCAAAGGCACATCAATGACAGCTAAATCAATACGACCATTGATTTCTAAACCTAAACTGATACAAAAAATGGGAAATTGATGCACATAATTGGTGGTTCCATCCAAGGGATCTAAAATCCAACGCATGGACTTTGTTGATGGCTGGTTAAATTGACCTGGATTAATATAATGAGTTTCTTCGCCCAAAAATTCTATATCTGGAAAGTTTTTTTTAAGCTCCGCACAAATAACGTTTTCTGATTCTTTGTCCGCTTCACTTACTAAACCCGCCTGAAACTTAGCTTCAATTTTTTTAAGATTACCAAGATAATTTAAAAGAACTTCTCGCCCCATGCGACAGGCCTTAAGGGCAGTTTTCTGCAATGCGCGCAAATCTGTGCTGACATGGACTTCTGGACTCATTGTGAACCTCAAATTTAATAAAACCCTAGACTAGATCCGCCATTGATCTACACATTGACCGACCATTATCCCCACAGGTAACATATTTTAAGAGTCAATGGAATGACTTTGTCTTTGATCAGTGCACCACGGTCAAGACCAGCCAATAAATGGAGAAAGCTTATGAGTTCAAAAACAGACACTGTAGTGAAGTTGGTTCTAGTATTTTTTATTTCTTTACTTTCTTTTTCTGTCGGTACTTTTGTTGGTAAAAAGTATAGCGACAATCAACACAAACTTTCCCAGCTAGAACCCCATTCAGCTGAACGCAAAGTGGCTTCTGAACACCAAGAAAACAAAGAAGGCGAACATGCATCAGCTTCTGCTGAAGAAGGTCATTCAGCGGTGGCTGAACATGAAGCTTCTGATAAAGCTTTGAATGATGAAGACGTAGCAAAAATGGCGCAAGAGTTTGTGGAGGATGAAAAAGACACTGCAACTGCTGGCACTGCTGCCACGAAATCTGCTCATGAAGCCGGACATGGCCCTGCAGCTGCAGAACCAGCCCATGCGGTCGCTGTAGCAGAAGCGGCTCATGCGCCTGCTAAAAAAGCGGCTGGTAAAGCAAAAACTATGACCGTGTCAGAAGCCTTGGCCCAGTCAGAAGCCGCCGCTGCAGAAGAATCAGCGACTACCTCTGAAGCCCACACGGCAGACAAACGCAAACCTTCCTCATTACCAGCTAAGCCTGTTCAATACCCAGTGGGAAAATTCACTGTGCAAATTGGATCTTTTCCCACTGAATCAGAAGCGCAAAATAAAGCTGCTGATTTAAAGAAACAAGGCTATGCCGCCTATTATGTTCCAGCACAGATCAAAGATAAAACTTGGTACCGTGTTAGCATTGGACAGTTTTCATCGCCGAAAGAAGCCCAAGATTACAAAAATCAGTATGTTGAAAAATCAGGATCTGCTTCAGCGATTGTGCAAAAAATCGTCGAGTGATTTTGTTAAGGTTCGCGCTGATGTGGCTGTAAATATTTTTTGCAGCCCTGGTGTGAATGCTCCGCGAGATTTTTAATCCA
>JBMOJS010000387.1:0-1753 GCA_049315665.1 Pseudobdellovibrionaceae bacterium | reverse complement strand
GATTTTTTGGATTTCAGCATCTGCAGCGCATCAATGCCTGGGTTTTGATAATTTATCTATTTTTTAATGGAGAAGACTTAGTTGATCTTTTAGTTTTATGAAATTATCTAAATTAATATCAGCTTTCATTTGATCTTGGATCTTTTGCCAAGCAGGAATAGCTTTTGTTAGAAGAGATATGCCCAGAGGTGTAATAGATACTAATTTAACGCGAGAGTCTTCCTTTGAAGCAGTAATTTTAATTAACTTCCTTTTTTCTAAAGGCTTAAGTGCTGCAGTTGTAGTTGTTCTATCCATATTTAGTTGATGAGCAATTGATTGAATATTGATTAGATTTGCGCCTGAAATACAAATAAGCATAGAAAATTGTCCATTACGAAGGCCAAAAGGCGCCAAGGCTTCGTCATAACGTCTAGATATTAATCGTTCTGCTTTTTTTAAGCTAAAACAAATACATTCTTTGGAAATTTTTGTAGCTGATATGGGTAGTTTTGTTGTCATCAATAAAATATAGTTGATATCAACGTATTATTCAAGTATTATTTTCAAATTAAATTAAATTTAGGAAAAAAATGCAGACTCTCTCAAAAATTGGCACTATGGCCGAACTAGAAATTGATAAACAAAGAACTATTCGTTACTTAAAGTCTGGCAAAGGTCAGCCGCTTGTTTTAATTCATACAATCCGAACTCAACTAGATTATTTTGAATATGTCATTCCAGAATTGGCAAAACACTTCACTGTTTATGCTTTGGATCTTCCTGGTCACGGATATTCATCGATTGATAAAACTGCAATTTACGATGAGCCTTATTTTAGAACTGCAGTAAAAGCTTTTATAGAAAAGCTTGACTTAAACAAAGTGACTTTAGTAGGTGAATCTATCGGAGGGGTTCTCGCTTTAACTGTTGCAACTGAATTACCCAATCGTATTAAAAAAGTCATCTCATCTAACCCTTATGATTACGATAAGTTTTATGGTGAGGGTGTAAGAAGAGGAAATTTCCTGGCTAACTTTGTAATTGGCCAATTTGCTATTCCATATGTAGGTGCCATTGTTGCAGCTATGGAAAATATTCTATTTCTTGGAATTATATTAAAAGGCGGCTTAAAAAATAGAAAATGGATGCCATTCAAAACGCTTGCTGAATTTGATCGGGCCGGAAGACGCAGAGGCTTTAGATATGTGGAGAGGGCTACTTTTGCTGGATGGAAATCCTGGAGCAAAGCTAAGACACTTTATTCAAAAATAAAAGCACCTGTTGAATTAGTCTATGCTGAAAATGATTGGTCAAATTTAGAAGAAAGAGAATTAACTGCTGAATTACTTCATAAGAAAAACTATATAACCATTAAAAAAACAGGACATTTTTCTTTTATTGATAGACCAGAAAAGATGACTGAAGTAATTTTATTAAATGAATAAGGGTATTTAATATAAAAATATTATGAAAAAACTTCCAAAAAGATATGAGAGATTTATTTTCGCTTTATTAATGTCTTTTGGGACAGCATTGATTGTGTCTGGTGCAATAACTTTTTTGCATAACGCACCAGCTGCAATATTTATCGAAATATGGCTATCTTCATTTCTGACAGCTTGGCCAATAGTATTTTTGTCAATATCACTGATTGCGCCACAAATTAATAAATTAATCAAAATACTGGTTGAAAGTAATTAAGACAATTTTATAAATCAGCGTCAAAACTTTTGACACTTAAAATTCGAAACAAAATCTTTTGATTGTAATT
>JBMOJS010000386.1:0-1756 GCA_049315665.1 Pseudobdellovibrionaceae bacterium | reverse complement strand
TAATGAATTGAAGCTCAAGAAGAACTTTATGCCTGATATTATCTATATTGATTATTTGAATATCTGTTCCTCAAGTAGGGTAAAGTACTCTGCTAATATGAATAGTTATACATATATTAAGTCAATTGCTGAGGAACTTCGTGGTCTAGCTGTAGAATTTAATCTCCCAGTTGTTTCGGCTACACAAACAACCAGAAGTGGTTTTAATAATAGTGATGTTGAATTGAGCGATACCTCGGAATCATTTGCTCTACCTGCTACGGCCGACTTGATGTTTGCCTTGACTACATCCGAGGAACTTGAATCACTTGGACAAATAATGGTTAAGCAATTGAAGAATCGTTATAATGATCTAGCAAAGAACAAGCGGTTTGTTGTTGGTGTTGATAGAGCAAAGATGAAACTATATGATGTAGATCAATCTGCCCAGGATGGAATTCAAGATGATAAGCCATTAATGGATAAAACCGATTTTGGTGAACGAGACTCTGATTTCTTTAAAAAGAGATCAAAGTTTGGTAAGAGTTTTGATGGATTTGCATAAAAATATTTTTTAATTAATTCTAGAAAACTATGATTTGGAGTATAAATAAATCAATGAAGCGGCATTAGTTTGGCTTTTGTCAAACAAGTGGCATAGTGACTAAAAGAGAAGGAATAGCTAGGAATAACGGTGGGGTTCCGCCTAGCAATGTCGCATTTCGTATTAAATTCAAAAGGGTTGGGTCGCAAGGCTCAACCCTTTTTTATTATAAATAGTTTAAAATATTGAGGTTAGAAAATGGGTGTTAGTAGCGCTGCACAACAAGCTGAAATTAATGCTTTTAATAAAGTTAAAAGGGCATTAGGTAATCCTGAAGTTTTTGCTGAACCGGCCGGATTTGAAACCTCATTTCCGGATTTCGGATTTAGATTATATATAAACAAACAGGCGGTTGATATTCATATTGAATATAAAGCCAGTAAAAAAGATCAAATGGGCAGTATGCGTGATTGGATATTTGATGGCAATAAATTCTCAACAAATAAAACGGATGAAGCTAAAAGTGATTTAATTGAAATAATGAATTCAGATTCAACGTGTATAAACAATGGTAAAAGATTGTTAAATGATTTTAAAACATATTTTGATAAACGAGTCAATAAAATCTATTCTGGCATGTTAACTGTAGAATCGGATCAAAAAGTTCGTAGAGCTAATTTAAAGAAGTTTGTAGCAAATAAAAATACCGATAATTATTCTCTGGCTAAAATTTCAAATGATGATTTAGGAAATAAAATTATTGACCATTATAAAACTAAATTTAAAAAAGTAAAAAAATCAGATGCTGTTAGTAGTTTACTAATGATGATGTTAGGTAATGAAATATATTTTATTAGTAGAATAGGTACTGTAAAAGATGATTTAAAAATTATAAATGATTTGCTTTCTTCTTCACCAATACCTACAATGCGTAATTTATCGGCAGCTTTAGAAGTTCGAATTCAACCGCGTGGTTTATCAAATGAAGGTAAACCTGTGTCAATAGATGTTATGGCAAGTTTTCGATTGACTGGAAAAACAGCGGCAGGTGCGCAAGTTCGATAATTTTAAAAATACCTAAGGATAAAATAAAAAATCCTGATCAATGTACTGCAAAACTTAAAAAGACACTAAGGTCATCTATAAAGGATAAATCAATGCTATCATACCAAAAGTTTATGTTGATGGAAGGAATCAGACAAGGTCTTCCTCATATTTCAACAATGGACCATG
>JBMOJS010000385.1:0-1763 GCA_049315665.1 Pseudobdellovibrionaceae bacterium | reverse complement strand
GTGAATAGCATGACACGGACAGCAGTTTTACCCCTTAGGGGTATAGAATCTGAAATAGATATTTATAGAAATAAGTCATCACTGATTTTGTTCTGGCTTTTGACCTGGCGAAGTCACAGCCAGAAAGATGGTTTTTCAATCAATGAACTCAGCAGGCACACTGGTACAAGCCTAGGCCTTGCGTATAAAGCTATTAAGCAGTTGGAATATATTGGAATCATTACCTCTAAAGGCTTAAGAACAAATAAAAAATTCTATTTGAAACAGCCGAATAACCTTTTGTTGGATTGGATCAAAAAATACAATCTGATCAAGAAAACTAAAACAAAAGGTTTTGCCTTTTCTGGTAAAAAATTGAATCCAGAAAAATTGAATTTAGTACCCGCATTACATACATCTTGTTTGGAATACTTTAATTTAAAAAACACCAATCTAAGACTGCAAGAGTTTTATCTTTTAGACTGGAATAATCTTGCAAAAATTTCTAACAAACTAAACCTAGTCGAATTAGACCGTGGTTACGATCTTCTGTTAATAAAACCTTATTATTCATCTCTTATTGAGAAATGCATGGATCAGGATAAAAAGAAAATCTGGATGAAATCTTACGAATTATTGACATTTCTAGACCTTTTGCACTTTCCAGTAAGAGGTATAGAACAAGCAGAAGCCTTATTTAGAAAATCAGATCATATTAAATTCATATGTCCATGGAGTGAAATCGAAAATGCAATTTGATAGCGCGGAGTTACTTGTTCAAGTTGAAAAACTAGCTTTGATATTGCAGCCTTGGAATAACCAGATTGTAGTGGGAGGCGGAGTCGCGCTGATTTTATACGATCTTGTTTTATCCATGGCCAACGCTGGGGCAGTAGGTACTACTGACATTGACTATCTTATACCTAGAAAGCCTATAAAAGTTGCTGATGAAAAGATATCAAAACTATTGATATCTAATGGCTATGAACCCAAAATCAAATCGTTAGATAATCCCCCAGTACAAAGTTTTGTTAGACAGTTTAATGAAGTTGAAATTGAAGTGGAATTTTTAACTGACAATAAATCACGTAACAAAGAAGACGTTGTATTTATTTCTAGTGCAGGAGTGAATGCACAAGCTCTTTCATATTTAGAAATGAGCTTGAAAGAAGCAATGCCTTTGAAACTACCAAGTGGATCAAATATCCTAGTTGTCAAACCTGAAGCTTGGGTTTTTCATAAAGGACTAACTTTTACAAAGAGGACAGTTAAATTAAAAAAATATAAAGACTTGTATGGAATTTGGTTCGTTTTAACCCAATTGGGTGATGTTTCCTTTGCAACGCAAAAGGCTTTACGAAAGCTAATAAATAATAATCCTGTATCGTGGGGCAAAACCTTTAAAGAAAATTTAAATTCATGGATAGATGCGGCAACGCCCCAGGATTGGAATCTTCTGGAACTGCAGGACACAAGTGGCAAACTGAGTAAACAAGGATTTTTAGCTGCTATCAATTTGATGATCAGTAAATAAATAGTAAACAATTTTATTTACTAGACTTTAAGGTGTTGAAAAAAAATCATAAATCTTACGCAAGAAATATTTACTGCACCACTACTTCCAGCCGCAACCCAATCCAGAATTGAAAACTCAAAGGTTCACCAGCAGCTTCCATCTGGAAGCTGCTGGTGCCTGAATATCTCGAGCTTACTTCTTGAATTTGAAAATCTACTTTTGTAATTCTTGAGCCGCTTGCTGTTCGATCAATTGCACAGAACGCACT
>JBMOJS010000139.1:0-7743 GCA_049315665.1 Pseudobdellovibrionaceae bacterium | reverse complement strand
TTATCCCCACCCGGATCCAAAGTCTTTGTCACCAGCTTGCAGCAAGATGGCTTAGTGCAAAGTGAGCCCAATGCCCGCGGGGAAGTTTGGGTGCTGGCCAACTCTTTGCGTTTGCAGGTTCTGTGGAGCGATTTAAAACCAGCGCAAAAACCCCACAACCCCACGGCTCAGTTGGTGCGACAGAGCAGTCACTTCAGTTTAGCGGTTGTTGACAACGATCGGGTGATTGATCTTCGCGGAGTCAGCGCAGAAAAAGCGGTGGAACAATTAGAACTGCAGTTGGACCAAGCCATGAACAACCAAGAAGAACGCATTAAAATCATTCATGGCTATGGCACAGAGACTTTAAAAAAAGCGGTGCGTGTGTATTTATCACGCTCGGTGTATGTGAAAAAATGGAAGTCTGGCGGCCCCGACACTGGGGGCGATGGCATCACTTGGGCTGAACTCAGTGACTAGATTCTTGAATCACTTCTTCGGCCTGTAGATTTTCACCCTGCCGATAACGATCAATCAAGCTAGAGTCCGTGGTGGGAAAAGAAAATAGCAAGGCGTGGACATTGGATCCAGGTTCTTCTTGAGTCACACAGACATAAGACAAATCACTGACCGCATTTTCTGTAAACTCTTTGATAAAAGTCACTAGTACATTGCCATCCAAGTCATTTTTTCGCCAAATTTCATCGGGGTTTTCGATGGTGTCTTCACGCAATTCTGAAAATTTTTGAAAATCATCTTCTAAAATATCTTTTTCAGATCTTAAACGCAGCATAGTCAAATATAGACCCAAAGCCAAAGGATCTGCTTCTGAAATAGCATCCCCTTCAATGGCTCCTAAAGAGGCTCTTTCAAAATCACGATTGTAGACCAGCTCTTTATTTTGATATTTGCTTAACAAGGCTTGGTCTTTGGTCGGGAAATGTATAAATACAAACACCGGTTGATCTTGGTCCGAGTTCACATAGGCCACCACAACATAGTGAAAACGCCCCCGATGATCTTCAAATGTACGTACATAGTGAAACACCGGTTGATCTTCGGTGATGGCATGCTCCGTCGTCCAGACCTCATCTGGGTCATTCAAAGTGGGGTCAATGCAATCATCAAAATCCACCTGCTCATCATCTGTATAGTCATCTTCAGATCTATCCAGGTTGTATTCGGCTTCCATTTTATCAATGTCCGCGGCAAAATAAGACATCAGCTCGTCTTCGCTAGAAAAAATCAAACCTTTGGCCTCGTCCACCAGAACAAGTTCTTTCACTTCAGATTTTTTTTTAGCTGGGGATTTTTTTCTTTTGGCTTTATCTAAGGCTTTGGAGTTTTTTTTAATTTTGGCTTTTGTTGATTTCAATATTGAGCCTCGACCATCATTATCAAAATATTTTTTCTCTGACTCAAGAATAAAAACACAATGACTGACTAACCTCGTCAATATTTTTAGTTGCCAGATATAATTTTTTTGCTCAGCCTGTGTATATATAGGACCATCGCAAGGAGGCGATTTTGTCTGAAATGTCACAGAAGGGAACACCTTCAAAAACCGTAGAACAGCGCCTAGAGAACATGGAGTCTTTGCTAGCTCATTCAGCTTTAGGAGTGCATATTTTATTCGACAATCGCGCCATTGCCGATGTCTTTCGTCATGTCAAAGATGACAGTGACCTAACTAACTTGAGTAAGATGAAAGATGTTCAAGATGTCATGACAGCCCTGGTCAGCAAGAAGACCTACTTTGAAAAGGTGTCTTATTTGCAATCTTTGGATCGATCCTCTTATGAGATGCTTTTAAGGGCGTATTTTCATATTGTTGAAAATACGGTGCGGGCCAATAACGAATTTCCGCATTGATTCAATTCGACCCTTCGCACGAAGTGATCAAAATTTAGACATAAACTTGAAACTTGCGAACTGTTGCCAAATATATAAACAAAATATCAATATTTCTTGAACGCAATTTCGACACTTTTAGTTGTCTTGGAATTATGCAAATTTTTGTCGAAATTTTAGAGTTCTAATTTGAAATGAAACTCAACACTTACTCTGTTTTTGCTAAAAAATGAGTTAATCTTTTATGGAACCCCACAAGACTTTAGTCTTAATAGGAGTCCAAAGATGAATACTCACACAATCAGCTTCATTAAAATCAGCAGCCTTACAGCTTCTGTTTTATTGATGGCCGCGTGCGCCCCTTCTGGTGGCGGATCTGCAGGCAATGGCCAAGAGACCTCTGCCGCTGGAAATGATATTCAATCTGCTCAAGGTGATGCTGGAGTTTATGGAAAAATGGCTGTGGATGTGAATTTACATCCATTAACCAAAACTGTGTGTGATCCATTTGGCGACAATCGCAGTGATCATCTAAAAAGTGGGCTGACTGCAAATCTATTTTACCAAACTAAAAATAGTCCGCGTTTTTACAGCACAGATGATTATATGACTAAAGCAAAAATGTCTGAACAAAAATTATTTTTTATGGATCTGAATGTCCCTACGCGCTTGTTTAATACAGGTTTTATGACCTCGACCAGAGACGTGTTAAAAGATGACCAAGGGCAAAAACTGATTGAATATTTTGGATTAAAATTTGAAACAGTGATTCGACTTTCAGAAGATGATGCCCCTGGAAACTATGAATTCGCGCTACTTTCAGATGATGGTAGTAAAATGACTTTCTTGAATTCAAATAAACAAAATGAAGTTTTAATAGATAATGACGGCGACCATCCAACCAAAATGGGCTGTAGCAACAAAACCATCTATATGGACGATAAAACCAACTTAAGTTCTATCATTCAATATTATCAAGGTCCTCGGATGCATATTGCCAATGTTTTGTTATGGAGAAAAAGTGACACTGCCGGCAAAGATTCAGCTTGCGGATCGACAGGAAACAATGTGTTCTTCGACCCCGACAATGGCTCACGTCCACAAAAAGCCTATTTGGATTTGCTGGCCCGCGGTTGGAAAGTTGTGGATAAGAAAAACTATTTTATCCCACAAAAAGAAGTTTATAACCCTTGCACAGCAGGCACTCAACCTGTGGTCAGCAATGTTAAAATTGAAGAGGTCTTTATGGATGGAGCAACAGTGACCTGGACTACAGATATTCCAGCAACGGCACAGTTGAAGGTCACCAATTTAAGCACAGGTCGCATCACACTCACCACCACGGATAACTTGTTGCGTACACAACAATCCATCCAGATCACTGGCCTGCAAGCACAAACTGCTTATTCTGTACAAGTGGTTAGTATTTCAGCGGACCTAGGTGAAGGCATCAGTGATGCTGTGAACTTTATGACGCCTTAGATTTTAAGCCTTTGCTAAATTATCCGATATATTTTTATGCGAATCTTCAGTGCAATATTATTTTTGTTCATAAGTTCTATAACATGGGCCGAGTACCGAGTTTACGAATTGAAAATTATTAAAAATACTCCCCCCAGCAAAATAGGCCCGGATGGAAAGCCGTTGGCAGCACCAGAAATTTTTAGAATCGAATACTCAACACTAGATCCCTATCAGTATCCTGGCTACTTCAGTGTTGATAAAGATGAGGTTATTGTTTTACAAAGCACTTGGCGCTGTAAGGGGCGCACTTCTGATTTTAAAGAGCACTGCCCCAATCCACGCCCACCAGCCCCACCCCCGACCTTGGCGGCACCTCCACCAGCGCCATAAACCTTCCAAAGTCTAGCTCTTGCGAGCTTATTTTCAATTGTCTTATTTTGAGATAAGATGACGGAAAGGGGATCGCAAGCTATGACGGCTTCTGTAGAAAAACGACAAAGCAATAATGCCGAGGTTTTAGACATGCATGCAGAGCATGCAAAAAAAAAGAAAACCTTAACCCAACAACAGCGCAATGAATTGCAAGCCCTTAAAGAAGAGTATGAAAATCGCAAATCCAACATCGTTGAAAAAAATGATGCGGCCATCAACCATATTCATGAACGGCAAATGAGCATCCAAGAAAAAGCAGCTGAAAAACAAAAAAAACTTTATGAAAAATCTAAAAGTCAAATCAATCAAGTGGAAGAAAAATTTCAAGAAGAAGTCCATGAAACTCAAGAAAAAAGACAAAAAACCCTAATGGCAGTAAAAAATCAGGCCAATGAAAACATCAAAAAAACCTCTGAACACAGTCAAGAAAAAGTTAAAATTTTAAATCAGCAATCACAACAAGAAATTGAAAGACTAAAAAATAAATACAATAAAGAAGTCCAAAACACTCAAGCACAGACCACTGAAAACTTAGACAACCTAAGGCAATTGAACAAAAAACAATTGGAGCAAGAGAATATTCGGCAACAAATGATTGCTGAAAAAGTGCGTAAAGGACAGCAAAAAGAATTTATTCAGCAAAAGGACTACGGAGAAAAAGTTTTAAACGAAAAAAAGCAAGTTCATGAACAAAAAATTCAACAGAGTGAAAAAGACTTTAACAACCGCTTAAATAAAAATTTAAAAACCTGGGAAAGTCAGGAATCTCAACAAAACAATCAGTACAGCAACAAGTTGGCGCGACAAAAAGAAGCTTATGAAAATCAAATTAAAAATCAAAATAAAAAATATACGAGTCAGTATCAAGGCAATGAAAAACAAAATAGCACTTCATTAAAAATTCAACAAAACCGCTTTGAAAAAGAATTGATGACCACCAAAGGTCAGTTTTTTAGGTCCATGGGTAAATATGCCGATAAGATCGAAGACCCCTTTTATAAAGTTGAAGATCGTGGCAGTCAGCTGATTGAAAACTCGGACCACTTTGTTTTGAAGACCTTTGTTCCCAATCATGAAAAAAACAATATTAAAGTCATTGTTAAAGACAACAAAGCCATTGTATCAGGACAGCGTGAATTCATGGATAAGATTGAAAGCGAAGAGAAAAAAGTCAGTTCTAACCAATATCAGACCTTCCGCGAAGAATTTAAACTGCCCATTCCTGTTTTTTCAGATGGGATGACCCGCGAACGTGAAGGCGATTGGATGGTAATTACTATCCCCAAACTTCCTGGCATGAAGCTAGATAAAAAAGTCTAAACTTTATTAAAAATGGTGACCTCACCGGGAATTGAACCTGGATCTACGGTTTAGGAAACCGTAGCTCTATCCATTTGAGCTATGAGGTCACTTTATGCATCAAGCACCTGACGCTAAGTATGCTTCGTGTTGTGCAAAAAATCAACTGCACAAAAAACTTGCTGAATTTAGGAATTCTGAATATTACTGCTTGTTCCAGAATCAAATTTGCTACGGAACCAAGCAGGAGGCCGACAATGAATTTTCAAACAAGGCTGCAATTTTTAACGTCAATACGACAATTATTTATTGGAACCGGTACAAAAGTTATAAAGTCTATGGCCTTGGCACTTCTTTTCTATTGGCCCTGCCTCACTTTTGCAAATCCATGGCCAGCTTTGCCAGGCCGCTCTAGCGTACCGTTAACTGTGGCCTTCTTAGAAATACAACATCCTGATGGCTCGTTATGGAGGCCAGAGCCCAACAGTGAGTTGGCGCATGTGGCTTTATATCATGCAGATACGGGGTTGTGGTTGCATGCCGCCCCACGACTGGGCGTTAAACTGAGCCCCTGGACTGAACTGTCGCAAGTGGGAAAAGTTGTTCGCGTGGTGCAAATTAAAAATCGACCCAGTCCGAAGCTAGCTGATTTTATCCAATACTTAGGCCGGCCTTATGATTTTAATTTTTCATGGAATGATGAAGCTCTGTATTGTTCTGAATTGATCGGAAAGATTTTAAATATTTCGCCGCGACCCATGTTTTTTGATCCCCAGGTTTGGCCCAGTTCTTATCAAAAACTCAATGGCCAGCCAGGAATATCCCCGCAAGGGATTTATGATTTTTTAACCAAGGGCTCTTAGGCCGCAGAAGTTCCGCGGCCGCCGCCGGGACGTCCTTGTGTTGCCTGAACCTGGGCTGAAGAAGAGGCCATTTCGCTATCCACCTCATCCACAGCCAATGCCCCTTCTTGCCGCAAGGGTATCTTAAAAACAAACCGAGTGTGGCCTGTGTCTGCGTCGTAAGTTAAACTTCCCTTGTGCTGACGGGCAATTCCCTCGGCAGTGCTTAATCCAAGGCCCGTGCCTTTATTGACTTCTTTGGTGGAAAAAAAGGGCTGCATCATTTTTTCAACCACAGCTTCAGGAATACCCTTCCCACTGTCTTTGACACTTAAAATAAAATATTCATCCTCTAGGCTGGATAAAATTTCGATCCATTTTTTGGATTCAGTATCGCCAGCAATAGCATCCATAGCGTTACCCAGTAAATTCATTAAAACTTGCGACACCTGGCTTTCGCGACAATCCAAATTTAGACTGGCAGGCTGTTGCAAAATCATTTCTATTCCAGCCTTTGTCATTTTTTCCCGTACCATTTCGATGGTATTTTCAATCACCGGAACAATATCGGCACTTCTAAATGGATCACTATCTGAGTCCCTGGCAAAAACCAACAAACCCTTGGTGATCTTACCAATTCTTTGCACGGTATCGACAATTTTATCGGCAGAGGCTTTTATTTTTTCAGGGTCCATTTGTTGATTCGATACCCACCTTGAAATCATGGCCGCTTTGCCTTGTATGATCGACACTGGATTGTTGATTTCGTGAGCAATGCCACCTGCCATCTCGCCCAAAGAGGCCATCTTTGCACTTTGAAGACGGGCTTTTTCTGAATCCCCCAGCTTTTGCATAGACTCTAACAATTGATTTTGATTTTTAATTTTTTGGTGCAAAGCCAAACCTTGCCCAACAGTGACTGTGGTCAAAAGAAACAGCATAGCGGCCCAAGGCTCTTGCGGCACATTGTAGTATAAACCTAAAATGGGCACCGCTAAAATTATCGGAATATTGATCAAACAGAAATGAAAGATCGAACCAATAATAAACGTGTACACCACCTGTAATGCAAAAGTCCCAGCAACAAATAAAATTCGATAATCATTGACCGAGCACAAATAAATAATATGAATGCCGCCGATAATACAAACTAAGGCCAAGATATTTTCTGCCGTGCGAGGATTGAATTTTTTTGATTTAGTATAAAGCGAAAAAAACACGACCATAGATATCGCGACGCTAAAACGAAACCAAGCCGGATCAATGGCTTTAAAGAACAAAGTATTGATCACAGACCAAGGGGCCCATAAAAATAAAACCATCCAACCCGCAAGAATATACTTTTTACTATTGAAGTGCAGTTGCTGGGTATTTACATTTTGATCACTCATGGTAGAACAATCGGATTTAAACTCATATAAACCAAGGAAGATAGGCCTAGACTTTCGCCCAATTTAAAACACAAAATCCACAAAAATCGTAAAAAATACGGCGATTTACCAAAAAACAAGCACTCGGACTCGCAGATATATAGGTATTTGTTTATATAGGGTATTACTTAAATAACACGCGCAAGCGGCGAAGATCCAGCAACAAATCTTCCACTTGATCGTGAACAGACTCCAAACGATTATAGACTTTTTGATAGCCTTTTTCTTTTTTAACTTGAGCTTTCAATTCGCGCATCACATGACGTGCGCCTTCAATCGAAAAACGATCGCGATGTAAAAGCTTGCGAATCAAAAAAGCATTTTCTACATCTTTACGCGTGTACATGCGCTGATTGTTGGCCGCTTTTTTGGGTTTTAAAATATCAAACTCAGTTTCCCAATAACGTAAAACATACTGCTTAATCTTTAACAACTCAGCCACATCG
>JBMOJS010000384.1:0-1765 GCA_049315665.1 Pseudobdellovibrionaceae bacterium | reverse complement strand
AGAAAAAGGCTCAAATTACCACACAAAGAACTTCTGAATCCCAAAACCTAACCAATGAGTTGGCTATGATGGAACAACAAATGGAAGCTTTAAAAGTACAAATACAAGATAGACGTAATAAGCTTAATTTGGTTGATTCAAAATACAACCCACAAATTAGTGAGATAGAAAGCAAATTATCAGCTAATGATTCGGCTAAAAACGAAGTAATCAATTCAATTAAAACTGTTCAAAACGGTTTATTAACTCATTTAAAATAAAAACAAATAAAATAAAAACAATGAATACACAGACACAAACTAAAACCAAATTAGACACTTTGAATGTATCTATTGGTGAATTACCAATTCTAAAACATTTTGGCCAAAACCAAATTGCCACTAGAGTAGATACCTTTAGAAAAGGTGAAAAAAATCTATTTTGGTTTCTTAAATTAGGAATCTTCGGTGCCGTTGCTTGGGCAACATGGACTTATGTTCTACCACCAATATTCCAAGCTATCGGACAATTTTTAGCCGTTGCCGCAACTGGTGTGTTAATAGTTGCTGGGATTATAATGGCACCAGCAATTGTTAGAGGAATTAGATTACTTACACGTAATTTACATAAGTTGTTTATTAAACATGACCCTTTTGGTCAATTGGAAATTGAACGTACCAAAATGATTAAAAATCAACAAACGTTCCGTGTTGCAAAAAGCAATATTTCCCAATTAAAACAAGAAATGGAAATTGAAGCTGAAAAATCTAAAAAAGAAGCCGAAGGTGGTCAAACTAAAATCTTGACACTACAAGGTAAAGCCGCAGCTACTAAAGCTAAGATGGATGAAATTGTTGCAAAAATGGGTGCCGCTGGTAAAGCTGAAGATGAATATGTTTCATTAGCAAACGATTTTCAAAAACTACTTGCTGAGGCACAAAGGGTGAGTAACAAAACATCACAAGCAAAAGACTTCGTTGAAAAATATGGTACTCGTGCCGTAATTATGAAAAAAATGAACCAAAAATTATCAATAGTTGAAACCGCAATGGAAATTAAAGTTTCCGACTTCGATGCTACCGTTGATATGTTGAAAAAAGATTACGAGTTTAGTCAAAAATCTAATGCCGCAACTACTGCTGCTAAATCAGCCTTAGGCTTCACCAAAGGTTGGGAATTTGATTATGCTTTAGATGTGATTACATCCACAATCTCTGCCGATATAGCTATTACAGCTGGTAACTTAAAAGACATCGAAACACTTACAAGTAACTATTCATTGGATTCTGATGAATTATACGCAAACTTGAATTTGATTGCTGATAAGATTAAGGTTGGTGATGATTTAGTAGTTGACCCTAAGAAATACGCTAATCCAGATTATCAGTTAACTGAATCTGATAAAAGAAAAAGTGGTTTCGGTGACTTATTCTAAAAATAAAATTAAAAGGTGCTCTAAAGCACCTTTTTTTTTAACAAAAAAAAAAGAAAATAAAATTTGGTAATTAAAAAATATTTTGTACATTTGTACTCAACAAAAAAAAAATAACATAAAAAAAAAAACAATGGGAAAAATTTTTAAAACACAGAAATTTACAACTTTAGCTGAGGCTTTAATATTAGTTGTAGGATTAGGTATCGTATTAACAGGAGTGTATTGGTTTGCGCCTGGACTTCGTGTAAGTGCGTCTAAGGCTCTAAATGGTCTTGATATTAGTTCAGACAAGTTAGACAATGTAACCAAAGGTGCTAAGTTGCCGCTACCAACTGAAACACCATCAACCAA